>JARGOD010000137.1 GCA_029210205.1 Verrucomicrobiales bacterium | reverse complement strand
AGCTTCTTGCGAAGATCAAGCCGGCGATCGACTCTGTTGAAGGCCACGACGGCGAACGCAACTCCAAAAATGGCGAGTTCGTCAACGAGGTCATCCACGCCAACGTCAAGCAGACTGTTGCTGACATCCGCGAGCGAAGCGAAGTGCTTGCGGGGATGGAAGCTGAAGGCAAGATCAAGATTGTCGGCGCATTTTATTCCCTTCAGGATGGAAGCGTGACTCTCGTGGAGTAGCACTTTCTCCCTCAGTTGGAGACACTTACGTCTCTCAATTTACACAACCCTCTTTTGCCGGCTTAAGCCTGCAGAAGGGGGTTTTTTGTTCATCCAGAACCATTTCTACAAATTTTCTTAGGGAAAACTTGTTCAAATTTCGAGGCCTGAAGAATCAAGAAAATCCACTCAGGGAAACTCATAACACGTTGCAAATCAGTTTATAAGGCCAATCCATTGCTTAAATTCGCCATCACGTCTGTGACAGCGCTGTCACAATTGAACTCACTTTGTCACATAACGAGAGTTGCAGACTTCAAACATTTCTCCATTCTCCTGATGTCGCAGGAACTAGCGCTTCTAAAGACCTGTCGTGGCTGAAATGTCACAATGGTTCGTTGGAAACTCCCTGAGTAAGGAATTATTCAAACCTGTTACCATTCAATAAACTATTCAATGACACAAAATAACCGCATTCATCAATTCCTCGCAGTAGCAGGATTGACAGCAGCTTTCGCTGCTAGCTCACTTGTTGCCGGAGATTATGGCAAAGCCATCATCGACGACAAGATGCCAATCGAGTCATCGTGGACATTCTGCGATATATTCGACAACAACACTCTTTACGAGGGTGACGGCTTCATCAAAGAAGTTTCATTTCATGGTCGTTACCATGGCCAGTTCATCTCGGGTGACGAGGAAATCAATGGTGTTACCAACAATGGATACCACAACTGGCATCACCGCCGTTTTCGCCTCGCTCTTGAGGTCGAGATGCAAAACAACCTTACGTTCTACGCTGAGGCCAACATTGCGGACGGAACTGGAAATAGTACAAATCTCTTTAATGATCCGGGGCCATTTTTCAATGACTTCCAGGACCTCTACATCGAGTGGGAGCCATCTGACGACTTCTTCTTGAAGGTCGGTAAGCAGAAGCAGCATTTGACACGCGAGGACATCGAGTCCTCGAAGCGAATTAAAACTGTTGAGCGTTCCGCGATTGTCAATGAAGTCGCAGGCGCCCGCCCCTGGGGTGCTGTAGTTGGATTTAATACCGGTGAGCTTTCTCACCAAATCGGTGGTTGGGTTCACGGTGCTCACGCGGACAGCCCTGAGTGGGTTGACATGAGTTCGAACACTGGTTTTTCGTATAATCTTGAGGTGCCAGTTTCAGACACCACGAGCCTTTTCTTCGACTACGTCTTCGTTGACAATGACGAAGGCAATGAGGCAGCTCAATTCCCTGCAGCTAACGGTACTAGCGGCGCAGCGTATGAGCACGCATTTGCAATCGGTGCTGAAATCGAATCTGGAAAATTCCAGTTGATGACCGACCTTATCTACGGTGCAAACCGCTCAGGCGGTGGTGGAATTCCAGCAGGAAATGACACTTGGGGCTTCTACGTGGTTCCAAGTTATGACATCACTGACAAGCTTGAAGCCGTTTTCCGTTACGGATATCTTGCTGAAGGTCGCGAGCAGCGCCCACAACGGTTCGGAGCTCCGGCCGGTGGAAATTTCGGCGGCGGACGTCAGAGCGTCGAGCACTACCACACGATCTACGCCGGCCTGCAGTATTTCATCTGCGGCGAGAAGCTGAAGGTCATGGGTGGCTACGAGTATGCCACCGGTGAAGTCTTCGGCACAGACAATGAGATCAAGAATGGTCAGTGGCAGCTCGCTGTCCGCACTTACTGGTAGGATCTTTTTACACCTTTTCGCTTCGGCGAAATTCCCTTGGTGGAAGGCGGGACTTCGGTCCCGCCTTTTTTTGTTCGCGCCGAAATGCAGGAGGCCTCATAGTTTCGAGGTCAACGCTATGCCAAGCAAACATTCCAAGTCGAAACCCCGGAAGCCAACCTCCGTTACGATCGGAGACTTCTACCGTCGCCATGCTCCTGAACTCCACATGGAGCTGGTCGGCACCAAGGTCGGGTTCGACCGCGAGATCCTCGAACCGACGATCAATCGCCCGGGTCTCGCCTTAACAGGCTTTTACAAGTATTTTGCCCTGCACCGCCTCCAGGTCATTGGCCTCGCGGAACGTTCCTATCTGCGGCACTTGAGTAAGGAGAATGCCGAGAAACGTTTCGTAGACCTTTGCAAACAAGCCATTCCGGGAATTGTTGTAAGCCGGAATCAGAGCCTTCCAGACGAACTCTTGACGATCGCGAATGACTGTGGGGTTTCCGTCCTGCAGACTTCGATGGTGACGATGAATTACATCAATGCGGCCACGGTCCGCCTCGACTGGGAATTCGCTCCCACAACGACGGAGCATGGCTGCATGGTTGACGTCATGGGTATCGGAATCCTTATCCGGGGAGACAGTGGCACCGGGAAAAGCGAAACCGTCCTCGCCCTGTTGCGACGTGGAGCCAGCCTCGTTGCTGATGATATGGTGAGAATACGGAATATCGAAGATCGAGAGCTCATTGCGACGGCTCCCGAGCTCGGGCGCAGCTACATGGAAGTGAGAGGCCTCGGAATCATCAATGTGGCGGCGCTTTTTGGCGTCGGCACAGTACGGACTGAGAAACGACTCGACCTCGTTGTGAATTTGAAATGGGAAGAAAACATGAATGACGTCGATCGCGTTGGTCTCGATCGAGCTTCACTCGACGTTCTGGGCATGGAGGTGCCCCACATCGAGCTCCCCGTAGCACCGGGAAGAGATATTGCTCAGCTAATCGAAGTGGCCGCGCTAGATCAGAAGTTGAAGACCCTGGGACATGATTCCGCAGTCGAATTCAACAAGAAACTATTGAAAAGAATGCGGGACGAACGTAAATCGGTTGTCTGATTTTGATTAACTTTTGTCTAAACTTACCTTCGACATGCCGACCTGCGAACTAACTATCCCCAACGAGGAGGGCCTCCACGCCCGCCCTGCGGCGAAGTTCGTGAAGCTGGCAAACCAGTTTTCATGCGAAATCTGGGTGGAGAAGGACGACGAGGAGATCAACGGGAAGAGCATCATGGGACTGATGATGCTGGCAGCAGCTCAGGGCGAAGTGATCACGGTGTCGACCGAGGGTGATGATGCCGATACCGCGATTGAGCGGATCAGCACGCTCGTGAACAGTGGTTTCGAGGCGGATTGCTAGTCAATCGGACGCCTCCATTCTGCCTTGGCCCTTTTGGCTACATTAGGCATAATAATTTCGCCGCTGGATCGTTTAGAAACCGTTGTTGATGAACAAGACCGCTAAGAAAGCCGAAATAAGACTCGAGGGGATAGGAGTTTCTCCCGGGGTTTGCTGGGGCCCGGTCGAATTTCTTGGGAAGACACTTGAGGAGCCCGAGAATTCCGAAATCTCACGCAACAGTGTTGAAGCGGAAAAGGCAAGGCTGTCCCTTGCCTTGATTGCAACACGTGATCAGATCATTGAGCTTCAATCTGAAATCAGCAGTGAAGAGGACAACGAAAGCCATGTCGGCATCTTCGATGCACACTTGCTCCTTCTTGAAGACTCAACCGTTCTTAATGAGGTACTCCGTGTTTGTGAGACCCAGATGAAATCGATCGACTGGGCTTATTACTCAGTCGTAAAGCGCTACATCGATTCGCTGCGAAAAATTTCCGACCCCTACCTCAGGGAAAGGGCGGTGGATATTGAAGACGTCGCGAAGAGAGTCTTGAAAAACCTCAGCTGGTCGAATCTTGAGGATGGAAACCTACGGCTGCAGACTGATACATCCATTATTCTCGCCCACAATCTGACTCCTTCCGACACAGTTGGTCTCAACCGGAGTCGCGTCAAAGGATTCGCCACCGAGGTTGGAAGTGCGACCTCACACACAGCGATCATGGCACGATCACTGAATATCCCGGCCGTTGTTGCGCTGCATCAAATCCCCGATGTTTGTAATGCCGGTGACATCGTCCTCGTCGATGGCTACCACGGACGCGTCATTTTAAACCCCGCCGAGTCAACGCTTAAGGAATACGGCGAGTTGGCAATACGCGATGAAAAACTCTCCGACAGTCTAAGTCAGCTCAAGGGCCATCCGACGACCACAGCCGACGGAAAGAGAGTCACTCTCTCGGCGAATATCGAATTCATCGAAGAAATCGAAGGAGTCAAAAATCAGGATGCCGAGGGAATCGGACTCTACCGTACTGAGTTTTTCTACCTGCAAAGCCGGGAGCAGAGGAGCGAAGAGTTTCAATTCGGCAATTACAAGGCCGCTGCCGAAGCCACTGGAGAGCATGGCGTTATCATTCGTACCTTGGATATTGGCGGAGACAAACTCTACCCGGAGTTAATCGACAATCCTGAACCCAATCCTTTTCTTGGCTGGAGAGGGATTCGTCTCAGCCTTGATCGACCCGGCGAGTTCCGGATTCAGCTGCGCGCTATCTTGCGAGCCAGTGCTTTTGGGAAAGTCCGCGTCATGTTCCCGTTCATTTCTACACTTGAGGAACTTCAGGAAGCAAAAGTTCAGCTCGAACTGGCAAAGAGTGAGCTTCGCGATGAGAACACCGAATTTGACGAAGAAATCGAAGTCGGGGCGATGATCGAAATTCCCAGCGCCGTGCTCATTGCTGATCACCTCGCTCGCGAAGTCGATTTTTTCAGTATCGGCACCAATGATCTGGTTCAGTACACCACCGCCGTGGACCGCGTGAATGACCGGGTCGCATCGCTCTATCAACCCACCCACCCTGCTGTCGTTTCCATGATTAAACAGACCGTTGAGGCTGCTCACCGGAACGGTATCTGGTGCGGGATCTGCGGCGAGGCAGCCAGTGATCTTGAAATGACACCGATCTGGGTCGGTCTGGGTGTTGACGAACTTTCGGTCGGGTCCGCCCAGTTGCTGAGAACACGGCGTGCTATTTCGACCTTGGATTCGACTGCTTGTGGAGAATGGATCAAAGGAATCGCTGAAGCAGGAACAGCAAAGCAGATTCAGGAAACCTGCCACGAGATGGCAAAGGCGAATTATCCAGAGTTGTTACTCTGATTCATCCTCGTTGACCTCTTCCATTTTTCGACCACAATATCGCTTTCTCGGCATTTAATAATCCATGTCACTTAACTTTCGACAGGCTACCGATTGGAAGAGGCAGCGTCCAGGCTTCTGGATTCTTGCAGCTACGCTTCTTATCGGCAGTCAGATTTCCTGCCCCGCGCCGGATCTGAAGCTCCCGCCGATGCCCTCGTTTTTCAAGAAGGCCGGCAATGACCTGCAGGAAACGGTGCAGGCACCGACCGGACCGGGTGGCATGTGCGTCCTTCCGTCGGGTGACTACGTCATCTCGTGTCATCAGTTTTTTCACCCAACCTACCGCGTGATGCGATTGGACCGAAAAAACGGTTGGGTTCCTTTTCCCAATGAGGCAATGAACACACCGGGATCAGGCGAACCTGTGATTTTGGATTCTGTTCTCGGGGTTGCCAGCGACTCACGGGGAATTGTCTGGATGCTGGACAACGGACGTCGCTCTGATGTATCCCCCAAACTTGTCGCCTGGGATTCGAAGCGTGATGAGTTTCACAAGGTCCTTCCCATCAACAATCAGGCGCTGTCACCAAAGTCTTTCCTCAGAAACATCGTTCTCGATCCGGTCGCACCATATCTTTACATCTCCGATCCCGCAGATGGCATTAGCTCAGCGATCATCGTCGTCAATACGGAAACTGGGTTGACGAGAAGAGTGCTTCAAGGACATCGCTCAACTCAAATGGAACCCAGCATTGTCCTGCAGCTCGATGGCCGATCTATCACGGTCCGCCGACCGGACGGAGAAGTGGCCACTCCTCTCACCGGCGTCAGCCCCATCGCCGTCGACCGGAAGGGTGAGTATCTCTACTACGGACCAAGAAATGGTGCCTCACTTTTCCGAATCAAGACTGAGCTTCTGCAAAGACAGGATCTCCCGCAACAGGCACTCGAGAGCCAGGTCGGCGGAGTCTCTCCCAAGCCAATCGCTGACAGTATGGTCATTGATTCTCGCGGGAACATTTACTTCGGGGACATCTCCAGGGGATCTATCGACTACGTCTACCCTGACGACAGCTATCTTGAACTGCGACTTTTGATTCAGGATCCGCGACTCATCTGGCCCGGAGGTCTCATCATTGGTCAAGACGGCAATCTTCACTTCTTCAGCAGTCAACTTCACCGGACACCCTTCTTCAATGGTGGAAAAGATGTGACAACTCCCCCTTTCTCGATCTTCAAGACTCGCCCTCTTCCTGGAAATCGCTTTCCTCGTTTTTGATCGCGCCCGTTTCCTCACCATGGCAACCATTCTGGATACCCTGAAAAAGGGAACCGAATATCTCCAAAAGCATCAGATCGATGAAGCGCGGCTCAGCATGGAGCACCTCATTGCACACGTCCTAAAATTGGACCGCATGCAGCTCTATCTCGATTTCGACCGCCCCTTGACGGAGGAAGCACTCGCGAGTCTGCGCGAGCTTACAAAACGTCGAAGCCGTGGGGAGCCACTTCAGCATCTTCTTGGCACGGTCGAGTTTCACGACCTTGAATTTAAAACTGATTCACGAGCCCTCATTCCCCGTCCTGAAACCGAAGAATTGGCAGATATTTTGATCAATCGGGAGAACGTCAACCCGAAGACAGTTCTCGATCTGGGCTGCGGCTCGGGCGTGATTGGACTGACACTCTCAGCAAAGCTGGTGCCACCACCAGAGCAGGTCATTCTCGCCGATCTCTCTTCTGATGCGCTCTCTCTTGCCAGAGAGAATGCTGAACTTCTGTCTCTCGGCAGCATCGTCACGATAGTTGAGAGCGATCTCTTCAATGATATAGATCAATCCTTCGATCTCATTGCCGCGAACCTTCCCTACATCCCCGACGGCGAGGCGACCGAATTGAGCCGCGAAGTTCAGAAAGATCCTCCTCTCGCTCTCTATGGAGGGCCGAAAGGAACGGAAATAGTTGAGAAGGCTCTTGAAGGCGCTTTCGAACATCTTAATCCAGGAGGTCTCATCGCCCTCGAAATTGGCATTGAGCAGTCGGAAGCACTCTCCGTCTTTGCGGAAGACCTGGGATATTATCCGGTTGAAAGAATGAAAGATCTTAGCGGGATTGAACGTTTTATTTTTGCTACCAAACCAGCCTGAATCTGCTAGGCTGCCCGCCTTCTCCCCGCCGCTTCCGGTGGTTAGTCTTTCTCAGTTACAGCATGGAAAAATTCATCGTTCACGGCGGCAGTTCATTGTCAGGCAAAGTCAATATCAGTGGCTCAAAAAATGCCTCCCTCCCGATTCTTGCAGCCACTCTGTTGACCCGCGAACAGTGCACGATCAGACGGGTCCCAGACGTTGCTGATACCAACTACATGCTGCAGATTCTGCAAAACTTGGGAGCCGAAGTCGAGCGCGCCAGCGGTAATGTGGTGATCAAGTGCGAAAAACTGCGAAGCCACGAAGCACCTTACGATCTCGTTCGTAAGATGCGGGCCTCCGTCTGTGTCATGGGCCCCCTTCTCGCCCGACATAATCGTGCCAACGTTTCACTTCCCGGAGGTTGCGTTATTGGAGACCGCCCTATCGACCTTCACTTAAAAGGCCTCGAAGGTCTCGGTGCCGAGGTCACTGTTGAAGGAGGGAACGTCAACCTCGAAGCGCGGTTCGGATTAAACGGCAACACTCTGGACATGGCCGGTAAACATGGGGCTACAGTTCTAGGTACTGACAATGTCATGATGGCAGCAGTACTCGCTAAAGGAAAAACGGTCATCAATGGAGCCGCCTGCGAACCCGAAGTCGTCGATCTCGCCGACTTTCTCATTTCGATGGGTGCTAAAATTGAGGGGGCCGGGACCCCTGTGATCGAGATCGAGGGAGTTACTGAACTCGGCGGGGTCGAGCATACCGTTATTCCTGATAGAATCGAAGCCGGCACTTTCCTTGTCGCAGGTGCCATGGCCGCGGAAGACAAGATAACGCTTCGCCGCGTCAAACACGAACATCTCACCGCAGTTCTCGATGTGCTCGCCCAGTGCGGATGCGAAATCAGCACGACTGACACCACGATTTCGATTTCGAAAGCGAAGAATCCGGTCGGGGCCAACATAACCACTGAGCCTTATCCCGGATTTCCTACCGATATGCAGGCCCAGATGTGCTCACTCTTTGCCGTCACTCCCGGGTTAAGTGTGGTTAAAGACACGATCTTTCCTCAGCGATTCATGCATGCCTCGGAAATGAAACGCATGGGTGCCGATATCGAGGTTGATGACGGCACTGCAGTCATCAAAGGCGTCGAACAACTCAGCGCCGCGCCAGTCATGGCGAGTGACCTTCGTGCCTCTGCTGCACTCGTTCTCTCGGGACTCACGGCGAAAGGCAATACGGAAATTTCCCGCGTCTACCACATAGATCGCGGATACGAGCACATTGATGATAAACTCATCGACCTCGGTGCCCAGATCGAGCGCGTCCCCGACT
>JARGOD010000008.1:61414-81039 GCA_029210205.1 Verrucomicrobiales bacterium | reverse complement strand
AACTTAAGAAAACAACCGGCAAGACAATGCCGGGACCTTCGACTACTGAAAAAGTTCAAGCCGAAGTGGAAGCCGAAGTGGAAGCCGAAGTGGAAGCCGAAGATAGCGTTGTGTTAGAATCAATTCCGGGACTTCTGATTTCTTCGCCGCTGCTGGGAGAAGGAATGGGGGTTCCGCTTGATGATCTTGAGTCAGCTGAGGAGCTCTCAATCAGTGAAGAGATTCAGGATGATGGAGAGGCCGTTGCAGGAATTTCGACTGGCTTTCTGGACGGATCTGACGCAGTGACAGGAGACGAGATTATACAAAATGTCGTTGTTGAGGACCTGCCTGATTCCCATATTGAAGAGGATAGATACATGTTTCTTGAACAGGGACTCTCCCTTTCTGAGACCTTTGAGTCAGACGAGTCGAAAGGAACCGATGCAGAGCGTGCTATGCGATCACTCGCGGAAGCTAGGGAGCAGATGGATTCGAACGGATTACTGAAGTCTGATCTAGCTGGAAATGCGGAAGGAAAAAGCCCGGATCAAAACGCGTTCGAAATACCTGAAGGAGGAAAAAAAGCTGCGCAAGTCGAGGAGGTTGTTCCTTCTCCGCAGGTGCCAAAATCTCTGCGTCTGCGATTTGATTTGTTGGCCTCGCGCCTTCAGGAAGACTATTCAGCACGTTCCTGCGTCTTCTTTGATGACCTCGGCAATGAATTGTATCGAGCGGGGGAGGAAAGCGAAGACGTGCCGTGCCCAAGCTTAAGTTCGGCGTCACCTTGGAAGTTGCTCGAGAATCATCACTCTCCCGGGGTGACTCAAGTTACGTCGGGCGAAGGTGAGAACTGGATTTGCCTTGTTCGAGGAGATCAGCCCGCCGGGCATTTGGGGGTCCGCTTCGAACTCGAAGAGCCTGCTGAGACTGATCAATTGATAACACTGCCGAAGCTACTGGCTGACGTGCTTTATCGCAAAAACGAAGTTTGAACAAGTGAGTGAATCGCTAACGATATTTGACGAACTGTCGGTCTCTTTTGAGAATCCTGCGGGTGACGCGATGGGCTACGATATAGTCGAGGGAAAGCTGATTTGTCAGGCAACTGAGGTAGTAATTCAGTTTAAGCAAAAGGATCGTGCGTTTCGCAAAAACCCGATTCAGTCTGCAAAATTTGGATACAGAGAAATTGAATCGATCAACTACGTGTCGCGCTGGTTTCAGCCCAAGCGCCTGATTTTCAGCATATATGAAGCCGCCAAACTGGACAGTTTCCCGGGGGCCGGCATCGGAAGTGTTGACCTCTATGTCGCTAAGGAGTCATTGTCAGAGGCGAAACGGGTAGCGAATCTAATCGACTATAAAAAGTCTGAGATCCGTCTTGCTGAATCAGAGTCTCTTCTCAGACGGCGAGACAGCGAGCCATGACCAAAGAAGAATCAGTCGAAGCTACGGAGCATTTGTCTTCGAGAAATAAAAAATCCTGGGCGAAATGGTACTTATTTCTCGGGTTTCTGATGCTCTATACATGGGCATATTTTTTTCTGGGAGCGATTTTGGTGATGGAAAAAAACTCGTCGAGGTTGGGGAATGCACAAGCCGGCCACATTGAATCTGTCTATCAGTCTTTCGCAAATACTGACGCCTACGGCTTATCCGGTGTAGCCATTACGAATCGGGTCACACGGTTTCTCCCTCACTACACAGACGGCAATATTCAGCCACTCTGGCCCTGGCTTATGGGGCCATTTGCGTCGCTGCCACCAGATGAATTGTTTCTCAAGGGTAAGTGGGTGAATTTGATTTTGTCTTGCAGTCTCATGGTGATTCTCGGAGTTGTCGCGGCGAAAGCATTTTCGTTCACCGGGTCAGCGGCAATCATTCTGATGGGAGGCTTTGGTGTTATTTTGGAGAGATCTGCGTTCTTCAGTCCTGACGCATTGTTTTACTTACTCGTCGTGCTGACTTGGCTGTGTGGCCTTAGTTTGATTCGACAGAACAAGCTTTGGATTTACGCCGTCTTCGGGGTTTTTCTAGGCCTCACCTATCTTGTAAGGCCACCGATATGGCCGCTGGTAACTGCTTTCATGCTTGTTTCTTTTTTCCGATCACTCTTCGAAGCATGGCGAACAAGAAGACCGAGCGAAACCGATTCCGGCTGGGTGAACTCAAATCAACTGGTGGGATTCGCGATGCTCGTTACGGCTTTTCTAATCGTCGCCGGACCACGATTGAGTTTTTCAAATGAAAGATTCGGGAACCCACTGCATTCCTATCAAAACTATACTGTATGGATGGAGAATGGCGCTGAGGCATCTCGATTCCAGCAAACCTTTTCAGATAAGGAATCATTGAAGTCTCTGACCATCCTTAACAGGCCGGGTCCAATCAAATTTGTCAGGGAAAACGGGCTTGGTCGTCTTGCTGTGAGAGCAATTGAAGGTGCGGTAGAGCAACTTAAATCGAGCGTCCTTGGACGAAGCGGGTGGATCCTGTTCTACGGATTTTTCGTTTTCTTGGTGATTGCCGTTATTCACCGCATTGCAATTCGCCACCAAAGCGAAGAGGTATGGAGAGTGAGGGGAGCCAGCGCGCGTTGGATGCTATTATTCATCTTTATCATGACAGGTCTATCCCTTGCTTACACTGGGATCGGAAATCCGGTGATCCCTGGAAACTCGATGACGACAGCGCTTTTCATTCCGCTACTTTTGACCTTTGTCTGGATCGCCGAGCGCTATCGAAGGCAGCTGCAGCGGTCCCTTTACGCAAGACTCGTAAACCGAGTGTATTGTGGGCTTATGATCTTTCCAATTATTTGGATTTCGATCCGAATTGTTCAGGCAGTTAAAGTTCCAGTGACATAAAGCTAATCCGTGGAGTCCTGCAATTTCCTAACAAGAGACTTAATTTCTTTCGCCGCCCAGGCATTGGAAAAACTGACTTCGGGACTGTCACCAATCGTAAAAAAGTCTACAGTCCCTACGCCGATCATCCCGGCGAGTCCATTGCAGGAAATATTTACTGCGCGGATGTCATTGATTCTTACTTCTTTGGAACTTCGGGCAACTAGACCGGTAACGAGTTCGATTCTCTTCTCTGTGATGAAGTACTCTCGTGTGTAGCGCATTAGACTGAGGTAAGCCAGTGAGAGAACCGCGATCATTATCCCGGCAATGGTGAAGGCTGGCGCAGTGGGGTAGAGCCAGACGGCACCAATGATTCCCCCGATAAGCCCAAGAAATGCGAGCGGGAAAGTCACGATTGAGCGATGGCCATGGTAGAGGGGCTTGGCCGCGCGTAGTGGAGGACTGGTATCATGATCTTCCTCCCGGGAATCGATTTTATCATTTTGAAATCGTGAATGATCGTCCTTGGGAATGAGAGATGTCTCTGACTCTTCCCAGTCGAGAATTTGACGGAGGCGCTCGGTTTCTCCGGCATCCTCCCTAAGGCAAACATCATCGAGGCCCAGAGTACCCTCGTCCAATTTCACAAGGATTTCGTCAATTTCAAACGGGCCGAGAGTGTCGTCACCTTTCAGGACGAAGATCCTTTCATTCACCGGATAGTTGGAATCCATAGAGAAATGGTCTAAGTGGCACTATCGCCGGACTCTACAGGAGGCAGTAAGTCATCCCTTTCCATAAGTGACCTTAAATCCAAAGCGGCGAGAGACGGCCCATCGCATTGAAAGATCATGCTTTCGAGTGGAGCGATGCGATCCATTTCACCCACCGTATTGTGGATCAGTCCTTGAATAATCGAAAGATCACCTTTCGAAGTGGAAAAGATATTGCTAAGTCGAAACATGAGGCGTCCCGCCTCCCAGTCCATTTCAAAATTCCCCACTGTCAGAGTTTGATTTACCCTCATCGCCAGCTCTGCGAGTCGCTCTCGTTTGGCGGGATCGGAAGTTTCATTTGGAGATTCGGAGACCACGGAGATGGTCGTCAGTTTCTCAAACGCCTGAACATGGAGGTCGACACGGGTGTGGTGAGCCTCGAATCCTGCCCGGATTACTTCCTGATCAGGAATTTCAGCAAATGCCCACCCGGCACTTTCAAAAGCACTTTTAACAGAGGAATAGAGACCGGAATTCGACATTTCAAGTTGGAGAGCTGGAAACTCGATATCTGTAAGATGGTCGATGCGAGCGATCAATGAGGAATGCGAGCGCAAGCCACAAAAGCGAAATAATTAATGGGGCGATTGATCCGCCGAAGGCCCGACCAAGGCCTTGAAAAAGAGGAAAAACAAAAGCCATTACAAAAATACCTCCCATTGATGATGGTTTCTCGAGAGTCGAGAAAAGTTTGAGATGGGCACGTCCAATTTGAAGCGAGAGGATGATGATTACAGCACCTGCTAAACTGGTGCCGAGGGTGTGCTGACTGAGTTGTTGAATGGAGGAAGCACTGGAGGTCACTGCGACATTCAATGTTGCGCAAATTGAAAATATCACCCCCAGAAATAGAATCGCTCCGGCGCGTGCGATGTAGCTATTGAATCCTGAAGCACCAATAACAATGGCGTTCATGACGGCATTGGCTATGAGAGCCGATAGAAACACTTCGACTGCCATGATTAGATCGATGCTTCCGAGAAAATAGCGAACAGTCAGATAGGGAGTGATTGAAATCAGGAGAAGAAAACTCATCGTCGTCATCGTGAACCATTTTCCCCTCACAACTTTCCATCGCGAGAGGGATGCTGAGAGAAGTAGCTCGATGTTTCTCCCTGAGCCAAGCTCGGGCTGCAAGGCCCCGAGTGCAGTCAGGGGAAGGGCAAAGCCGAAGCCTAGCGAGAGAAAGGCAGTAAGCGCAGTGTTGAGAAAAGAAGCCGCAAACGTACCGTCGGTAAGCTTGAGTAAAGCAAGCTCAAGACCCGTGATTGAGAGAATTGTGACCTGTAGAACTAGGAACGCTGCAACGATGAGAGGGGACCGAAGGACTTGTCTCAAGTCACGAACAAAAACAGGACTGAGCCGATCCGAAAATTGAGCGAGGGACTGGTGCCACTCCATCGATTGTAGTGGCCACTTCGCTTCAGGATTTTGGAGTCAGGACGATTTTTTGAACGTCCATGACTGCCTTTTCACCCTTGCTCTTCGGGATCACGGCTAACTTGTTCTCCCCGATAGAATCCAGGCTTACGACGCCCAAATCCAACTCCTTCCATTCCTGGAATCCGCCGGTCTCAGAAACGGTGAACTCGTGAGTCTGATCATTGAGGTAGATCGCAACTTCGCTACCGCCCGCTCCGTCCCCGCAACCGTAAAAGACACTCATTTGAAATTTGCCAGTCGTCGTGATGTCAAACGTCCACTCGGCCCAGTCCTCTACCTCTGTCCAAAAGCCGAGGCAGTTCTTCTCTTCATTTGGCTCATAGCGCATCTTCTCGGAATATGTCGTCGCGGTTGCAGCATCGAGGACAATAGAGCCATCAATCGATTGACCGTGGGGTTCATTCTCAGGTGCAGGACTGAAGTGGATTCCTTTCACTTGAAATGTGGGAACGTTCGACTGATCGCCAGTGAGCATCGACACCGAATATTCATCGGGTTTGGGGATGTAGGCTTTGCCGAGGATCATCGGATCCTTAGCCATCAGCGCATTGGTGCGCGGTGCGTATCCTTTCAGGATTGAATCTCCAACTCTCAGTTGAACCCCGAGCTTGGGGCGGGATGATTCATAGAGTAGCCCTACATAGTAATTACCCCATCGTTCGATTTTAGTGTTCCAGAACCAGTTAGCGAAGTGGCTTCCAGGTTGATACTGACCGTCGCTGGCATCGAGAGTGAAGGCTCCGCGAGTGCGGTCGACTTCAATTGGATATTCTCCTACTCTCTCTGCATCGTCGATAGACCCAAAGGGATCGGGGGGTAAATTAGTTGTCGAAGCTTCCTCCGCATTCAATTGCGGCAGAGCCATCAGCAGGGCGACCAGAGGGAGAAAACACTTCATGAGGGCGAACTCTATCGAAATCCTCCTAATGCCGCAACTGCGGAAACGAGCCCGGCTGGCGCAATCGAGTTCCTGTGGGAAGCCGCCGAAACGTTTAGGATCAAGATATGCGTGTTGAAATATTGTCTCTTCTTTTTCTGTCTCTGTGGCTCCAATCTACGAAGGCAGATCCCGGAACCTCGGCTCCGCCGAATATCATCCTCATCATGGCGGACGACATGGGGTGGTCCGACATTGGCTCATTTGGAGGTGAAATCGCGACGCCGAATCTGGACCGTCTTGCGAGTGAAGGAAAGCGTTTCACCCAGTTCTACAACAACGGAAAGTGCACCACGACCCGGGCGAGCCTCCTCACCGGGCTATACCCGCGAAACGGAGGGAAAGGAATCGAGCTGCTCACTGACAATATGGTGACACTAGGAGAGGCGCTGAAGGATGCCGGCTACGCGACCGGGCTTAGCGGAAAGTGGCATAATGGTAGTAAGGCTCCTCATCGTCCATTTGATCGGGGCTTTCAATCCAGCTACGGATTGTGGGACGGCTGTTGCAATTTCTTCGATCCTTCAATGCAGGACCCGCCGTTTAAAGGCAGTCGGGTTCGCTTCTTTGGTCAGAACGATCAGCGGATCACGGATTTTCCGGAGAATTATTTTACGACCGAAGCTTTCACCGACCACGCCGTTGCCACAATTCGCAGGCACGTTGAGAATGGGACTCCCTTCTTCCACTACATCGCGCACACTGCCCCGCACTATCCCCTGCATGCGACTCCTGAAGATATCGCGAAGTTTGAAGGGCGCTACGCAGCGGGATGGGATGAATTGAGGAAGGCTCGCTATGAGCGGCAGGTTGAAATGGGGCTTATTGACCCGGACAAGTTTCCGAATCCCGGTCCGAATCCCAATAACCGATCATGGGAAAGTATTCCAGAGGAAGAGCGTGCCTGGGAAGCGCGTCGCATGGAGGTCTATGCTGCAATGGTCTATCGCATGGATGCCGAGGTTGGAAGAGTTCTTGATCTTCTGGACGGCTTGAAGGCGGCTGAGAACACTCTCGTCATCTTTCTTTCTGATAACGGAGCGTGCCCCGAAGAACCTGGTGGCCGTCTCACTGATCAACTCTTTGGCCCGTCCGAGTTTTATGGTCATGTCGGGCCTGATTGGGCCTACGCTCAAAATACGCCCCTCCGATTATACAAATCCACGAGTCACGAGGGTGGTATCGCGACACCGTTGCTGGCTCGATGGCCGAATGCGATTGAGGCGGGGACGTCAACAGACGCGGTAGGTCATATTATCGATTTCATGCCGACCTTTCTTGAATTGGCTGGCGGTGCATATCCATTGTCGAGAAAGGGGCTCCCGATCATCCAGGAAGAAGGGGTTTCTTTGGCTTCGGTTTTAAAATCGGAGAACACCGAATTTGAGCGTCCCGCGCCGTTATTCTGGCACTGGGCTGGAAGCCGTGCGATTCGGGAAGGAGACTGGAAACTTGTCTGGGAGAAGGGCGGTGAAAAAGGCTGGGAGCTCTATCAACTTGGAGCAGATCGCACCGAGACCGTTAATCGTGCCGAAGGTCAGCGAGGTCTTGTTCAGCGGATGGCGAAAAAGTGGGAAGCCTGGGCGACCCTGACTGGTATAAAATATTAGGACAAGGGATCGGTAACTGCTGCTTGAGACGCGTGGCTTCCCGTGTATTTTTGCTGCCCGGCTTAAGTCCCCGTAGTTCAACGGATAGAACAAGGGTTTCCTAAACCTTAGATAGAGGTTCGATTCCTCTCGGGGACGTTCGCCAAATTGTCAGGGTGAAAACAAGGGTTTGGTTCGCAAGCGAACCTTTGCAGTGTGCGCTGTGCGATTCTAACTGACCACTTCGTGGTCGCGGCAATCCTAAACCTTAGATAGAGGCTCGATTCCTCTCGGGGACGCTTTTGGGTGAAGATGACCAGACTTCCTTTAATGGCGAATCCGGACACCGTGATGCTCTCGATCGACCGGACTCTCAGCTTTCTGTTTCCTTGCGGATTCGAAATGAGCCGTTTGAATACACGTCCTTGTAAGTAATAACAGTGACCCGGTAGCTGTATCGGTTTCCGCTTCGATCGTAGGCCCACTTTTTGTATGAAGAGCGGTCGATTTCACAAGTTCTAACTTTAAAGATGCGGGGTTCTGATGCGGTTTGCCCGCCTTCGATTGGAGGGACAGAAATAAAGGTGAACGAGGTAATCAGCAATGCGAGGAGTCCAGATTTCATGATTCGAGCTTAGTTCTTTAGGTCGGCCGTGGGTGGTGACATGAAACAAATCGAATTGTAATTCAGGTTGATTGGAGAAAAACGAACTTTCCTCTTCGCGTTGCGAAAGAATCGGGATGACTGGACTACTCAGACTGACTCCGGCGCGAACGGTGTCCTTCGTCCAGCGGAGTTTTTTGTTTCGCGTTGCGAAAGAGTCGGGATGACTGGATTCGAACCAGCGACCTCCTGGTCCCAAACCAGGCGCACTACCAAGCTGTGCTACATCCCGTCGTTAGATCCTCGACGTGAGGGCGGGTAATCTCCTCGTTTTTCGTTGGGTTTCAAGAGCTATTTCTCAGAGATTCGAATCAGACGGAAAATCGCTATTTTTTGAATTCTTGCGGAATCGGGGAGCATTCCTGTTTGTAATTGCTGTAAAGTAAGTACGTTGAGCGTTCCATTTCTTTTCAGCCATGCCGGAATCCAAAGAACCCCAGAGAAAGACGCTCGATGAGCGGAACCAGATGTCCGATCTTGAACGTCTTCGTCACTCGACAGCGCACGTTCTCGCGACGGCAATCTGCCGACTGTGGCCGGATGCGCAGTTCGCGGCCGGCCCTCCTGTTGAGAACGGTTTCTATTATGACGTTGATCTTGAGCATCGCATTTCTCCCGATGATTTTGAAAAGATCGAAGCGGAGATGAAGAAGGTTGTGAAAGAGAATCAAACCTTTGAGCGAATGATTGTGGGTCGCGATGAAGCGATGGAAATGGCTCAAAAAGGGCGGCTCGCGGCCGAGATGGAGCGCGGCACTCCAAGCCATTTCAAGATCGATTTGCTCAATGATATTCCCGAAGACGAGGAAATCTCCATTTTCAAGAACGGGGAATTTTGGGATCTATGTGCAGGACCGCATGTCGGGAGGACGGGAAATTGCAAGGCCTATAAGCTCATGAGTGTTGCCAGTGCCTTTTACAAAGGTGACGCAGCGAATCCTCAGCTCCAACGGGTCTACGGAACCGCATTCAAGAATAAGACGGAGCTCGGAGAGCACCTCGAGCGACTCGAAGAGGCGAAGCAACGCGATCACCGTAAACTAGGCAAGGAACTTGACCTCTTTCACATCGATGAAGCAGTCGGCCAGGGGCTCGTCCTCTGGAAGCCGAATGGAGCCGTGATTCGTCAGGAACTTCAAAATTTCATTGGGGAGCATCTTGACCGCCAGGGCTACAGTCAGGTTTTCACTCCACATATCGGGAAGCTCGATCTTTATCGAACATCGGGACATTTCCCCTACTACGCGGATTCGCAGTTTCCTCCAATCGCGGAGCGCGAGGCGATGAAAGCACTTTCTGACGAAGGTTGTTCCTGCGGCGAGTTATCGAACAAGCTGGAGTCAGGTGAGGTCGCCGGTTTCATGCTTAAGCCGATGAACTGTCCGCATCACATTAAGATTTTTCAGAGTAATCACCACAGCTACCGGGATCTTCCAGTTCGATTGGCAGAATTCGGAACGGTGTATCGATGGGAGCAGTCGGGAGAGCTCGGCGGGATGACGCGCGTGCGTGGATTCACTCAGGATGACGCGCATATCTTTTGCACTGAAGAGCAGGTGAAGGACGAAATCATGGGATGCCTTGAGCTCGTGAAAATCGTCCTTGGCACTCTCGGAATGGATGACTATCGGGTTCGTGTCGGACTGCGCGATCCAGATTCGACCAAGTATGTCGGTGACAGCGAAAAATGGGATCGTGCGGAGCAGGCGTTGCGGGAAGCGGCGTCGACGCTTGGGACCGACTTTGCGGAGGAGCCGGGAGAGGCTGCGTTTTATGGTCCCAAAATCGACTTTGTGGTCAAAGATGTGATTGGTCGGGAATGGCAACTGGGAACGGTTCAAGTCGACTACAACCTTCCTGAGAGATTTGGATTGGAATATGTTGGAGCTGATAATTCATCTCATCGCCCCGTCATGATTCACCGGGCACCCTTCGGTTCGATGGAGCGTTTTGTCGGAGTTCTAATTGAACACTTCGCCGGTAAGTTTCCGATCTGGCTTTCACCTGAGCAGGTGAGGATTCTTCCTATCTCCGAAAAATTTGTCGACGACGCTGATGTAGTTTACGAAAAGCTTCGTGAAGCGGGGATTCGAGTCACTTGCGACAAGGCTGATGAGAAAGTCGGGGCAAAAATTCGGCTTGCTCAGTTGGACAGGATTCCGTATATGTTAATCATAGGAGCGAAAGAACAGGAATCGAATCAAGTGTCCATTCGACACCGCGACCGCGGTGACGAAGGGTCTATGCCCGTCGACGAATTCACGAATCGAATTGTCGAAGAGGTTCGCTCCCGCAGTTTATGATCGGGGATTCATTCCATTCAACTCACGCCTGCCAGCGCCTGAGTCATCACTCATCCCGCAATTCATTGTTTATCGGGAGTCGCCTCGAATTTTATTTTCAGATGTTCCACATGTTGTGGGATGTCTGTTTGTCCACCCATCAGCTCAATCCATTGGAGGTAAAAAGCCATCGCTAAGAGACCCATGAAACGAAGACCGCGTGAGCCAAGAACGCGGGTAAACGACCGAATTAGGGCCCCCGAAATTCGAGTCATCTATGGTGAACACAATGTTGTTCTGCCGACTCATAAGGCGCTTAGTAAGGCGAAAGAGTTAGGGCTGGACCTCGTTGAGATTGCGCCTCATGCACGTCCTCCGGTATGCCGAATTGTCGACTACGGGAAGTACAAGTATGAGATGTCTAAGCAGAAGAAGGCTGACAAACCTAAGAAGCGCGAGAAGGAAGTGAAATTCCGCGTGAACATCGATCCTCATGATTACGGGATCAAGATGATGCACGCCGAAGACTTTCTTGCTCATGGTTTCAAGGTTCGGGTCCAACTTCAGTTCCGGGGTCGTCAGATGGCTCACAAAGAGTTGGGCTTCGAATTAATGAAGCGAGTTAAGGAGGACCTTTCCTCAGTGGCAAACTGCGACCTCGAGCCAAAACTTAATAACAGAAACATCCTCATGATGCTTTCTCCACTACCCCCGGAGAAGCAGGTTCGGAAATTCCGGAAGGATGATGAACAGTACGATCTTGAGGAGACAGAGGCAGCCCATGCAGAGCATGAGGATGAAGATCCTCATGACGAGGATGAGGACATCGCGAACGAGGGCGAAGAGACCTCAAGTGACGGGGAATCATCTGAGAAAGAGGCCTAGACCTTTTTGGGTAGAGAACTTTCCTGAGATTAGACAACGCTTTGGAAAAGCTTCTGCTTTTTGATATCGACGGCACCCTCATTGATACCGAGGGTGCCGGGTTGATTTCTTTGCAAAAAGGAATGGTTACAGCTTTTCCGGAACTCTCTGGAAGGGCTTTCCCACCGCTGGATCTCGGAGGCGCGACCGACAGTAGTGTTGTTGCTTTCCTATTTGAGGCATACGGTTTGGAGAATCACTTCGAAAATCAAACACGGTTTTTCGATTTCTACCTCATCGCATTGAAGGAGCAATTGCAAGTATTCGAAAAGGAGGGAAAGGGCCGAGTTCTTGACGGGGTTGTTCCTTTGCTTCAACAGCTTGCGACTTGCTCTCATCGGTGGACTCTTGCGCTACTTACGGGAAACACAGCTCATGGAGCGAGGGCGAAGCTCAGCCATTACGGGGTTGACCATCACTTTGCTTTCGGCGCATATGGTGACGATCACGCTGATCGAAATGAGTTGGGACCGATCGCACTCAGACGAGCAGAGAAAGATCATGGATTGATATTCGATTCGGCAGATGTCGTAGTGATTGGGGACACACCGAAAGACGTTGCCTGTGCTCGGGCCTTTGGGGCAAGGGTCATTGCAGTTGCGACAGGGGCCTCATCTCATCAAGAACTGGCTGGCGTTGATCCTGACATTCTTCTGAAAAACTTTGAAGACACAGATGAGACTCTTGCTGCGATTGAAGCGGTTTTCGGATAGTCTCTTTACCTAATCGCTTTACAGCATTGGGGAAATCTGTTGAAGTTCATCGTTCGGATTGAAAATTTCCCTCTTCCTCCTCATGAAAAATACGATTATCGCTTTGCTCTTCATCACGCTTCTGCTTTGCCTTGCGAATCTTTTAGCGACTCTTGGCTTTCTTGGCGGTGTGGCTGGCGGATCAGTCAGCTACGAATATCAGGCTTTGAATGCCCAGCAAATGGACGTGATTGGGTTTCGTACCGTAGCTGATGAAGAAGGACTCGAAGTTTCCGAAGAAGGTGAAATCAATTTTCCACAGGAAATGGTCGACAAGATTGCCAAGGTTAATTTGCTTCCCAAGACAATTCAGGCCGTCGAGAAAAACGGTGGATGGTTGTTTGTTGGAGTAACGGGGGACAATCACTACCTGTTTCGTCGTGCAAAATAAGCTCAAAATCGTTGCCTGAATGGACCGCCTCCCGATTCTAGTCCGTTGGGTGATCTGGGGGGCGCTGACCCTTTCGATTGCTGTCTATCTCGTCGTTTTACAGACAATGGAGGGCTCAGCAAAGCCCGATCCGGATGCGGCTGGACTAAAGTCCGTGTTTTATATTGTCGGAGGCCTTTCGTTACTGCTTAGTCAAGGACTCAGGTATCTCGTTAATCATCTCAGCACCCCGGAGGGAGCTCCGAGAATCCCGGCGTGGATCGATCAAGCGTTTATCGCATCACTGGCCTTTGCTGAGTTACCGGCGATTCTAGGTCTCGTTCTAGGGCTTTCAGGCGCCTTATTCCCTGTGGTGTTGCCTCTCTTCGTGATCGCTGCACTGGGCATGGCAATGAATAATCCGACCGCATTCTATCGCGCAGATCTTCGTCAGGCTGACGGCAGCACAGATTCTTGATTATCGTCCGAGGCTCCACCCGGCCCAGACGGCAAGAAAGCCGGCAACGACACTGAGCGTGACGTTGCCAAGGGCGAGTCCGATTTGTCCCGAGCGAAGAAGTTCAAGCGTGTTCCAACTGAAAGTTGAAAAAGTGGTAAAGCTTCCGAGGAAACCGGTAAAGACGGCGAGTTGGATTGTATCTGAAAACCACGCACGGTTTTCAAATATTGTGAAGAGCCAGCCGAAGAGGAAACAGCCAGTGACATTGACAACGAGAATGCCCCACGGAAACGGGCTTTGGCTGAAACGAGAATCAATCCAGTAGTGAATACCCCATCTTGAGACGGCTCCGAAGGCTCCGCCGAGCATGAGGGATGCTACCGCTTTGATCATTTGCGACGCTCCAGTTCAATCAGTAGTTCAACACTTGAAGAGACTTTGGAATGAATTGGCCATTTTTACGAATAAGTTTTCCGTCGAAGTAGATTTCACCTCCACCATAGTCAGGACGTTGGATGTTGACGAGATCCCAGTGGACCGAACTACGATTCGTATTGTCGGCTACTTCGTAGGCCTGCCCTGGAGTGAAATGAAAACTTCCAGCGATCTTTTCATCGAAGAGAATGTCACGCATGGGCTCCTTGATCTCCGGATTGAAAGCAATTGCGAATTCACCGATGTATCGAGCTCCGGGATCAGTGTCGAAGATTTTGTTGATTGCCTTTGTGTTATTGGAGGAGGCTTTGACGATCTTCCCTGCATCGAATTCCAGTTTCACGTTATCGAAAGCGATGCCCTGATAGATCGAGGGAGCATTGTAGCTGATCACTCCCTCGACTGAATTTTTGACCGGAGCGGTGAAGCACTCTCCATCGGGAATGTTGTGAGTTCCGCCGCAAGCGATACCGGGAAGCCCTTTGATACTGAAACGGAGATCGGTTCCGGGGCCCATGATGTGAACGTCATTTGTTTCCGTCATGAGTTTGGCAAGAGCTCCCATCCCGCGCTTCAGTTTTCCATAGTCGAGGAGGCAAACTTTGAAGTAAAAATCTTCGAAGGCTTCAGTCGACATTCCAGCACTCTGAGCCATTGAAGCGTGGGGCCAGCGGAGTACGCACCAACGGGTTTTGTTGACGCGTTCGTTCAGGACGGGGCGCATCTTGCTGGATAACATCTGCATCTTTGCTGGCGGGACGTCCGAAAGTTCATTCACATTGTGACTACCGCGAATCGCAATGTAGCAATCCATGTTTTTCATTTGATGCATCGCATGTTTTGCGATTGCTGAATACTGCTCTTCGGTAGCGCCACGACCCATCTCCCGGGTGATTCGAGCGTTATGAATGTTGATGAACGGAGTCGCTTTGACTGCCCTTACTTCACGAATGAGTGAAATGCCCATTTCCTCGGGGACATCAAATAACTCGATGAGGACATTTTCGCCGCGCTTTGTCTCAGTCGAATACCTGACGAGCTGGCGGGCGAGTTGATCATAGCGCGGATCTTTCATGGGGTAGTCTCCGTGGAAAACTGGATTGTGAAAAGCGGAATTTGTGGCGTAGTTGGCAGCATGGCAGATCGGTATATCAGCACCGTCAAAGAAATGGCAGACCTCAGAGAGCGTCTTGAGTCAGAAGGAGGCAGGCTTGTTCTCACCAACGGGGCATTTGACCTTCTGCACGTAGGTCATGTGCGTTATTTGAACGAGGCCGCGTCTCTTGGCGATCATCTTGTTGTGGCAATGAATTCCGATGCCTCGGTGCGGGAGTTGAAAGGTCCGGGGCGGCCGATAAATTCTGCAGAAGAACGGGCCGAAATGCTTTGTGCACTGGAGGCTGTTGATTCAGTTGTTGAGTTCGACAGCCTCAGAGCGACCGCAGTAATTGAAGCAATTAATCCGCATGTCTACACGAAGGGTGGTGACTATACTGTTGAATCGCTGATCGATGAGGAGCGTGAACTTTTACAACGTCTCGGAACTGAGGTGCGAATTCTTTCTCTTGTCCCGGGTAAATCGACGAGTTCCACCCTAATTAAACTTTCGGAGAACCCGCAAGGTGAGCGTAGGATTGCAATTATCGGGTCCGGGGAAGGAACGAATGCGAGAGCTATTCTCAGAGCTGCTGAGGATGGTAGGATTGATGCTAAAGTCGCTTTGGTCATCTCGGATTGTGCTGATTCCGGGATGCTTTCGGCCGGGGAAGAGTATGCCGTGCCCACGCTCCACATCTATCCTGGGACGGAAAAGGGAGGGCACCTTACCGATGCTTCCTTGAAAGAAATAACGGATCGAATGGTGGCTGCCGGAATCGATCTAATTGTCCTCGCTGGATTCATGAGGATTGTTCGCGAACCGCTTCTTAGTGCTTTTGAGGGACGAATTTTGAATTTACATCCTTCACTGCTGCCGGATTATCCGGGTCTGAATCCTGTTGCCAGAGTCCTGAAAGAAGGACGTCCAGAGACCGGAGTCACGATTCACCTTGTCGATGCCGGAGTCGATACGGGTGAGATATTGCGACAGGAAACGGTCCCAATTAGTCACGGAGAGAGTGAAGCATCACTGCTCGAGAAGATCCATGCCGTCGAGCATAGAATTTATCCGGAGGTGATCGCTGAACGCGTGAAGATGATTCATGGATAGTCAGTCGAATCGGAAATTTTCAGTCGTAGTTCCGTGCTTTAACGAAGCGGCGACGATTAGGCAAATTCTTGAATCGATTCAGATCAGTCCTCTCAAAGACCTTGAAGTGATCGTAGTCGACGATGGGTCGAACGATGGAACCACCGAGGCTCTTAGTGGTGAGTTGGCAGGACTGTATCAGCACTTGATCCTTCACCCGGATAATCGAGGGAAAGGAGCCGCTCTCCGTAGTGGATTTGAAAAAGCATCGGGCGATATCATCATCGTGCAGGATGCCGATCTTGAGTATGACCCGCGTGAATACCCGAACTTGGTGCGGCCGATCCTTGAAGGCAAAGCTGAAGTGGTATTCGGCTCCCGCTTCGCCGGAGGCGGACCGCATCGTGTCGTCTACTTCTGGCACATGGTAGGGAACAAATTCCTGACTCTGCTGTCCAATATTTTTACAAACATCAATCTCACGGACATGGAAACCTGCTACAAGGTCTTCACGCGGTCCGTCTTGAGTCAGATTTCAATTGAAGAAAATCGCTTTGGATTTGAGCCGGAGGTGACGGCAAAAGTCGCCAGGCTCAAGGTGCCGATTTTTGAAGTCGGTATTTCCTACTACGGGCGAACTTATGAGGAAGGGAAAAAAATAGGATGGAGAGATGGAGTGAGATCGATCTATGCCATCTTTAAATACAACCTCTTTCGTTGATAGCTTTTAGATTTCAACGACGAAACGGTCGTCACTCTTAATCGAACGAACTACAGCGGTCATTAGGTCAATGACCATATCGACATCTCCAAAATCGGCCATCTCTACGATCGAGTGCATGTAGCGAAGCGGAAGAGAAATTAAACCACAGGGAATTCCACTGCGGAGGTGATAGATCGAATCTGTGTCCGTTCCTGAGTATCGAGAAGATGACTCATGCTGCAGCGGGATCTCATGGTTTGAGGCCTCGTCGATGATTCGCTGAACTACCTGTGGATGGTTGCACGTCCCATGCGTGATCGAAGGCCCGCCTCCAAGGGTGATTTTGCCATGCTGAGAATGTTTGATCTCCGGACTATCCGTCGCGTGAGTGACATCAAGAACGATGCATATGTCAGGCTGAAGACGATAAGCGGCCATTTTCGCCCCATAGCCTCCGATTTCCTCTTGGACAGCATTCAAGGCGAGACAGGTTGCGGTCGGCCTATCTTCGGCGAGTCGACGGGTCACTTCGGAAATGATAAAGCCGCCGATGCGGTTGTCGAGGGCACGGCCGACGATCTGGTTTTTACCAAAGGGGACTGCGCTGTCTGAATAGACCGAAGGATGACCGACACGAATACCCATCTCACCAACCTCCTCAGCTGACTTCGCGCCGACGTCGACATAAAGTTCGTGAACCTCTGGAGCTTTCTCTCCGTCCTTCCGATCTCGAATGTGAATCGCAGTATTTCCAATGATCCCGAGAACATCTCCCTTATCACCAAAAATCGTAAGTCGTCGTCCTCGCGCCGTTGCCCAGTCCGAGCCTCCGATGCGATCAACGTGGAGATAGCCATCATCGGTGATGTATTTGACGATGAATCCGATCTCATCGGCATGCGCCTCGATCATGATCGTCGGTGCACTCTCGTCGCTTCCCTTGACCGTGGCCCAGGCACTGCCGTAGGTGTCGCTCTCAACCGAGTCAGCAAATTGGCGACAGCGATCCGCCCATACTCGTTGTCCTTTGACTTCAAAGCCTGTCGGGCTCGGTGTGTTGAGGAGTTCGTAGAGAAATGATTCGGCTTTTGGGTCCATGCGGCGTAAAGGGATTTTTAATACCTACGATGAAGTTGGCTCATCAGACGGGGGCGGAGTCCCGATTCCTTCTTCGCCCTCGGTTGGCAGATCTCCCTCTTCTTCCTCATTCACGACGCGAGCAATATCCTGGATCGACTCACCATCTTTAGTCTTCATGAGGATAACACCTTGAGCATTTCGACCAGTGAGCCTTGCGCTGGATGCCTTGATTCGAACTGACTGCCCTTTATTAGTCATGAGCATAATGTCGTCCTCTTCGGCAACGCGCAGAGCTCTGACAACGCGACCTGTTTTCTCGGTCACTTTCATCGTGATGACGCCTTTCCCGCCACGACCCTTCGTCGGGTAATCTTCAAACGGCGTTCGCTTACCGAGGCCTTTTTCACTAACCACAAGAAGCTGCTCCGAGCTATCGACGACGGCCAGTGAAACAAGGAAATCATCTGGCCCCGGGCGAATTCCCGCGACTCCGGCAGAAGGACGACCCATTGAGCGGATATTCGACTCGTTGGTGCGAACCGCGTAGCCTTTGCTGGTCACCAACGAGATATCGTCGGTGCCATCGGTCATCTTCACGTCGATGAGTTCGTTGTCCTCCTCGATCTTAATCGCGATGATCCCATCTTTCCGGAAATTGCGGAAATCGGAGAGCTTCGTCTTCTTTACCTTACCGCTGCGGGTCGCGAAAAGGACAAACTGATCTTCGACAAAAGTGGCGTCCTTATCTTCGTTGCCCACCGCCACAATACGGAGCACGGAAGCAATCGACTCTTCGGGTTTCAGATTGAGAAGGTTCTTAATCGATCGCCCTTTTGCGATTCGACTCCCTTCCGGAATCTGGAAAACACGTTCGATGTAAACACGGCCCGTGTTCGTGAAGAACATGAGGTAGTCATGTGATGTCGCGGCAAAGAGGTGCTCGACAAAGTCTGCTTCCTCTTCCTCGTCAACTACTTCGCGGGTCTCCATGCCCTTGAGGCCTTTTCCGCCGCGGGCCTGAGTGCGGAACTCAGTCGCGAGGGTCCGCTTAATGTAACCACGGTGCGAAATCGTGATCATGTTCGACTCGTTCGCAATGAGATCGACATTGGCGATTTCTCCTTCGTAAGCCGCAAAATCTGTCTTTCGTGGGGTTGCCCACTTTTCCTGAATCTCACGGAGTTCGTCCTTGATGATCTGAAGGACACGCTCCTCGCGAGCGATGATGTCGAGCAAGTCTTTGATCGTCTCGATGAGCTCGTCGTAGTCCGCTTTAATTTTGTCCCGCTCGAGACCAACGAGCTGGTAGAGGCGAAGCTCAAGGATGTGATTCACCTGGGTATCAGTAAAGACATAGCGGCCTTCCTCGATCTTCAAGCTGGGCTGATCACGAAGAAGGATGCCGAGGCCTTCCACTTCCGCCGGCGAAAAAGTGTAAGCCTTGATTTTCTCGCGCGCTTCATCCCGCGTTTTCGAATCGCGGATCATCTTGATGAAGTCATCGAGGTTTCCAAGGGCGAGGAGATAAGCTTCGAGCTTCTCCGCATTCTTCTCAGCTTGTGCGAGTAACCAGCGGGTCCGGCGAAGAATGACTTCACGGCGATGCTCGATGTAGCAAACGAGCGCGTCTTTTACCGAAAGCAGCTTCGGACGACGATCGTCAATCGCGAGCATGTTGGCGGAGTAGGATGACTCCAGCGCGGTGTGCTTGTAGAGATTGTTGAGGACGACTTGAGCCCGTGAGTCACGCTTGAGATCGACGACGACGCGAGTGTTTTCATCCGACTCATCGCGGACCGCTGAGATCTCAGGGAGAATTTTCAGGTTCGCGAGCTCGGCGATGCGCTCGACGAGACGTGCCCGGTTCACGACGTAGGGGATCTCCGTGATGATGATTTGCTCACGTCCGGTTTTCGTTTCCTCGACTGTGGCGCGCCCTCGCACCCGGATCGATCCCCGCCCGGTTCGTGAGTAATCCTCGATTCCCTTCTGTCCAAGAATGGTACATCCGGTAGGAAAGTCCGGCCCTTTGATGAGCTGGAGAAGTTCCCCATGAGTGATGTCCGGATTGTCGATCGTCGCACAGACACCGTCGATGACTTCGCCGAGGTTGTGTGGCGGGATGTTTGTCGCCATCCCGACGGCGATGCCGGTTCCTCCGTTGACGAGGAGGTTCGGACCTGCCGCAGGA
>JARGOD010000008.1:57916-61404 GCA_029210205.1 Verrucomicrobiales bacterium | reverse complement strand
TGGTGGGGTGTTTTGTTTGGCGCCGTGCGGGGGGCCATCCGGGTCCCCCATGTCCCGGGGTGTGTCGCACCGCCCCCACAAAACACGACCGGCTCTTGACGAGTTTCGTCGTAGTTTTGAACGAAATCGACGGTGTCCTTCTCCATGTCTGTCATGAGAACATGACCGACGTGGGTGAGGCGGGCCTCGGTATATCGCATCGCTGCCGGGGGATCACCTTCAACGGAACCGAAGTTACCCTGACCTTGAATCAAGATTTCGCGCATCGTCCACGGCTGAGCCATGTTCACGAGCGTGGGGTAAATCGTTGCTTCACCGTGGGGGTGATAGTTACCAGAGGTGTCACCACAAATCTTAGCGCACTTTCGATAATGCTTGCCCGGTCCGAGACCGAGGTCATTCATCGCGAGAAGAATGCGTCTTTGTGAGGGCTTCAATCCATCACGGGCATCAGGCAATGCCCGTGAAATGATGACCGACATGGAATAGTCGAGGAACGAATTCGACATTTCGTCAGCCACCGAAATGGGCTCGATGTCTTTATCGTGAGGGGGGATTTCCGGAGTTTCGTCTGCCATGGGAAAACGACCGATGTTCGGTCAGTAGAGAGAAAGTTGAGAAGAGAAAGAGTCTAAAACCTTGCGATTAGATATCCAGATTTCGGACACTGAGTGCGTTGTCTTCGATGAATCGGCGCCTTGGCTCGACGACATCACCCATGAGGATGGTGAACATCTTGTCAGCTTCAACCATGTTGTCATCGTCCATTTTGACGCGGAGGAGCTTACGGTTTTCCTTCTCCATGGTCGTCGTGTAGAGTTCCTTCGCGTTCATCTCACCGAGACCCTTGAAGCGCTGCAACTGCATGCCGCGTTTCCCGATTTCGGTGACAGTTTCGAGAATTTCAGGGACGCTGAAAACAGGGTGGGCTTTGGCGTTATCGCTGTCACTCTCGAGAACCTCAAAGAGGGGGCTGTCCTGTGATGAAAAGTGCTCGATCGGCAGTCCCAGTTCTGAGAGGCGGGAGAGCACTTTCTGAATCGGCTTCGCTTCGTGAATCTCAATGAGGCGACCGCGACGGGTCACTCCGCGCTCTGCTGCGGCGGAAGCAGCGGGTGGCGCATCGGCGTCTTCTGTTTCCACCGTTTCAGATCCTTCGGCTTCGGGAGCACCGTCAGCGCTTGCCTCGACATCGATCACCTCGACCTCTTTTCTTCCGAAAAGATGCAGGTCACGGTTTTCGGCAGCGAAGTCGCGAAGATCGGATTCTTCGACAAAATACTTCACGTGGATCTCGTTGCCGTCCCGGATTTGAACAAGATACTCAGGAAGCTCGTCGCCTTTCCCGGCGGCGAGGTAGTCTTCAAAGTCTCCGGAGTTCCGCGCAATGATATCGTTGTAGCGGCTCAGCTTGGAGAGCAGTGTCAGAATTTCACGGAGGGCTTCCGAGCCTACTTCGTCATCGCTCCCGATAATTCTGAGACGGGCATCTTCGGAACCGAGATCGATGAGGATCTTGTTCAGATCTTCGTCGTCGGCGACGTATTGCTCCTTTTTCTTTCGTGTGATCTTGTAGAGCGGGGGCTGCGCGATATAGACGTAGCCGGCTTTCACGAGAGGAAGCATCTGGCGGCAGAAAAATGTGAGGAGCAATGTTCGAATGTGGGATCCGTCGACGTCCGCATCCGTCATGATGATGACTTTGTGATAGCGGACTTTTTCGATGTCGAAAGCGCCTTCCTGATCGCCGTCACCGATGCCGGCACCGAGGGCGGTGATCATTGTCTGGATCTCCTTATTCTGGAGAACCTTATCAAGACGAGCTTTCTCTACATTGATCAGCTTACCTCGAATCGGCAGGATCGCCTGAGTTCGTCGATCGCGACCCTGTTTCGCGGAACCTCCCGCCGAGTCGCCCTCCACAATGTAGATTTCAGATTCTTTCGGATCCCGTGAGGAGCAATCAGCGAGTTTGCCGGGCAGACCTCCACCGGTCATGGCTGACTTCCGTACCGTCTCGCGCGCTTTTCGTGCTGCTTCGCGAGCGCGGGCGGCGTTGAGAACTTTTTCGACGAGCTTTTTAGCAAGAGCGGGGTTCTCTTCGAAAAACGAAGTCATGCCTTCGTAAACGATGGAACCGACGACGCCTTCGACCTCGTTGTTGACGAGCTTTTCTTTGGTCTGCGAGCTGAAGCGAGGGTTCGGGTGTTTCACGGAAATGACCGCCATGATCCCTTCGCGGGCGTCCTCACCCGAGAGCGCAGGATCCTTGTCCTTGAGCAGCTTGTTCGCCTTCGCGTAATTGTTGATCGCACGGGTCAAGGCTCCACGGAAGCCGGAGAGGTGCGCGCCGCCGTCTCCATTCGGAATCGAGTTCGCGAAGCAAAGGATGTTTTCGTGGTAGTCACCGGTGTATTGGAGGACCACATCGGCGTAGCATTCGTCTTCGAGCGTCTTGCCGTCGTCGTCGATCTCAACCATGCGCTTCCCTTTGAGGACGATAGGATCTTCGTGTGCGAGTTCCTTGTTCTCGCCCATCTGGCGGACGAACTCGACGATGCCGTCTTCGTAGTAGAATTCCTTCGAGCGTTCCGTCTCACCACGCTCGTCGATCAGATTGATGCGGACACCGGGGTTGAGGAAGGCAAGTTCGCGGAGACGGGCAAGGAGGTAATCGAAATTGAATTCGATCCCTCCGGTGAAAATGGTCGTGTCAGGGAAGAAGGTGATCTTCGTTCCTGTTTCGGATTTATCATCAAGCTCACCAATCACTTCGAGAGGCTTTGTCGTTTTGCCTCGCTCGAATTCGATCAGGTGGACTTTTCCATCGCGGCGAATTTCCGCTTTGAACCAGTCAGAAAGGGCATTCACACACTTTGCGCCAACCCCGTGGAGACCGCCGGAGAATTTGTAGGCACCCTGTCCGAACTTGCCGCCCGCGTGGAGCCGCGTGAGCACGAGTTCGACGGCGGGAATCCCGGACTTCTCATGAATGTCGACGGGGATACCGCGACCATCGTCTTCCACTGTGAGTGAGCCGTCCGAGTTCAGTGAGATCGTGATGAAGTTACAATGTCCCGCGAGGTGCTCATCGATCGAGTTATCGAGGACTTCGAACACAGCGTGGTGAAGTCCTCGCTCTGTCGCCGGATCTCCGATATACATTCCGGGACGTTTCCGGACCGCATCGAGACCTTCCAACTGGTTAATTTGACTGGCATCGTAGTCTCCAGTGGGCTTCGGCGGGGTGGTGTCTTCAGCGGGGTCTGACATAGGAATTTCCTCAGGAATGAAAAACCGAAAGCTGCGCTGCGAGAAGGACAAAAAACCATTCTCAAAAAAAGCGCGTTCCGATCTTGTCACTATGGCGAGAAAGCCAGAAATATCAACGGTTTGCGGCCTTTTCAGGGGGCAAAAAACCACCTTTTTCGACCTTTTTTGCGATATGTCCTCATGAACGCCTTTTTTGGAAGAATTCGTCAGAATTC
>JARGOD010000008.1:7543-57816 GCA_029210205.1 Verrucomicrobiales bacterium | reverse complement strand
GAAGAAGAAGGAAGGTGGATCAGTTCTCCTTCATGAAAGCGACAATATCGGCGACGTCCTGAGCGGTGAGTCCGAGTTGTGCGGCAGACATCATCAATGAGCGTTTCATCTTCGGCTTCCCTTTGATCTGCCCTGCAGGAATCATTTGCGTGACGCCCCCCATACTCACCGTGATGAGGGGATTACCCGCCTGAATGACCATGCCGTGAACTGTCTTGCCGTCCTTCATCTTAATCTCCGTGCCGTCAAAGCCATGGGCAATGTCAGCGCTTGGATCGACGATAGAGCGGGCAATGACTTCGGGAGTCTGAGTCTTGCCCCAGCCATCGAGCGCGGGTCCGTACTGCACCCCCATGCCCCCGATCTCGTGGCACATGATGCATCGGGCTGAAGTGATCTTACCTTTCTCAGCGTCGCCGGTGAGAGCGAGGACTTGCTCGACGGTGATCGCGTTCTGCATTGCCTCGTCAGGCTCTGGTGTAACGATCTCCTGAATTGTCACTTTCGCCGGATCGTAGATGCCCCGCTCTTTAAGCTGCGTCATGAGATCGTATCGCTGCCAATGGTTATTGGCGCGATTCATGAGCCACCAGATCGCGTCGGCCTTCAGGGGGGTGTCCAACATCGCCAGATTCAACATCGCATCCACCGCAGTTTTCGTGTTGATGAAGGCAATCGCGTCGAGTGCCTGTTTGCGGAGCTTTTGGGAGAGCCCCTCATTCTTCACACGAATCGTGAAATCTTCAACGGCAGAGGAAGGGTGGAGGCGCCACGCAATTGCCGCGAATGGCTCGCTCCAGGCGCGTGAGTCCTCGCTCCCCATTGCTGCTTTGATCGCCTGATAGACCTCTTTTTCTTTACCGGTAGCACCGGTCCCGAGAGCTTCAAGGTAGCTGCGGTCTTCGCCGTCAAAGCCGGAGGCGATTGTGACGAGTATCTCTTTGGATGTCTCAATCGTCTCGTTGCGCATCGAGAGTGCGACTTCGCGACGGACGGCGGGGTTCTCATCGGCGGCCAAACGCATCGCACTGGCAAGAAAATCGAGGTTCGCACGACGCATCGCGCGGTAGGCGGCGATCTTCAATTCTGGAGTAGCCTGCTCGGCTGGATAACCGGCGACGCGGGGGCCGCTAATGCCGAGCTGGTAGAGGAGGTAGACAGCACGAGCCTGAATGTAGGGATTCTCATCTTTCAGCAACTCAGCAACCGGATCGAGTGCGGCGCGGCCTTGAGCCTTGAGTCGCTCGAAACCGATCGCGCGGACATTAGGTGTGGGTGATTTGAGTGCCAGCACTTGACCTTCGATGGTATCGAGATCGATTTCCGGAACGACCGGATTGAAGCCTTTCGGAGCAATTCGGTAAATTGCCCCCGAACAGGTTTCGTCGAGATCCTGGTGACCGCCGACACGTGGATCAAACCAGTCCGAAACATAGAGCGCTCCATCGGGGCCGATTGCGATATCTGAAGGACGGAACAGGGTCTTTGCCTCATTCCGAACACTGTCGCTGCCGCCGAGAAAGTCAGATCCGGCAAAACGTGACTCGTCTTCTTTACCGTTGTCATGCTCGCCCGCTGGATTGCTGGTCATGAAATCCATGCGATCGAGTTTGAACCCGGCTCCTTCCAGTTCCGGCTGATACCCAAAGACAACGTTTCGCCCGGCCTCACAGGCGAGGAAAGTTCCGATCCACTCATCACCAAGGGCACCATTTTCGTAGTAGACGTTGCCAGTGGGGGAGCCGCCTCCGTAGACATCGCCGGCAGGAGTCATGCCCGGATCATCCTGACGCCATTCCGCAGTGGGGATATCCTGACCGGGACGTTTGTCGACGCGCCAGGTGCGCTGGCCGTCGTTGGACGAGAATCCAAAATTGGCATACTCCATCACCCAGCTGACACGACAGGCTGGTGGGTCGTCATTATCGTTTTGAAAGACATCACCGAAGGAGTTGATCGATTGCTCGTAAGAGTTGCGGTAGTTGTGTCCGATAATTTCAGCGTCAGTTCCATCAGGGTTCATGCGGACAGTGAACCCGCCGACGTAGGTGTGGCCATCATCGCTGGGCTTGCCGGCGAGAGCCGCGCCGTCATGAGGATATTCGAACGGTCCGATCGGCTTCGGACGATAGGAGCCGAAAATAGTGAAAGTCTGGCCTGACTTGTCCGTGAATTGCGCGCCGCAGTTGCCTTGATTGAAATACCATTTTCCATCTGGTCCAACCGTGACGGAGTGAAGCGAGTGGTCATGGTTTTGACCGTTAAAACCGGTGAGGAGCACTTCGCGTTTATCGATTGCAGGATCAAATTTTAGATCGCGATCTTCGTCGGTGTAGACCAGTAGGTGGGGAGGTTGTGAAACGACGATCTGATTGTCGATCACGGCTACGCCAAGGGGTGCGATGAGCAGTGGCTCCTGAACAAAGGTGTGACTGGAGTCAGCGGTGCCATCACCGTCGGTGTCTTCGAGAACCATGATGCGATCACCTTCAGGCTGCCGGTCAAAATTTCGACGGTAGCGGACTCCTTCAGCGACCCAAATACGACCGTCCTTATCTATATCAATATTCGTTGGATTATAGAAATGAGGCGACTTCGCCCAAACGGTGACCTCAAGACCTTCAGGGACGACGAAAAGCTCTTCGGGAACAATTTCAGCATCGGCGGTTGGGAATTTGGGGGGGGCGTCCTGAGCCAAAAGGGATAGGGGAGGGATAGCTGTCAGGAGGAGAGTAAAGGCTGAACAAGTGATTACACTGTTCCGGATAAGGGCTTTAATTTTCATGAAATTTTCAGGGAGCCCTAAACTGTTGCATGGCAACGTTAATTCAAGCATGGGCCATGCCTCAATGACGCTAAACGCCCGGGATTTGGAGCGATAGATCGCTTGCCAATCGAAGATCGGGTCGGAAAGTATGCGGGAAATGGCCGTTCGTTCCAAGCCTTTACTCATCTTCGATTTCGACGGGACTCTTGCCAATACGCTCGAGATGGGAATTGGCATTTTCAACGATCTCGCCCCTGATTACGGATTAAAATCAGTGACACTTGATGAAGTGAAGGAGCTTCGGAAACTGAATACGCGGGCACTTCTCGACCAGCTCGGAATCTCGCGCCTCCTCGCTGTAAAACTCGGTGCTCACATTCGAAAAGTGCTTCATCAACAAATGGATAATGTGGAGATGATCGAGGGGGTGAAAGAGGCAGTCATTGAGCTTCACAAAGAGGGCTTTCAACTCGGAGTGCTCAGTTCAAATTCGGCAGATAATGTCAGGCTAGTACTGCGGCGCTTCGATTTGTTGGAGTGCTTTTCGTTCATTGAAGCGGGAGTTAGCCTCTTTGGGAAATCGCATCGAATTCTTAGCGTGTTGAAAAAAGGATCGCTTGAGCCTCGTCACGCGATGTATGTCGGTGATGAAACCCGCGATATGGAGGCGGCAAGAGATAGTAAAGTCATTGGTCTCGCCGTATGTTGGGGTGCAAATGGTAGAGAGGCGATGGAAACCGAGGGGCCTGAGTTCTGCATTGATCATCCAAGCGAACTCATCGGGTGCGCGCGCACTCTGGAGGCGCGTCGATGACCAGGACTTCAATCCCAAACCCAATGCTTGAGTCTCATTTGTTCCGCGAGATTTGATGCTTCGATGGCTCTCGGTCCGTTCTTTCGGGAGAGACTATCCGCCATTTTAATTGCAGCTCGCCAATCCTCATTTTCTTCGAGAATTCGGATAGCAAAAAAGCCGGCCCGGAAAACCCATTCCCGGGTCCTGAGGTCTTCATCAGTGGAAAACCCGGATTCTGAGTCGGACGAGCTCTCGACGATTGAGCGGTAGAGTTCCAGAGCGACTTCCTTATTGCCGATCCCCTCAAGACAACGAGCCTTCCTCAAGGTGGCTGAGTAGTGCCAGTAGGTTGACGCTTCAGGCATTTCTGAAAGATCAGAGAACGTCCCGGCTGCTTGAAGTAGTAATTTCTCATCCTGGCCGGCTGCAAGGGCCTCGAGGTAGTAGGCATAGCCGGTATCGGCAATGGCAGCGAAGTGCAACTCTGAGCCGGGAGTTGCTTCTCTTTGAACCTCTGAGAAGACTTCGCGGGCTTCGTTAAACCGATCGAGCTTCAAAAATAGAAGGCCAAGTCCATGCTGCCCTTCAATTGCGTAAGGTCCGCTTCCGTAGGCGATTGTCTTCCAGGCGAGAATGGCGGAATCTCCAGGTGCACTGGACTTGGCAGCAAAAAGAGGTGCAAGGTCCGCAAAGGGGGATTCTGGGAAATCCTTGGCAACGCGATTAAAGAGCAAGTTTGCCTCTTCGAGCCGATTTTCCGCGAAATAGCTTCGGGCAAGCAGCATTGCGACCTCGGGAAAGTAGTTTGAGCCCGGCCACTCGCGAAGAAAGACTTCCGCCCTTTCCGTGAAATTGGAGACATTGTTATCTATTAACTCCAACCAGACACCAGTGTAGTCGAGTCGTTCGTTCTGCACGAGTGTCAGGGCTTGAGTTCTCAGGGCTTCGAAGATTTGTCGAGCCGCCTGCGGACGTGCCGGGGCCTGATTGAGATGAATTTCAGCGAGAGCAAGTTGTGCTTCAACTCGCCTTGGATGAGAAGGGTTGTTACGAATGAAAGTTTGAAGAAAGGCGAGGGCATCAGATTCTGCCCGCGCAGCTCGGAAAAGGCCGGCAAGATAAGTGAGGTTGGCGACTCTCCCGGAGTTTGGGATGAGCTTTTTTAAATTCCCTTCATGAAGCCGGAATGACTCAAAGTCTTCAGCTTTAAGTGAGGCGAGCGCCGCGTTGTAGAGGCTGCGGTGGCGATTCTCCGGATTTCCTAATTCAGAGAGATCTACAAATCTCTGGACAGCACTCTCAAAGAGTCCTTCACGATAGTCGGCCGAGGCGAGAGCAAATTGCGCGTGGACAGAAAATTCAGGAATCCCTGTGAAGCTAGGAGGAGTGGAGTTAGTGTCCCGGGGCCCTTCCTCCCACTTCCCGGTGCGGAACCTGACCTCCTCTGCGTAGATGCTTTCATTGTGTTGCTCCAGCCATTCGGTGAGCTGCACCGGCAACTGCTCCTGATCGGACCCGGTAATTGCGAGAAAAAAGGAAGCGCCTTCAGCAAGATGAGAATCTTCACCGGAAGCCCATGCCCGAAGAGTCTCGCGAGGGGCGATGGCAGGACTGGTCTTTTCGGCTTGTTCGAGCAGCAAAAACTTACGGAGTCGAATCTCGTTTACGGTCTCTTCTTCGATAGCTGTGAGAATTTTGTCGAAGGCCTCAGTGCTTCGTCCAAGTTGAATTAGATTCCATGATTGGAGATTCAGTTTCACAACGGAATCAACCGCCTCTTCGATTCCTTCAAGCCAGTTCAACGCCGCTTCATGATTAGATGTTTTTCCAGCAACTAACGCCGCTTGAAGATGTTCCGCGGGAGTCGTAATCGGGGCTACCAATTGCATTTGCTCATTTGCTCCGGCGGCATCACCACTCATGGCGAGGCAAAACGCATGATCAAGACCGGTCGTTTCTTCGGAAGCTCCCGGGAGTCCGCGAAGGAGGCTGTAGGCTTCAGCCGCATCCGAAAATCGAAGTTGCTCCTGGAGGGCTAGTGCTGTCCAACGAAGTCTAGCTGGCGAAGGATCGAGGGAAGGGTTCGTATCAAGCCACTCAACGACATGGTCAGTGTCACCGTTCTTGACCCACGCTTCGAAGAGTCGGGTGGTGACAAACTCCTTTTCAACTTCGCCCGCTCCCTCGATCTCAAGTCTTTCCCATACCTGCCGGAGATGATCAGCAGCCGTTTTGTATCGGGCATCAGCGAGGGCGCGGCACCCGTCGCGAAATGAGGGAAGATCGGACAGGCTTTCTTGAGCCCGGGCTGTTTCTCCCGCTGAAAGCCAGAGGCTGCAACAGGTGGCAATACTGAACCATCTTCGGAAGGATTTCATGCCAAGGATCAACCGGAGGCGTGACTCTTGACGAAGCTAACCATTTTATCGGCATCGCCTCCGGAGCTCCAGATGGCGCGAAGGAAGTCGGCGGGGGCAATGTTATGAGTTCGAAGAAAGTTCCGATCTCCGCCACAGCAGAACATGATCTCGGGATCGAGCTCGCCCCGGAGTTTGCCGACCGCTTTCATGATGATTCTTGGAAGCCAAACAATATCATCCAGAGTTTCGCTTTTTCCGGGCAGGTCTGCGGGCTTGATTTCGCGAGTGCTTAAATCGCCATTCATTTCCCATTTGAAATAATCACGGCGGGCACTGGCGACCAAAATCGCAGTGGTGAGAGTAGGCTCGGCTCCGTCTCCAAAGTCTTCTACGAAATCAAAAAATTCGCGAGGCTTGTAGCCGAACGATTTCAGAAAATCATGATCCTCATCGCTATAATATCCCGTGAAGTCCTCGTCGCCGCCGCGATAACGATCAAGGCAGCGCTCGAAGAGTTCGGTGAATTGAGTGTCCCACTGGTAGTTGTTCATGCTGCAATAGACGCTTAAATCTCGGCTCACTTACTGAGTTCCAACATTTTCATGATCGGAGCTTTGGCCCGCTCTCGTGTCGTTTCGTCGAGCTGCACCTGAGGGCTGAGATCGCGAAGGCAAAGATAGAGTTTCTCCATCGTGTTCATCATCATGTAGCGACACTCGGCGCAGGCGCAGTTGTCGGTCGGGCCGGGAATGAGGTTTTTGTCAGGAACTTCGCGGCGAAGACGGTGAAGCATGTTCGCCTCAGTAACGACGATGATATTCTGCGATTCAGTCTCTTTACAGAAATCGACCATTTTCTCGGTTGAACAAACGACATCCGCGAGGAGGCGGACCGCAGTGGTGCACTCGGGGTGAGCAACCGTAACGGCATCTGGGTGCTCGTCTTTGATCCGCTGAATACTGTCCCTTGTGAACTCGACATGGACGTAACAGTTACCGTTCCAGAAATCCATTTCTCTTCCGGTCTGCTGGGAAACCCAGGCACCCAGATTCTGGTCGGGGACAAATAGAATCGGGCGATCCTCGGGAGCCGCTTCAACGATGCGCACCGCATTGCCACTGGTGCAGATCACGTCCGAGAGCGCTTTTACGGCTGCCGAAGAGTTGATGTAAGTGATCACATAATAGTTCTTTTCCTTATTCTGCTCGAGAAAAGCACCGAGATCTTCCGCCGGACAGGAGTCCTCCAGAGAGCAGCCGGCGTTGGCATCAGGAAGGACGACCGTCTTCTCCGGATTGATCATCTTTGCCGTTTCTGCCATGAAGTGAACGCCGCAAAAAGCGATCACATCGGCATCTGTTTCCTGGGCACGGAATGCGAGGCCGAGGGAGTCACCGACATAATCAGCAATTTCCTGGATTTCAGCGATTTGATAGTTGTGAGCAAGAATCACGGCATTCCGCTCCTTTTTCAGGGCGAGGATGTCGGCGCGCAGATCTGTTGAACTTAGAGTGGTCGTCATGGGGGTTATCCGATTACAGAGGGGTTGAAGCCCATTTTTACGGGTAGTTCTGTAGAAATGTCAGGGTCGACACGGCTTTCGCCGGAAATGACGGCGCCTTCTTTTAAATCAATCTCCGCCGCGTGGACGTCGCCGGTGATGGAGCCGGCGCGGGAAACGCGGACCGGTCCGGAGCAGGTGAGATCACCGATGAGCTGTCCCTGAATATCGGCTCGTTGAGTTTTCACTCCATCGGGAAATTCAACGGTGCAGTTTTTTTCGATGAGAAGTTTCCGACAGTAGAGATTGCCGCGGACAATACCGGAGTGACGGAAGACAGCGTCACCGGAGCAGTCAACGAGAGCATCAATGACTCCGTTTACAGTCAAGTGGTGGCAGGCAATCTCGCATTTTCTCAGGCCTCCCCGGCGCCCGATAACAATGTCTCCTCGAGTGCGAAGTGTGTGGGTTTTCTGGGTTTTGATCTCGTAATTTGCGAGACTGATATACACGCTGCAACGTTCGCACTGTGTTGATTTAGCAAATCGGGAAACGTGTTGGATGTGATAGCAGCGGAAGCAGCGAACCTCGAGCTCGGTTGTGGCATCGACGGCGCGACGCCGTTTGTCGGGGGCCTGATAGTTAGGCGGCATTTTCTCTTCCTCACCGGAAATGACGGGTCCCTGAGATTGGATTAATGCCGCCATCGAACCTTCAGCAAGAGTCTCTTTCCCCTGTGCTTGACGACCCAGTGAAGGTGAGCCCGAAGTGGCAGGCTGCGTTTCCTCATTCTCGTCGTCAGTGAGACCGAAAAAGGCACCGGCTGAAATTCCCTCTTCGATAGTTTCGCTTTCGTCTGTTGGCCGGGGCAGGGGCTTGGCTTTTCTCTCTTTGTCTTCCGCTGAGATTAACCATGCTTCGTCGGAGGCATTTGTTTCGTCAGATGCCTCGTCGGGACCGTCCCAGATAAAGGGAGCTTCCTGAGTCTCTTCAGGCGCTCGCATTTCTGCGAGGCCGCTGACCCTCAGGCCGGGGTTGGGAATTGCCTTCCCTTTCATGACCCTGAAGTGCTCACCGCAGCTTTTGCAAAAAGAGGAGATAACAAGCGACGGTTCCCCTTGCGCGTGACCACAGGCAGGGCAGGTCAGCGTGATTCTTTTGGTCTTGTTCAGCTTACGAAACACAATGTGATCGGAGAGGGCAAAGACAAAAAACGCGCCGGAGGGATTCGGCGCGTCTCCGTCTCCGGAATCTTATCATGAATCCCGGGTTAATGTGAGTGAGAAATTTACTTTGGGCCTTCGCCACCGGAAGGGGAGCCTCCGGAGCTTTGGGCCGGTGAAGAAGCCGGCTTGGATGCTCCGAGCTTCGCTGGAGCGCCTACCGTTGAAGCACCCATGAAAGCGGCGCCTTCTTCGATTGCCAATTTACCGGCAACCACATCTCCGTGAAGTTCCGCATTCTGCTTAAGTTCGCAGCGATCTGTGACGGTGATGTTTCCGTGAACCTTGCCGAAAACGACAACGGAACGGGTCTTGATGTCACCGACAATCTGCGCGTTCTCACCGACGGTGAGATCACCTTCGGAATTGACCTCGCCCTCGATGCGACCATCGATGATGAGATCGTTTGAGAAACGAAGCTTACCTTTGATTTCAACGTCGCTGGAGAGAATGTTTTTACTTGAAGTCATGGATGAGGAAGTGCCTTTCGGTTTGCTGCTCGAAGTTCCGCTGCCCGAAGGAGCTGAAGATTTGTCACCGGAGTTCGGTTCGTCGTCTTGGTTGATGATTTGCTTAAGCACGGCGAGAAAGTTTTAAATTTATATCTTGAGGTTAAGGCGAATTCCTAACCTTCCGACGAATTATACAATAATCATTCGGAAATTAAAAGATCTTCTGCCGGATATGACCATATTTCGCTCAAAGTCGGGTGATAATGAGGAATTTTTAGAAATTCATTGGTCGTGGATCGGAAATGCATGGCGACAACAAGTTCGTGAATAATTTCCACCGCTTCTGGCCCAACTACCGAAGCACCAAGGATTTCGCCCGTTTCGGCGTCTGCCATCATCTTCACAAAGCCATGGGTTTCACCCATGACCATCGATTTTCCGTGATCGTTGAACGGATAAGTGGCGGTAGCAAAATTCCGGCCCTCTTTTTTGGCGTCTTCCTCTGACATTCCCACCATTGCGACAGAAGGATCAGTGAAAATCCCGAGAAGTTTGAGCCGGTAGCTGATTGTCTTCTTAGGTTCCGAAGTGAATCCGAGGTCCACCGCTGCGTTATGAGCTGCCAGTTCTCCCTGTTCAATTGCGATATGGACGATTTCGTGTGGCCCGCAGGCGTCACCGGCTCCGTAAATATGGGGAGAAGAGGTAAGTTGTGAGAGATCACAGGAAATGTGCGAGCTCTTATCGTTCAATTTCACGCCTGCCTGATCTAGCGCGAGAGTGCCCGTGTTGGGAGTTCGACCCAGTGCCTGAAGAATTTCTCCTGCCATCACGGTGACCTCTTCTCCATCCTTTTCAAAAACGACAGCTTTCTCTCCGGAAGCGTCGTCGCGGAAAACGCGTTTCAGGGACGTTCCGGTATGTATCGTCAGGTTTTGACGGGTTTGCAGCGCCTCCTCAAGGGCTTTTGCCACGTCGAGATCGGAGCCGGAGAGTAATTGATCGCTCCGCTGAATCACGGTGACTTCCCGTCCGATTCCCTCAAGGTAGCAGGCCATTTCAAGGGCGATGGCGCCTCCGCCCAGCACTACGATGCTGTTGGGGATGGATTCCGCCTCAAGGACATTGTCGCTTATCCAGTAGCCAGTTTCCTCGAGCCCTTCAATTGGAACGCGTTTCACTTTCGAGCCGGTCGCAATCAGTGCAGAACGGAATTCTATTTCCTGAGTGGTGCCATCGTGAAGTGTTGCGTTGACAGATTTGGAACCGGAAAAAGCGGCTGTCCCGCGGATGAGCTCAAAGCGGCCATCGGCGAGTTGTTCCTGTCGATACTCAGCAAACTCTCCAATGAGTCGTCTTTTCCTTGCTACAATTTCTGCGGGATGGACTTCGGTCAGGCCGGCTCGTAATCCAAATTCGTCCGCGCGGCGCATCGAACGGGAACGATTTGCAGATTCGATCAGTGTTTTCGATGGCATGCAGCCGCGGAGAATACAGAGCCCGCCCAGCTCATCAGCGCCGTCAATCACTGCTGTCTTCATTCCGAGATCGTGAGCAGTTCGTGCGGCAGCGTATCCTGCGCTTCCACCTCCGATAACTAAAAAATCGTAAACTGAATTCATGTTGCTTTGTGTATCGACAATTTCTGGACTTGGCACGATGAAAGCATCACTCTTTAACTTCCCTGAGCCAATCTGAAAACATCAATGATGACGAAAACCTTACTTCACACCTTACTGATTCCCGGCATCCTTATCGGTGGTTTGTTTTTTGTCTCCTGTGAGAAACCGGAATTGGCGGCTCCGGAATCTTCAGCACCTGAGGTGAACGGAACGCTCGTGAGTTCCGGTGGTCCGGTCGTCAACGAGACGCCCACGACTACTTCTGCTCCAGAACCTGAAGCTGAACCGCCTGAGTTCACGTATCCGGAACTGGAAGTTTACCTTCAGGGCGACACCATCATCATTCAGGGAGCATTGAAGAGTCGCCTTCAGAAAAAGCGAATCGCAGACGACTTCGCACGAGACATGCCGGATTTCAAAGTGGACGACCAACTCGTCGTTGAAGCCCACCGCTATCCTGTCGGGTGGGGAAATCGTGTCAGTGTTGGGTTTCTCATTCCTTATTTCACGGAAATCGAAGAGCCTTATGTCGCTTATAAAGAGGGTATCGTGATTCTGAAGGGGAAATGTAAGGACCAAAGAAGTCTCCGCCTTTTTCAGGAGTTGGCGATCAACATCTTTGCTGGTCCGTATCTCCAAGATATTAAGAACGAGATGCTCGTTTCGGGAAATTGAGTGATGTCCCTGCGACTCGAAATGCTGCAAGTCGCGCGTCTGGCTCCAACCGTATTGGGTGACGAAGCCAGTCAACTGATCCGCGACTTCGTCCTTTCACAGGCTCATGTCGAGGGAGGGTTTTGCGATCGTGATGGTGATCCTGATCTTTATTACACCAGTTTCGCGATAGACTGTCTCACGGCGCTGCAAGCTGAGTTACCTGAAGAAAAACTGAGCAGTTTTCTGACCTCCAAATTGTCCCAACTTGCAGCTCTCGATTTTGTTCACCTTTGCTGCCTCGCCCGGTGTTTTTCCGCATTGGCAGAAAAACCGACCGCTAGCACTCTTGCTCCTGTATTTCTTGCCATTGAAAAATACCGAACTGCCGATGGCGGTTACAATCAGAGTGATGAGGCTGAAACCGGCTCGGCATATGCATGTTTTTTGGCCTATGGCGCCTATGCCGATCACGGGCAACCCGTTCCCGATGCTGAGGGTGTCGCCCGTTCATTGAAACAGCTCGAAGTCGAGGGTGGCGCCTGGGCCAACGATGTCGAGTTGCCTATTCCCAACGTTCCTGCTACCGCAGCCGCAGTCACGCTCTGTCGAAATTTACGACTCCCTATTCCCGATGATACCCCGGGTTGGATTCTGAATTCTCTCCATCCCACTGGCGGATTTCTTCCCTTTCCGATGGCTCCGTTACCGGATCTCCTTTCGACAGCAGTGGCATTGCATGCCCTGGACGGTCTTCAGATTTCATTTGAGGAAAAAAAGGATCGCGTCCTCGATTTTGTCGACAGTCTCTGGACGGCCGCAGGCGGGTTTCATGGGACTTGGGACGATGACGATCTCGACATTGAATATACCTACTACGGACTCCTAGCGCTCGGCCATCTAGCTCTTTGAAGAGATGATTGAAGCTCTCCAAAACGCCCGACGACGCCTTCTCGAAGAAAGAGTCGAAGCTGGTCACTGGGAAGGTGAGCTATCAACTTCAGCTCTCTCCACCGCCACCGCACTCGTCGCCCTTGGGTGTGTCGATTCTGAAAAATATAAGGAAGAGGTTTTCAAGGCGACAGGCTGGCTCATCGCAAATCAAAACGATGATGGAGGCTGGGGGGACACTACGAAAAGTTTTTCCAACATTTCCACGACGCTCCTTTGCTGGTCAGCACTGACCCGTTTCGGCGGCGATGCTGCAATCCTCTCCATCGATAGCGCCCGTTCGTGGATCCGTGACTACGTTGGTTCGATGAATCCCGGCCTCATTGCGGAGACAGTGAAAGCCCGCTATGGGAAAGATCGAACTTTCTCGGTACCCATCCTGATGTTGTGCGCGATATGCGGCACGCTGGGACCCAAAGGTTGGCGACTTGTCCTGCGATTGCCATTCGAACTTGCTGCTTTTCCCAGAGAGTGGTTCGCGATAATGCGGCTGCCTGTCGTGAGCTACGCCCTTCCCGCGCTGATCGCAATTGGCTACGCTGGATACCGGAAAAGTTGGGCCGGTTGTTTTCCGCATCCATTCTGGCCGCGGGTTTCTCGACTCCTCGAGGAAATTCAGCCGTCTTCAGGAGGATTTCTTGAGGCAGCTCCCCTCACCAGTTTCGTAACGATGGCGCTCGTTGCCGCAGGGGAAAATGATCATCCTGTTGTGAAACGAAGTGTCCACTTTCTGCTCGATACTGTTCGCGCCGATGGAAGCTGGCCGATCGATACCAACCTCGCGACCTGGTCGACGACCCTCTCGGTCAAAGCGCTTGCGGAGACTCAAGAGGGTCAGGTCAATAACGCAACCCTATCTGAGCGGCCAATCCTATTTGAGGGTGAAAACGCCGTGCTCGACTGGCTTCTTGGTCAGCAATACGAGGAGGTTCATCCTTTTACGAACAGTGCTCCCGGTGGCTGGGCCTGGACGGATCTCTCCGGTGGCGTTCCTGATGCAGATGATACTCCGGGCGCGCTTCTCGCGATCGATTATTTGGATCGAGGGGATCGTGCTGCGGAAATTCAAAAAGCAGCGGGAAAGGGTGTCGTTTGGCTACTCGACCTTCAGAATCGTGATGGTGGAATTCCGACTTTCTGTCGTGGTTGGGGGGCCCTTCCTTTTGATAGATCGTCGGAAGATCTGACGGCTCACACACTCCGGGCCTGGCACCAGTGGCAGGACCGGATGTCCCCCGAAGTCGCTAAACGAATCGAGGAATCAAAGGCAAGAGCGCTCCGCTACTTGAAGAAAAAACAGCGGGCCGACGGCTCCTGGTCGCCTCTCTGGTTTGGTAATCAGTATCGAATCGTCGACGAGGAGAATCCGACGTATGGAACTGCAATGGTGGTGCGGGCCCTTGATGAAATTGGAGAAGTCGGTCTAGCTGATCGTGGCGCCGGTTGGCTCATCGCGAATCAGAATATGGACGGCGGATGGGGTGCTGCAAAAGATGTCACTCCGTCCACTATCGAAGAAACAGCTCTAGCCGTGGCGAGCCTTGCATGGAGGCGTGAGGCCTTGGAAAACGTGACCCGGGGAGTGGCATGGCTCCTTCAAGAAACGGGAAATGGAACCCGTTTCATACCTAGCCCAATTGGGTTTTACTTTGCCCGGCTTTGGTATTTCGAGCGAAGCTATCCCATCATTTGGACCGTGGAAGCACTTGGTCGTGCCCCCTGTGCCGGTTTGCCTCGCAGCTAAATCACCACGTCAGACCTTAGCGGGGGATCGGAGGTGGCGGAATCCGCTCACTGGATCCGCCGGTTCCAGCCGGTACTTCAATCGGCGGTTTTGTTGGATCGGAGCGGGTAGATGCAGCCGGTTCGTCTCTCAAGTCGGCCATGCCGCTTCTCGGCGTTGTTTGGGTTGTTGCCGGAGGTATTGCCGTGGTTGTCGAGGGTGAAGTGATTGCCGGGGGATCCGGGATTGACCCTGCGCTGTCTATGACGCGGCCATTAGGATCGACGGGGCGGAAGACTTGCGGCGACGACGTAGCCGGCGGTATCCCCGAAATCGATGGCGAAGTCATTTGAGGCGTGGCAGGGGGTGCCGGAGCTCCGGTGATTCCGGTATCTCCCTGTTCAGGGGCAGGGAAAGAAGGAGCCATAGCAGGAGGGACCGTTTGAACGATGCCTGGGCTTTCTCCGGGAGAAGGTGTGCGTGCCGGGATATCACCGCCGGTGATGCCTGTGGTAAGCGAGCGTTGCGTTGGCGCGGAGGAGTCGATGATTAGTGGCTCGCCGTCAGGTCTTGCCCTTTGATCGCGATAGATCCAGATCGTCCTGTAGACCGCGCCACTATTAGCAGACAAATAGATTCTTCCGACAATAGCACGTCGCACATCGACAAGGTCAAGACGCCAGAAAGGTTCAGTGGAAAAGTCGCGGACTCGCAGAAGGTAATTGCAGCTGTCGAATGCCATTTTGGCCTTGCGGGCTTCCCCTTCGGCAATGGTGAAAGCGGCCACACTGTCCACTCCGATCTGGTTTGCACTGAAGTAGCCGGCGGGGGCGTATTCCGGATAAAACTGCCGATCGACGCCCAAATCAGAGGCACGTCCCCCTGCGGTGCGAAAGCGATAGAGAAGACGTGGCGCACGATCATCGAAGGCGACGACATCCCATTCGAAAGGCTGAGGAACCCCGCCACTCCCACTAATTTCAGCGATCCATTGTGAGGCGTTGGGTCCGTATTGAGTCGAGATGATTCCGAGGGCTTCCCGGGCGGAATTTTGAGCCTGAGAAGACAGGGGTATGGTCGCGATGGCGACGAGGAGTGAAATTCGGGTGATGAGTTTCATGGGAGAGAGGAAAGATGAGGCAGAATCGGTTCAGAGACAAGACGTTTCAAAGAGGCGGACTATTAGGAAAACGCGTCATATTGAAACAGGTGTGATACAGTGAAAAGCGTACTGATCTTTCAGTTTTTTCTCATGTTCCGATTTTCCACGCCCTGTTTTGTCCTCTTCGCAGGATTTCTCTTCTTGCCGATTCTGAAGGCAGCTCCTCCCGTGATCATTATTGACCCCGGCCACGGCGGAAGCTCAGTAGCCGGTTCCCTCTCATCGCGGAGCAATAGTTCACCTAATAATGCAAACTCGCCGGGTGGTCTCAAAGAGAAGGATCTAACGCTCGAATTTAGCAAAATTCTGCATGACGAAATTCTGAGGCAGGCTTCCGGTGAAGCCGTTCAGGTTGGTGTCCTCCTCACACGACATGATGACCGGAATCTGAATTTTATCGAAAGAGCGGCGATTGCAAATCGTTCTGATACAGCCTGCGTTATCAGTATTCACTTCAATGCGGGTGGCGGAGGGAAGGCGAAAGGGAGTCTCTCTCTCATTTCCGCTCGCGAACGCAATGCCAACTACGCCGCTGATGAAGCTTTCGGAAAAGCTCTCGCCGAAGCCTGTAATGCCGGGGTTCGGCAGTACCTGCCGTCATCAAAAAGCCGGGGTGTTATCACCGATGGGCATCTTCATGGGGGGCTCGGTTCGAATTTTTTCTTTCAAATGGCGAGGCACAAAAACCTGCGTTCGGTTCCGAAATGTTTTCTCGAGGTGGAATTCATGGACAACCCGGATGTTGAGAAGGCGCTGTTAAAGGGAAATCGCGAAGAGAAATTCCGGACGATTGCCGCATCGATCGCGGAATACTTGATCCGCTGGATCGGGCCAAAAGCGAAGTAGTGGGGTGAAAGACTAAAAGTCGATCGCGAAGCCTCCACGATTCGTCACCGCTCGCGCGATGTCGATGTGGACCCATCGGACCTCGTAGCGCGGACCCCACGAGTCACTGACCGCGACTTCGTTGGTGGATTCGTTATATCCGATCACCATGCAGATGTGAAAATTGTCTTTCACACCGGCGAGGCGCGGAGCGACCTCAGCGGCCTCGGCGCTGATCTCAGAAGCCCATGCAGCAAAGTCTTCGACGCTCTCGCGGGCTTTGGAGCGATCATTGGCGATCTGATTGTAGTCATCGAGACTGCACATTTGCCAGAGCACGGGAACGCCGTCATCGATAAATTTTTTCAGGGTTCGAAAGTCAAAATCTTCATGCAGTTCCAGCTCTTTGATCCGCCGGGCTTTGCTTCGCACGATGCGTTTGCAATCTTCTGAGAGCTTTGTCGTATTCGTGCCGCCGCCAGGTGCAGTTGCGGCGGTGGCAAGGAGATACATGTCTGCCGGGACGTTCATGTAGCGCATTGCGCGCTCAAAGGTGGCAGGGGCGCAGTAGCCCTTGGGCCCCTGGTCGACCATGGGAATGTTATCAACCCAGACGTCCCCGTTCTCTTCATATCTTACGTTCTTGATTTGGATCTTACGAAAATCAGAATCGACGATGAAATCCACTTTTCCCTCAAGGTCTGCGTTGTTGGTGGGCACGATGAGAAGGTGCGTGTACTCACTTTCGATGCTGGAGAGAAGGAAGGCGTGATCCTTGTGATCCCAGCGCTTCACTTTCCGTTTATCTTCTTTCTCGCCGTAATATTGCTCGACCGGTTCACCCAGCCCGGAGGTCAGTTTCTCTTGAATAAGGCGGGCATCGAGCTCGATCGCCTCTTCGAGATTCCCGGGGGGAGTGACATCGGGGAGCACTTCTTTAAAATGGTCTTCCCCCATGCCGAGCCGGCTCCCGAAATCTCCCTTGTTGGCGTAGACGAGTGAAAGGCTCTTTGCGAGGTTGCCTTCGCCGCCGTAGAGAGTCACACAGTATGGGTGAGCTCCCAGGAAAAGGTAATCGAGTTCAGTGTAACTCCGGTAGCTGCTGGATTTTTCTTTCTTGCTCTCGAGTCTCCATGAGAGTCGCCCGGCGATAGATTCTGCGTCTTCCTGCCACAGCGAGGCGACATTTCCAAAGAGATCGTGTCCGATGACGCTGTTGATGGCTGCCACTTCCCCGGAGTCTGAGGCGGCAGGCTGATGGGCCTCCGCAAGATGTTGTTTAATCGTTTCGATGCTCTCGGGAGTGAGTTGATCCACGGGAATCGAGAATGACTGCCCGGAACTAATTTCGAAAGAAAGAATCCCGGCCTCGACTCCTTTCACAATAACTTCGAGGGACTTCCCGGATTTCGTCTGAGTGATGGTAACTGCCTCGGCGTGGACGATTCCAATTGAGGCGAGAAGGGCGAAGTGAATCAAAAGAAACTTTTTCATCTGTTCCCACAGCTACCATCGCCCGATTCGAATGTCCCGTAGAATTCAGGGCTCGATTCGGCTACGTGAAAGGGCAGAGGCGCGAAGGTGCCTCTTCGATTTTCCCTTAGGGCTTGTCGTTAGACACTCTACCGAGTCTCACGAGATCACAGGATCGGCTTTATCTTCGTTGACAGTCACGACCGCCGCTTAGTTCAATCGTCCCCTTGCGACCCGTGCGTTTTCTTCGATGGTTTTCCAATCGTTACGTGCAATCACGTCGCGAGGGGCAAGCCAGCTGCCACCGACGGCGGCGATGAGGTCGCTTTTCAGATAGTCGGTCATGTTATCGAGGGTGACCCCTCCAAGGGGGATGAATTGAACGCCGAGATGGGAGAAGGGTGCAGCGATGTTTTTCAAATGAGCGAGACCTCCGCTCGAGCCGGCGGGAAAAAATTTCAGGAGTCGAGCGCCTTCACGGATTGCAATGTCAATATCGGTGGGAGTCATCACGCCGGGGCCAAAGGGCAGACCGACGCTTGCGGCGTGTCGCATCACTTCAGGATTGATTCCCGGTGATACACCAAAGGTGGCGCCAACGGTGATGGCTTCGTCGACTTGATCGGTGGTCAGGATTGTACCGATGCCGACCATCATTTGAGGGACTTGTTCCTTTATGAGGCGGGCCGCTTCCAGAGCCACCGGTGTCCGGAGGGTTAGCTCCATGGCATTAACACCCCCGGCAAGTAGAGCCGAGGCGACCGGCACCGCAGCATCGAGGTCGTCGATGACGAGAACAGCGAGAAGCTTCGACTCGGCAAGGAGCGATCCTGGGGCGGAAATCGGGGTTAGAGCAGGCATTGTTCAACAGTTGTCTAAGGCTTTGCGCAAAAATACCAGTTTTTACGCCTGTTCAGGCCGGTTGAAAATCCGTATCACGGGCGGATGCTTCTTATCATGCCCAGATCCCTCAAACTATCCGGAATTTTGTCATTTCTCATCCTCGGCCTCGTGATGGGTCCGGCCGGTGCATTCGCTGAGAAGGCGAAGAAGAAGCCCCACCCGGCATTAACTCCTGTGACGGACGTCGACGGACTTCCCCGTGTTCTCCTGATCGGGGATAGCATTTCAATGGGCTACACCGTCGCAGTCCAGGAAATGATGAAAGGGAAAGCGAACGTTCATCGCCCACTTACCAATTGCGGCCCGACCACGAATGGTCTCGCGAAGTTGAGCGATTGGCTCGAAACCGGCGGGTCGGGCAAGACTTGGGATCTCATTCATTTCAACTGGGGGCTGCACGATCTCAAATACATGGGGCCGAACAAAGAGAATCTTTCAGACCCGAATGCCGAGACGAGCAAGCCTCAGGTCTCGCAGGAAGATTATCGGAAGAACCTCACGGCACTGGTTTCTCAATTGAAAGAAACTGGAGCCACGCTCATCTGGCGGAACACCACTCCGGTTCCGGAGGGAGCGCGCGGACGGGTCGTGGGCGATTCGGCAATTTACAATGCGATTGCGGCTGAGGTGATGGATAAGGCCGACGTTGAAATCCACGACCTCTATACCTTCGCGAAAGAGAGAGCGGACGAAATTCAGAAAAAGGCGGACGTCCACTACACCCCGGAAGGTTCACGCGTTCTCGCTGCTGACGTCGTGCGCGTCATCGAAGCTTCTCTCGCTGAGTAACTTTTTTCACTTTTGATCATGAGACTCCAACTTCTCCTCATCACTGCTGTCGCTACGTTGAGCTCTCTCGCCGTGCCTGTTTTCGGGCAGAACGGTGATCGCGAAGGTCATGTCATGACTCCTCCTCCGGCACACTGGGAAATTCCGGATGCACCGGTGATCAAGCCCGGTGAAGCTCTCGATACCTTTGCAATGGAGTCAGGATTCAAGCTCGAACTTGTTGCTGCCGAGCCTATGATCCATGACCCGGTCGCTCTGGCATTTGACGGAAACGGTCGGATTTGGGTCGCGGAAATGCAGGGCTATATGCCGGATATCGATGCGAAACTGGAGGATGAAACCTACGGCCGCATCTCCGTGCTGGAAGACACCGATGGGGATGGAAAAGCGGACAAGCACACCGTTTTTCTCGAAGAATATCTCCTGCCGCGCGCCGTTGCATTGGTGGATGGAGACGAGTCCCTCCTCTTTGCCGACAATCAGAAGCTTTACGAAGCGGAGATTTTAATTGCGGACGATGGAACGATTTCAGCCGGGGAAGTGACGGTCGTCGATGAAACCTATGCTGAGGGTGGAAATCCTGAGCACAAGCCAAACGGCCTCGTCTATGGCCTCGATAACTGGTTCTACAATGCGAAGAGCGATCTTCGATATCGCAAAATGAATGGCCAGTGGGTCAAAGAAAAGACCGAGGACCGCGGGCAGTGGGGGATCAAGCAGGATAGCTACGGACGTCTTCTCACGAATACGAATTCCAATCTCATCAGCGTCGAAGAGGTCCCGCCGGGCGCGACCGTTCGCAACAAACACTATGACTTCCGGGCCAACGTGAAGCGCCGCATGGATACGCAGGCGGTTTGGCCTGCCCGAATTACTCCGGGCATTAATCGTGGTTACATGGACGGGATGCTCACGGATACCGGTCGTCTTACTAAAGCTACGGCCGCTTCAGGTATGGCGATTTATCGTGGCGATCAGTTTCCCGGGGAATACTACGGCAACATTTTCATCCCGGAGCCAGCCGGGAATCTCGTGAAGCGTGCTGTGGTCACGGAAGGATCCGATGGATTCCGCGAGATCACGAATGCAATGGAGAATGCAGAGTTCCTCACTTCAACGGACGAGCGCTCCCGTATGGTTGACGCTTTCACTGCTCCTGATGGCAGCCTTTACCTCCTCGATTTTTACCGGGGGATCATCCAGCACCAGACTTACATGACCTCCTACCTGCGTGCCCAGGTCGTTGAACGCGAACTCGACAAGCACATTGGCCTCGGCCGTATCTGGCGGGTTCGTCATGAAGATGGGAAGTCTCTTACGGACCAGCCTCAAATGCAGGGCGAAGACTCAGTGGCTCTTGTTGCGCATCTTTCGAACGCCAACGGTTGGTGGCGTGACACCGCCCAGCGTATCATCGTGGAACGGGGTGACAAGGTCGCGGTGCCTGCCCTGAAAGAGGTCGTGAAGAATGCTGAAAGCCACTATGGCAAAATTCACGCGATCTGGGCTCTCGAAGGTCTCAACAGTCTCGATCCGGCAATCCTGAAAGTCGCCCTGAGCGACTCTCATCCCCGGGTCGTTGCTGAGGCAGTCCGCGCGGCGGAAGCTCTCACTGACACCTCCGTTCATGACGAGATTTTCTCTCTGCTCTCTTCGAAAGCATCGACCGATGAATTGATTGTCAGCCGGCAACTTGTTGCTTCTCTTGGCCTTTTTGGTGAAGAGTCAGTCGCGGTGATTGCTGAGATATTGAAGGTGAATGACGAAGACGTACTTCTCGGAGACCTCGCCGTGAGCGGTCTAAGTGGGCATGAGCTGTCACTGTTTGCCTCTCTCCCCGAGTCGCACAACCTGCGTGTTCCGTTGATCCAGACCCTCGTTTCGCGCAACGATCGCTCGGAGTTGCGTGAACTTTTCGCTGCAGTGGAGACTCCCGCCGAGTGGAAGACTCTCGCACGCAGCGTGGTGACGATGCGTCGTGGCACCGCAGCAAAAGAGTTGGTTTCCCTATCAGTGAAAGAGAATACCGATGCTTCGACTCGGAAAGCGGTCATCGAAGGAATGGTCGCTGGAGGAAAAGATAAGAAGTTCAAGCCAATGCCGGTGACTGAGTTGGCTTCTCTGAATGGAATCGACGAGAAGCAAGCGAAGGAGTTGGGCAGGCTCTTTGACGTCGGATCTGGCAAAGAGGCCAACTTTCTGCTGACAGATGCTCACCGCCGTCAATTTAAGGAAGGTGAGATCCACTATCAGCGTGTCTGCATGGGATGCCATCAGGTCCACGGTAATGGTCAGCAATACCTCGCGCCTCCGCTCGTCGGCAGTGAGTGGGTCGTCGGATCGACGGATCGTCTCATCGCCCTGGTGATGGATGGTGTCGAGGGTCCCATTGAAGTGTTGGGCAAAACCTACACCGCGCCTGAGATCCAGCCTCTCATGCCGGGTCTACGATTAAATCCGGAAGTCGATGACGAACAAATGGCCGCGATTTTAACCTATGTGCGAAATGCCTGGGGAAATGCGGCGACACCCGTCGAGACAGATCAGCTCACCAAATATCGGGAATCGACCGAAGTGAGGGCTCCATGGCCTGCTCATGAGCTTCAGAAGATGAAGTGAGGAGGCACACGTTTTTCCATGTCTGAAGCCAACCACCCCGATCTCACGGTATTCAATCGTCATCTTGAAGGCAAAACGGACTTGATCGACGGCTTCGCTCATTTCAGGTCACGAGTTGATGATTTCGATCTCGATCTGTTACTTGAAGAGGTCGATTCCTCTGACTATTCAGCGATTGATTGGGCTGAAGCGTTGGTCGAATTCGACGGCTGGTTGGAGTCCCAAAAAGTGTCAGAGCGGCCTTTCCCGCAGATGGTCGGCTATGTGCACTGCTGCACTCTCATGAATGCACCACAGATTAGTTTACCTTCATTAAAGGTCATTGTTTATCAATCACTTACTGATTTTGGGTTCGAAGCGATTTCAGAAACTCAATTTTGAGAATATCCAGTTTTTGCGAAATCTAGAGAGAAATCGGTAGGCATGGGGAGCCGAATGTGGTATACTGACGGCCATGTCAACCACACGCAGAACACGATTCTCACGCCGAGTCCCAGATCATGTGACAGACGAACTCGTCACCGTCCTCTCTGATAAAAAGACCTTTGGATTCAATGACCTCTTTGAAGTTGTCTATGAGAATCTGAAGGCTCGTAACGCAGTTAGCGGAGGCGAAGAAATGCTCCGTCTCCGTGCCTATGAGAAACTCCAGAACCTCGTCACACGCGGTCTGGTCGAGAAGAACGGAAAAGAATACCGTGGTCTCGAAAACATCGGCGATGCTTCCAGTGCCGCCGCCGCAGCTAGCAGCTGATAAGATGGTAGTTGAACGGCTTTAAGGCTCCATTTCAGGAGCATTTTGAAGTCAGTTTGACCAATTCTTCCCGTTCCGACGAAATCGTCTGGACGACACCGCTAATTTCAATACATTCCGGTGCTTTGGTTTTTCCGAAGCACCGGAATTTTTTTGCCATGTTGTCTGATTACATCCCAGTCGTCATCCAGGTCGTTCTCGCTTCAGGCTTTGCTGTAGCGACTCTCATCGCTAGTGCCTTGCTCGGAAAAAGAGCCTTGAGAAACAAAACGAAGGACTCCGCTTACGAGTGTGGAATGCTCCCGATCGGCGAGGGGCAGGCTCGATTCAGTGTGAAGTTCTATCTCGTTGCGATGCTTTTTGTTCTTTTCGACATCGAGGTTGTTTTTCTCTATCCCTGGGCCGCTGTCTATAAAGAGCAGATTGCTGCCGGAGCGAGCGTCTTCTTCTGGTCGATGTTCAGCTTTGTGATGATTTTGTTTGTCGCCTATCTCTACGCTCTCAAAAAGGGAGCGCTCGAGTGGCGCAACTGATTCTGTGCGGAAAGCATCAGGATCTCAATCGCAGGTTTCCATCATGGTTCATTTCATTGCCCTCTTTCGACTTAAGAAAGGAACTTCGGAAGACGAGATTGAGGAGATGATCCGCCTCAGCCGGACCTGTTTTCATCGCGTCAATGAGGCGCATAATTTCCGCTCCGGAAGAAGTATCGAAGCCGAAAATGATTTTGGCTTTTTTATCTCTGCGGATTTTGAGAGCAAGGATAAGCTTTCGATGTTTCGTGAGGACCCCAATTATCTCCGCTTTGAATCAGATGTGATTAAGCCCCACACCTCCGCCCGTCGTGAGTACCTGTACGAAACCGAGCCGGGAAAAGATCCGAAGTATTCCTGATTGTCCGGAAAGAGGCTGAAAAGGGTTTTTGTCGTTTCGGGATTTGTGCCGAATTGACGATTTGAGGCAGCATTTGTGCAAATCTGGATTTCTGATTCGTCCAACACGAATCTAAAACTCTAACGATGAGAGCTCTATTTTGCCACTCCCTGATCTATTTCATGCTTTCCGGTCTTGTTATCGGAGGAGACTCTCCGAAAAAAGCATTGGTGATCGGAAATAACGAATACGTTCACGCGCGCTCTCTCAGCAATCCCGCAAACGACGCCACTGACATGGCGGGGTTGCTTCGCCGACTTGATTTTGATGTCACTTTCCGGGTCGATGCTGACTTGAAATCAATGAAGCGGGCGCTTCGGGAATTCGTCGACAGTTTGCCTGCTGACCCGGATCCCGAAGCCGTGGCGCTCGTTTTCTTCGCTGGGCATGGCGTGCAGATGAAGGGAGAAAATTTTCTAATTCCTGTCGATGCGGAGATGACACGGGACTACGAGGTGCCCGACGAGACGCTTTCGATGAATTTGATCATGGAAGGGCTGGAGACAGCCGGGGCGGGGTTGAACCTTCTGATTCTGGACTGTTGTCGGAATGATCCCTTTTCCCGATCATGGCGCGGGAGCAGGAGCACTTCTTCCGGTGGACTGGCGATGCCGGGAGGCGCGCCACAGGGCATGTTCATCGCTTTTTCGACCTCCCCTGATGATGTTGCTGATGATGGGGAGGGAAAAAACAGCCCTTACACGGCGGCTTTGCTTAAGCACTTACCAAAACCCGGTCGTCCTTTCGAGGAAGTCTTTAAGGCGGTAGGCGGAGATGTGGCCAGTCTTACGGGAGGAGAGCAGGAGCCATGGTTTAACAGCAAGTTTTACGGTAATTTCCAGTTTGTGGAAGAGGGCGCCGGCCTGCCCGGAGTCATCAATTCTCCAAAAGAAGCGACCAAAGACCGACCTTGGATCAATTCTCTTGGGATGAAATTTTGTCCCGTTCCAGGACGCCCCGGAGTTCTAATGTCGACTCATGAAACGAGAGTGAAAGACTTTCGGGCTTTTACTGAAGCTACGGATTACATTCAGAAAGGCGGAGCTCACCTTTTTGAGGTGAAGGAGAAGCCGGGTGGCGGCTACACGACCAACTGGGTCCATCGTGAAAAGGCATCATGGGAAGAGCCGGGATTTCTGCAAAGTGACGAGCATCCCGTCGTGTGCGTCACCTGGGATGAAGCGAAACAATTCGCGACCTGGCTCTCTGCGCATGATGGAAACAACTACCGACTTCCTCGAGATGTGGAGTGGTCTGCTGCAGTCGGGTCTGAGCGATTTCCGTGGGGAGAAGAATGGCCACCGCCAACCAATGCGGGGAATTTCTGGGATCTCCAAGCTATATCAAATCTACCGGGAGACTGGAGCAAGTCAGTCATTGGTGGAATCGAATATGATGACGGGGCGGAACGCACTGCCCGTGTCGGCAGTTATGATGCGAACGATCACGGATTCTTTGATTTGGCCGGCAATGTATGGGAGTGGCTCGAAGATGACTATCGGCCTGAGCTGAATTCGAGCGAAATGCTCAAGGAGAATGCTTCACTCAAAGAATCCAGGGATGAAAAAGGCCGCCTCTTCAAAGTGATCCGCGGCGGTGCCTGGGATAACTTTTCCGAACTCGATTTCCGGAGTGAGTTGCGGGACTTTGATGAACGAGATCGCCGCGACGACGATTATGGATTTCGCGTGGTCGTGGAATTTGGTCAGTAAAGTTGGGTTTAGGCCGATTTGGTCAGTAGGCCTGAGGTCAGTGTTCGAAATAAGGTGATGTCCTGAGATATCGCCATTACTCTTTGCGAATGACTCTCCTAATCGTCGGAGCAAATGGCGCGACTGGAATCCTTCTCGTTCAACAACTCTTGGAAAAAGGGCATTCCGTGAGGGCAGTCGTTCGGTCGTGCGGAAGTCTCCCTCGATCACTCTCTGATCATCCTCACTTAGAGGTTATCGAGGCGAGCTTGCTTGACTTGAGTGAGATCGAACTCACTTCTCTATTACAAGGATGTGATGCGATTGCTTCCTGCCTAGGACACCGGCTGAGCTTCAGCGGGATCTTTGGTCATCCTCGCATGCTCGTTGCTGATGCGATTGCTCGACTATGTAATGCCTACTTATGGGAATTATATACTTCGCTAACCCATTCCGCTAGGTTATCGTTTTACTTGAATGATAAAATTTTGAAAGATTTTCAACTTTCACCCTGATTTTGGTCCCGTGGTTTCTCAACGCTGTTCCTGGTCCTAATTTTGTTCGAGCGTCAAAATCAATTAAGGCATCGCCTTTTTCCATAGCCTCGCAAAAATCTCTAATCCGAAAATCCCAAAATGCTTTTGCGGATTTGTAGGTTACGCGCCTCGGGTTTTTGTGAGTCTGGCCCTCTACTAAAATCAGCCGTCTTAACTTTCCGCCAAGAATATTCAGCAATGTGTCGTGTCGCCAGAACGGGACAACCGTATCAACAGTTTCGTGGCGAATCACAACGCGGTCATCCTCATTCACGACATAGAACCCTCTGTCTGATTTTCCGCCAAAGGTGTGTCGCAAACTGATTCTGCCAAGAGCGTCTTCCCACCCGTGCTCATGAACGAGTAACCGCATGATCCCCCGAGGCTCAGGCTCTTTGTGAAACAGAGTAACAGGATTTCCAGAACCACCATGAAATTTCAATTCCCAATCATCCAAATCAGGTGAGTCGTGGTTGTTTTCGGCAACTCCTACCAAATCCTCCAGCAAGCGGCCCGGCCCCCCTGATCCGTTGTAGGTCTTTTCTTCGGGAATTTCGTGTTCGCCTAAGATTGCTTTAATTTTAGCAAATGTGGCGGTGGATGATTTTGGTGGTCGGCTCGCACTACTCATGTTTCTGGATTTTTGCTTTGTAGCTATGCTCCTCAATTCGGGATTTAGCCAGTTCACAATAATCCAGAGAAATATCAATACCAATCCACTGCTTGCCTAACATTGATGCCGCGATAGCAGTAGAACCTGAACCCATAAATGGATCGAGAACGATAGGGCCATCGCTCGCCTCACAGCACCGCTGAGCCAGCTCGACGGGAAAAGGGGCGGGGTGGTCGATGCCTCTCGTTTGTGGGATCTCCCACACGTCGCCCATTTTGTTAGCGCCTTTTGCCAACTTGAAATCAGGTTTAGTGATGACGTAAATAACTTCGTAGGTCGGCAAAAAATAACCGGGGTTGAAATTGATTCCGCCCTTTCGCTTCCAGATAATTATCTGGCGGACAGGGAACCCCTCAAGAATGTCAGAACGATCTTGAAGCAGACCATTCTGAACTCGCCATTTATGATTATAAAAAATCGCGCCATCGTTTTTCAAAACCCGCATCATTGCCCTTAAGCAATCCCGTTGCCACTCAACGTATTTTTCATGAGGCATGTTATCATCATGCACGTTGTAACCTTTGATCAAAGCGGCATTTTCCCACTTGCCGCCGCTTCCGTTTTTTAGCCCGTTGCCACTACTGTTCTTGATGTTGTATGGCGGCGAGGTCACAACTAGATCCACCGATTCTTCGGGGATCTGATTCATTATACCGATGCAATCACCGAAATGGATCTTCCCAAGCCACGGTGAAATCTTGCTGTCTTTTTGAACGGGAAAAGGAACAACCTCTTTTTCTTTCGGGGCATCTAGCAACGCATCCATTGCTTCGTCGAATGGCAGGTCGATTGGCTCTAATGTTGGGGCAGTTTTAGGAGGCATGGATCAATCGTTTGTAAGTTAGACGCTTATTATTGGACCGAAAGAACACGTCACCGATAACATCAATCGCGACACCTTCACGGCTGTTCTGGCGAAAGCAAAATTCATCGACGTATTTTTGAAGATGTTTGAAACTCATTTTGTGGTAAATCCCTATGTAGCCGCGCTTTAAGAGAGACCAAAATGATTCGATGCCGTTAGTGGAGGCCATTCCCTTCACATATTCACCGGCGCCGTGCTTTACAAACTCGTGATTGTAGAACGCTGAAAGGCCGGAGTAACCCAAGTGTTCATCGGTGTAAACGGTCGCGCCGCGTTCAACTCCGCCGTGAATTCTACAGTGGAGCGTTGAACCTTTAACGTCGGGAATCACTGCCGCTTTTACCTGACCGTTTCGATTCTTGATCCCGACTACTGGCTTTTTTCCTACAGCTCCACGTCCTTGTCTTAGCTTTTTTGAGGCATGTTTGTTCTTCTCTTTCCCACCGATGAAGGTTTCGTCCACTTCCACCACTCCATCGAACAAAGACCGGCGCTGAGAGATTGCTTCCCGAATCCGGTGTCCGAGAAACCAAGCTGTTTTTTGAGTCACACCAAGGGTTTTTGAGAGCTGAACGCTAGAAATCCCTTTGCGGTGCGATGTTAAAATCCAAACCGCCATCATCCATTTTTGCAATTTTACCTTACTTTCTGCAAGAACGGAATTTGTTCTGCAAGAAAATTGTTTGCGACAACCGCCACATTTGAATCGCTTTTGATTCTCCAATCTGTAAATGTTGTGATTCTTGCAGTGAGGGCAGCTAATGCCAGTGGGCCAGCGTTTCTTTACGATGTAGCTTTCGCAAGCGTCTTCATCGGGGAACTGCTGCAAAAACTCAAAAACGTTGATTTCGTCCTTCATAAAGAAGGCTAACCCTAAGCGTTGGGTTAATCAAATTCTTTTTTGGAAAAACATTCACCCAACGGCATGGGTTAGCGAAGTATATAATTCCCCTACTTATCAAAGCCGTTCAAGACACCAATCCGTTTCGTGCTCATGAACACAGCCGGGAATAGCAACCGTGATCTAGACGAGCCTATATCACTCGCCCAAAGATTCATTATTGCTGCGTTGCGAATCGCTATCCCACCTCATAGAGATAACGAAGCAGCCGCTGATTTTCTTCGAGTGAAGATTGGTCAAGATCATCCTGGGGTCGAGTGGGTCGTCGTTCGTCCGGATACTTTGATCAACGATGAGTCCGCTTCCGACTACGATCTTTTTGCTTCACCGTCCCGAAGTGCGATTTTTGACCCGGGAAAAACGAGTCGAATCAATGTTGCGAGCTTCATGAACGCATTGATCACCGACGATTCTCTTTGGGAGAAGTGGAAGGGCCGTATGCCGGTGATCTACAATGCGGGTAAATGAGAGGCGGCGGACCTGAGTATTTAGTCCGCCAACTTGAAGACAACAACCTGGCGGTCCTGAGCGAGGAGATACTCGGGATCTCCTGAGCGGAAGCGGGCATGGCTTTCGCCATGTCCGACTGCGAGGAGGCGTTCTGGTGAGACTCCCTGGCTCATCAGGAAGTCGAATATGGAGTTCGCCCGTCGTTGTGAAAGAAGAAGATTTGCGTAGTCAGATCCATCGGCAGATGCGTGCCCTTCGACAACAAAGCGATGTGCCATGAGTGATTGGTCCTGAAGTGCCGACGCCAAATTCTGGAGATATTGATAAGACGCGCTGTCAGCGAGTTCGGTGCTCCCTTTACGAAAGCGAACTGAACTGGTTGCGAGTTGTGTATTAGAGTCGACGCGGTAGTTGAGGGTCGGCGGAGGCGTTTCAACACGAGGCGGGCGACTTGATGAAGGGGGGGGAGTCGATTCTCCACTTGCCATAGGACGACCGTCTTTGACTCTCGTTGTTTGCGCAGGAGGGGACGAGATTCCTTCAGCCCGGTCGCGACCTTGTTTCATACGGTAGACTTCATATCCCTTCGGCATGACTTTTGGATCAATCTTCGTCGTGCGGTTGGAGATCGTCGGTGGGGCCGTGGAGGCGATAGAAGTGCCTTTGAGCACGGAAATCATCTTTCCTGGATCCATTGGAGCGGGGCGCACCGGCGAACTCGGTTTCGGCTTATATGATGGACTTGGGGCCGGCTTGTATGACGGACTGGGCTTCGGCTGGTAAATGGGGGTCGGCTTCGGCTGGAATCGCTGTGGTGGAGTTGGTTTAACTTTGGGTTGGCCCGGATAAACAGGGAAAGGGCGGGGAGTCGGGCGTCTTTCAGCTTGCTGGCTCATTTCGATGCCCTTTTGAATGGCTTTGCCGAGGTTGAACTCCGCTGATGCCGGCAGGGCGATCGCGAGAAGTGTCGTCGAGAGAAGGGGAAGGGTATAAATCGTTTTCATATCCGGGAACGCTATGGGTTGCTTTCCCTGGTAAGACGATCTTTTCCTCAACTCATGCAAAGATCTTAGCCTGTGCCTGTCTTTATCGATGCCAATTGGCGGATCGATACGCCTTCCAATGTTGGCAAGACTGCCGCTGCTCCGGTGAAATCGAGAGAAGCGGTGATTCGATTCGGGACAATGACACAATCGATTCCGGCCGCTTTCGCCGCATTGAGGCCATTGAGCGAATCTTCAAGAACGATCGCTTTGTCAGGGTGGATCGAAAGCGCTTCTGCCGCCGCGATAAACAGATCTGGTGACGGCTTCGGGGCGGCGACATCGTCGAGACAACGGGTCGCCTCAAAATAGTGCTGCAAACCGAGCCTATCAAGATGTCCCTCAACCCAGCTTCGAGGTGAACTCGACGCGACGATGCAAGGCACCTGCGAAGCCGAGGCCTCTTCGAGAAGGTCGATGATCCCCGGAAATGGGGTGAGGCCTAAGGTTTGGTCACGGGCAATTTGTTCACGTCGTGGATCCCAGTGACTCCAGTCGATGGCTGCATTGGTCAAAGTCTCAAGGTGAGCCTTAGGATCGAAGCGATTGAAATCGCTGCCGACGCAATTCACATAAGTTTCGAGAGGGAGAGTCTGATCGTGCGCTTCGTAGTTCTGACGCCACGCTTCATACACGGGAACTTCAGTATCGAGGATCAATCCGTCGAAATCAAAAATGAGGGCTTCCGGCATTGGGCTATCTCTTAATCTTCTTTTTTTTCTCGAGAAGAGAAGCCTGTTCAGCCGCCAGATCAATGAAGCGTTTCGCGACTTTTTTGAGGTCGCCGGAGTGAAGAGCGCCAATTGAGAGGGGTGGGAAGTCGGAAGGTAGCTTGATCTTTTTGATACCTTCGGGCCAGACAGTTCCAGGAATGTCGACGGTGACGCCGAAGCCGAAACCGCTCGCAGCATAGCTGGAGGTGAGGCCGATTTCGGAGACTTCAACGGAGGTTTCCCAGCTTAGATGGCGTGCCGTGAGCCCCCTCTGGAAGAGCTGAGCGACAGGCTCGTGCTTCGGTAGTGAGATGAGAGGTTGAAGGATTTGTCCGCCCATGGCTTTGGCTGTCAATTCACGGAACTTGTTAACTGGCGAGCTGGCGGGGGCAACAATCGCGAGGGGTAAATCAATGAGTTTAACCGCTTTGATGCCGGGCCCGCACTTTCGATGCAGGATCGCGACGGCGACGTCCGCTTCCTGTTTCCGCAGCGCTTCTTCGATGTCACCATTGTTCAACTCTCGCAGTGTGAGCCGGAGAGTTGGAAACTCTGTACGCAGGCTGTGGAGAACATCGGGTAGATGATTGGTCAAGGCTGCGGCCGAAGCGGCGAGTCGGAGGTGGTGGCTTTCCTCTCCGCTGAGACGCTCCTTCATCTGGTCGAGGCGGGAAAAAAATGGATAGACGAAATCGTAGAGTTCTTCTCCGGCAGGGGTGAGGGCGAAGGGGCGCCGGTGAAAAAGTTTCACCCCGAGATCTTTCTCAAGCTGAAGAATTTGACCACTCACGGCCGGCTGCTGAATCCCGTAAGGCATCTTTCGAACGGCTTCAGTGATGCCTTCAAATTTTGCCACGAAATAGAACAGCTCAAGGTGATGAACGTTCATGCGGAATAAGTGTTGTCTGTTTCGGGAAAGGGGGAGGGTAAGCTAAGCGGATTCGTACTGGCGGTGTAAACTAAAAAGGGTTGTTAGGGGCTTCTTTTTATTCTGAAACCATCTGTGAGACGTGAGTTGACGTATTCAGCGTATCGCGATTGAGTTCATCTCTATGTCGAACCGAGATCTTTCCTCCAAATTATTTAACGCTGCCAAGGAAGTGATCCCGGGCGGAGTCAATTCGCCGGTCCGTGCTTTTAAGAGCGTGGATGGTGATCCATTCTTCGTTCAGAGGGCTCGCGGCTGCCGCATTTGGGATGTCGATGGCAATGAAATGATCGATTATGTCGGTACTTGGGGCCCTGCGATCCTGGGTCACGCCCCGTCAGCAGTAATCGATGCGGTGAGCCATGCTGCGAAGGAGGGAATCAGTTTCGGTATCCCGAACCGCCACGAAGTCGAACTCGCGAGGATGGTTCGGGACTACGTGCCATCGGTGGAGAAAGTGCGCATGGTGAGCAGTGGCACCGAGGCGACGATGACAGCGATCCGTCTTGCCCGTGGCTACACAGGGCGCGATAAGATCATCAAGTTTGAAGGTTGTTATCACGGGCATGTCGATTCGCTGCTCGTTGCCGCTGGAAGCGGTGCCCTGACGCTCGGACAGCCAGACAGTGCGGGAGTACCCAAAGATCTCGCGAATCTCACGATCACACTACCTTTCAATCGCCCCGAGGCCGTTGAAGAGGCGTTTCGTCTCGAAGGGGAGAGCATTGCAGCGATCATTCTCGAGCCGATCCCCGCCAACGCGGGTCTCATTTTCCCGAAGGAAGGCTACCTGCAGTTTCTTCGCGAGATTACCGAGAAATACGGTGCTGTCCTGATCTTTGATGAAGTCATGACCGGTTTCCGCCTCGCCCGTGGTGGCGTTCAGGAACTCGTCGGAATTACACCGGATCTCACCGCGATGGGAAAAGTGATTGGAGGAGGTCTTCCCGTCGGAGCCTTCGGTGGAAAGGCTGAAATCATGGATTATCTCGCGCCAGACGGTCCGGTTTATCAAGCAGGAACGCTTTCCGGAAATCCACTCGCAATGGTCGCGGGAATCACCCAACTGAAAGAGATGGAGCGTCACAATGGCTGGGCGCGGCTCGATGAAATCGGGCAGCAATTTGAAGATGGAGTTAGAAGTGTCTTAAAAGAAACCGGTCGCGATCTGACCCTGAATCGAATTGGTTCAATGTTCTGTCTCTTCTTTACTGAGGAAGAGATCATCAATGTCGAAGATGTGAAAAAATCTGACTTCGCGGCCTTTCGAAAGTTCTTTTGGGCAGCGCTCGATCGAGGTGTCTATTTCGCACCTTCGCAATATGAGGCTGGATTTATCTCGCTTGCCCACGGGCCGGATGAAATGGAAAAAACGGCTGAAGTCACTGCTGATGCGCTTAAAGTAGCTCTCAGTTAAGGGGATATGAACGGATGAAAATTATCGCCAAGGTGACAATTTTGCTATCTGGCACGATCCGATCCGGGGTGTAAGCTCCCTACAAAGAACGACTAGAATCCCGTAGAAGCCGTCAGAAGTAATTCTGGCTTAGCCAACCATGAGCGACGAAGACAAGCCCCTAGAATTTTCCGCCTTTGATTTGATGCCCGACTGGGCACAGGAATCATCGAAGCCGAAAGAGAAGAAACAGCGCCCGCGTGATGATCGTGAAAATACACGGGGTGATAGCCGCCGGGACTCGCGCGGAGGCGGTGGTGATCGTCGCGGAGGATTCGGCGGTGATCGACGTGGTGGTGGGGGAGACCGCCGTGGCCAAAGTCAGGGACGCGGAAATTTTGGAGGCGGAGAGAGACGAGGCGGTGGAGGACGCGATGATAGACGCGGTGGCGGCAATCGGCGCGGCGGTGGTCGCGACAACTTTCGAGGAGGGGATCGTCGCGAGCGTCCGCCGGAAGACAAACCGGCGTCAGGGGTCAAGGCGTCGATTGAGCCGTCAGAGTCTGCGATCAAAGGCCTCACAAAACACATTAGGGAAACATACCGAGCATTTCCCCTCGCTGATCTCGCCAAGATGATTTTGAGCGGGCGGGACCGCTATCAGGTTTGTTTCGAAGCAACTGAGGACGGGGTCGCTTTCTATCAGTGTAAGGACGACAAATCGATTTGGCTAAGCCGCGACGAAGCGATCAAACATCTCCTTAGCTCAGATGTGCTATCGAGCTACTATGAGGTCGAAGAAGTTGATGTCGGTGCTCCTTCGGGAAATTTTTCGAACATCGCGGTCTGTGGCATGAGCGGGGAAATCCTCGGGCCTCCAAACCATCACGAATATCAGCGAAACATTGCAAAGCTCCATGCAGAGAAGTTTTCCAATATGCCTCTGGAGCGGTTTAAGTCCCGCATCGTCATGGAAAGCGGCGAAGAAATCGTCGAAAAATGGAAGGAAAAAGTCAGCAGGCGTCTTCAGTATAGACTGAAGTCAGAGGAGGCTCCCAAGGATGAGCCTGCTGCTGAGGTGGAGGAAACTCCCTCTGCTGCTGAGCCCGCTGAGGAAACGTCGGAGGTGACCACAGAGGCAGAGGTTTCAGCTGAAGTCCCTGCCGAAGAGGTCGAAATCGCTGAAGAAACGGCCTCGGAGGAAGTTGTCGAAACGGCGTCGGAGGAGGATATCGAAGAAGAGGCAGTGGAGCCCGAAGCTGAAAGTGAAGGGGATGAAGAGAGCGAAGTCGTCGACTCTAAAAAAGAAGCTTCCGTCGAAGAAGAAGCGGCGGAGGAAGGCGAACCTACGGCGAAAGAAGAAGGGCCGCTCCTGAAATCGCAAGAAGAACTGGCTCGCCATTTCCGAGAACATTTTGCGGAGGAAGCTGTGATTGAGTCAAAAAAGGCGGTGGTTCGCGGAGACGTTCAAGGACGCGATCTTTCCCGCGGCTTGCTCGTTCACCTGAAGCAGGAAAGCGAGAAACTTCGCCGTGGCTTTCCGCTTCCGCTGATCCAGGCACTCTGCCGTGATTTTGAAAAAGAGGGGCTTCGTTTTTTCAAGCGTGGCAAAAAAGCTCTTCATGTTTCGAGTGTGCGACCGAAAGGGATTAATGAGTCGGTCTCTTTGACGGGACATGTTCAGGCAATTATTGATCGAATTTTAGCGAAGCCTGGCACGAAGGTGATCGATCTCCTCGTCGAACTGGCGGATGATTTTAGTCAGCCGGAGAAAGATCAGGCTCCGGAATCGCTTGAGCTGACAGACAAAGCGAAGACGGTTCTGAAGGACCTTCGTTGGCTCACTTCAGAGGGCTATGTCATCGAGTTTCCCGACACGAAGCTGGCTCTTGGGAAACAGCCAAAGCAGGGAGAACCGGATCCCGCTCCGAAGAAAAAAGCTCCCGCGAAGAAAGCCGCCGCGAAGAAAGCAGCGGAGGTGAAAGAGAGCGCTCCACTCAATGAGGAGCAAACTGAAGCAACTCCGGCCGAGTCCGCCGAAGTTCCTCCTCCAGCGGCTGTTGCGTCAGAAACTGAATCCGATGCTTCGGTCGAAGAAAAAATAGCTGAACCAGTCGTCGATGCTGCTGAAACTGTCGTGCCGGAGGCTGAAGCTGTTTCAGAATCGTCGGAAGCGGAAGAAAAGACTGAGCAATAGAACGCTCAGGCCTTGTGCGCAGAAGACGTGCTTTTCATTTTGATCGCGTCTCATCGGCTTCGTTTCGAATCCTGCTACGCAGTTCGATTTCTCACGAAATGATGTGATGTGCCATGAGAATGCGATGCACCGCCGCCCGAAGTTCGCTCGGAGCGTATGGCTTTGGCAGGACTGCCCGGAAGCCGAAGGCTTCGGGGGTTGCCATCGCCGGTGCATCGGAGTAGCCGCTGGAAACGATCGCTAAAATTGAAGGATCCATCTCGGTCAGTTGTCGCATCGTTTCTACCCCGCCGAGTCCATTTTCGATCGTAAGGTCACAGATCAGGAGATGAAAGCGGGCTCCTTCGCCCATCGCTTCTCGATAGACCGAAATAGTATCATTCCCATCCTCCGTCTCAACGACTTCATGTCCGGCTCGACGCAGAGTCGCAGCCATGAGCCGGCGGATCGGGGCGTCGTCTTCGAGGATGAGGATGCGGGTGCCGACAAGGAAGTTATCCGCTTCAGTCCCGTTAAGCGGTCCGAGTGCCGGCAAATCGAGATTTGCAACCGGGAGCTCACCACCCGAGGTGTTGTCGAGCTCTCCCTCAGTTTCCCCGGTGGGCCGCTTCCCAAGCGGAGCGCAAAACGTTGCGATCGTTCCTTTCCCCTCTTTTGACTGAAGTTGAATGAATCCCGAATGTGCTTTCGCGATAGACTCACAGACGGTCAGCCCGATTCCGCTCGCATTGTTCTCAGGGCGGGTTGTGAAGTAGGGCTCGAAGACTTGATCAAGCGCTTCCGCGTTCATCCCATGTCCGGTATCGATGACTTCGATGAGAAGGTGGTCCTCCTGCATCGGTGAATGTGAGCCTTTGATCGCTTTCACTTCTTCAGGCGAAATTCGGGCGCTTCGTACGATGAGAACTCCACCCTGTGACATCGCAAGAGCTGAATTTGCAATCAAGTTTTCGATGAGACGGCTGACTTGTGCTGGATCAATGTTAGCGATTAACTCTGGATCTGCTCCTTGAAACTGGTAACGAATGTCAGGGTGTTGAATACGGTGCTCTGTCAGGATTCTTCGGATGAGATCTGAGATACGTGTTTGCTTTCGAATCGGCCGCCCCCCCTGGGCAAAGGTCATTAACTGCTGCACGAGTCCGGTTGCGTGGGCCGCTGCGGTCTGAGCTTCTGAAAGGAGGCTGTGAAGTTCAATGTCGTCCGGTTGACGTTCGCGGGCGAGACTGATATTTCCAGTGATCGCGGTCAGACGATTGTTGAAATCATGCGCAAACCCGCGCGCGAGGAGACCGAGTCCTTCCAATCGCTGCTGGCGGACTGATTCGGCATCTTCTTGCTTCCCCGATGTGATGTCGGTAAAAAGGGCGAGGACACCATCTTCAGTTCGGTAGGACCTCACTTCGAACCAGAGCGCACGAGTTGAGTCGTTGAATTCAAAACGGTTGCTGCGGCCTGTCGCGAGTGGTCGGTGTAGTGGCTCGTCATACTCCTCGAATTCCGAGGTAGAAAATCGGTCCCAAAATGAGAGGCCAACGAGATTCTTTCCGTTCCCAAAGAGAGAGGTCGCTTCGCTGTTAGCATAGGTAACCTTGCCCGATGTGCTCACTTTGACGAGGGGATCGGTAAAGTCATCGATGAGAGGAGATATCGTCGGTTTCGCTTCCCCGGTTGGGGGAGTAACCGGGACGGTGGAAGAAGCTGAGAATCCACCTGACTCACTGCCTGGTTTCCGATCGCTGATAAGCTCGCGGAATGCAGGATCGCTGGAGAGAGCTGCGATCTTTTTCAGCGCGTCGGCCCGAGCCGGGGGAAGGTCCTGACGAGGAGCTTCCGGATCGAACGCCTCAGGGGTGTCACTATTCGATTCCGCTCCAGCTTTCGTCGCTTCCGTGGGCGTGAAAATTGTAATGACGCCCAGGACTTCGCCAGAGTCAGAGCAGATGGCAGATGATCTTTCCGAGATTGCTACTTGTCCTCCTTTTCGATCCTTGATCCCGGTGACGGTGCCATCCGTTTCGATGAGGTTGAGCACCTCGTTTTGCAGTTTCTCGACCGCTTCAGTGCGGTTCCATCCGGAGAGCTCTTCAGCGGCACGATTCAGATAGACGATCTCGCCGTCTCGATCGGAGACAACGACGCCCTCGGCCAGTTCTTCGGCGACTGCAGAAATCCCGGGCAGTTTTATGGCAAGAGCCTCCACTGCAATGCCACGCTCTGTAACTGCGTCGAGGCAGGCTGCGAGTTCAGCGTCACTGAAGGGTTTACGAATGAAGGCAGCCGGTTTTGCGCCGCTGGCCTGCTCGTAAACTGCATCCTCGGAATAGCCGGTAATGAAAATGACGGCGACGCCATACTTCTCTCGAAGTTCTCCCGCAAGGGCTGCTCCGGAATCTGCATTGCTGAGGTGTATGTCGATGAGAGCGACGTCGGGATTTGATTCCGCAATCGACTGCCTCGCTTCCTCAGCGCTGGCGGCAATTCCACTTACGGAAAACCCCCGGCGATGCAAGGTAGCCTCAACATCACGAGCCGTGACTCCATCGTCTTCGACAATGAGAATCTTCAGGCTTTGATTAGATGGGACGTCCATGCAGGGGAAATAGCTTGTAGCGGGCACAGGCTAGCGTGAAAACTCTGATATTTACAGGCGAATTTCCTTATCCCTCTCATCGAATTTCGAATTCAAGAGATAAGCCCCTGTATTCCAGCACCTCAGTGTGAAAGGTCGAAGGACCAACCTCGATGCGAATCGTTACCTGTGTCCGACATCCGGCCGCCCATCTGTGTGATAAGGAGCTCTATTGTCTCTGTTTCAGTTTTTGGAAAGTCTGAGTGCTTTAGATTTTCAGCGAGGAATTCAAGGATAAATCCACCACTGTTCGAAGCAGTAAAGGAAAACTGGAGCCTCGGATTTGATCTCTGCTTTCGATAGGCGGTGACCAGCCTGATCAGTTCACCGACGAGAAGTGCCATCGCTGTAACCCTGTCACGATCCAGCTCGAGATTTTCGGGGCCGTTCAGGAAAATGAATCGTTCGCTCGGGCCGAGTTGCAGTAAGCGGGTCGCTTCATTAGAAACCTGACGGATTAAAAATCCGAGATGGAGCGGCGCTTTTGTCGGGATTGCGCAGGCGAGCGAGCGTAGGCGAAGCTGCCATTTGATGAGACTCTCATCGTTCATCGCATCATGAGATTCGATGCTGAAAAGACTCGTTACCATTTGTAGCTGGTTGCGAAAATGGTGCTGCGATTGTTCATCCTCAAGTCCCATTGGGCCTTCTTCGGTTTCGCAGATAAGAACAGCAAAAGTAACCGGTTCACCTGCATCGGTGAGAGAACAAATTTCTAGCGTTGTCTCAAGCGGTGAAGCGTTGCGTCGCTTGATCGTTCCCTGAAACGCAGATGATTTCCCTGATTTTTGGCCGGTAGGGAGATGCTGAGCGAGGAGCATGCAGGATGTTTCGTCGAGTAGCGCAGTGAGAGGGCTCCCGACGAGATTATTTCCAGTGTCTCGTGCGAGCCGTTTTACGGCCGCATTGGCATGAAGAATTCTCCCGTCTCCATTTGCGATCACGGCGGGGCGACGAGTGAAATCGAAAGCCCGGCTCAGCTGAAGCTCTTTTTCCCTGGCCTGGCGCAACCCGGACTCATTCCTAATCACCGCGAGAATTTGACCATCGCCGGCTGAGGAAAGAGTCACTGCAAACTGAACTGCGTCTTCCTGCTGGCTGAGCAAATCGGCGTGGAGTATTTTCCCGGCTGCGAGCGACTCTCGTTTTGGGCCGGAAAGTAATTCGCCGAGCGCAGGCCAAATTTGAGTGACTCTTTGCCCACGCCAGGAATCGAGCATTTCGAGCTCTTTCCAAGCTTGAGACGGGGGGGCGAAGTCGGCGATAGTCAGGTCATCATCGATAAGAAAAATGAGGTCTGGAACGGCATCGAGGAGTGATTTTGCTTTTCGAGCAACGAGCTGCAGCCGCTCTGTCAATAGTGCTTCGTTTCCGCCTCCCGACTTACTCGTGAGGTAGAGTGACATAGACGGATCTCCGAAGATCTCTCCGATGGGATGAAAGGAAAGCTTTGTCGTCTTTTCCCCCTTCTGAGCGCGGATCCGAACTTCAAGTGGCGGGAAATCACCGCTGCCGTCTGACTTCAGGAATTTAGATTCAGCTGACTGAAGGCATCCGGAGTCTTCGGGATGGAGGAGCTCGCTGAAAGCCGACATTCTAATTTCTCGCAAAGAGAGACTAACGAATTCAAGAAATGCCGGATTTGCATCGATGATTCGACCTGTACGGTCTGCAAGAACGGCGCCGTTTTCAGTCCCGGCAAAAAGTGTCCTGAATTTCAGCTTTCCGTGCCGCTGAGCTTCCTGCGCACGAATCGATTCGGTGACATCTTGCAGAACGATCGTGATTCCACCGTCCCGGTGAAGTGAGGATCGCAGTTCTACTTCCCTGAGTTTTCCCTTCAGACTGCGGAGTGAAAATGTGCGCGTCAGTTGATTTCGCCACACATGTTCGCGAAATGAGTCGATGACGCGATTTCGGTGGTCGTCGTCTGGACAAAGCGAGGCCAGCCATGCTTCGATACCACCGGCTTCGCGGACGGTGGATCCGAGCATTTCTCGACAGACAGCGTTCTCGTGCTGCAGTTCCTGCCCTGGCCCCAAGACGATTAGACCGAAGGGAAATTGATCTGCGATAAGCGCCCAATTGATCGGCTCTGTCGAAGAGGCCTCTTCGTTTGAAACCGGAGTGACATGGTGAGATGCAGTCGTTTCTAGAGGTCCCGGTACACCAAAAGGGTTCGGGGTACGATTCGATGAATCGCGACCCGTCGACCCGGGCTTTTCGCCAGATGGTTCGTGGATGGACAAAAACGTTGCAGGGAACAGGATGGACGTTGAGTTAGTTAAGAAAACTTAATCAAATCCTGCAAGCGATTTGTTGTCCTTCGACCCTCTGATTTCCACTATCTTGCGGAATTACTCAGATTTGGCGCTTTTACCGGACTTCAGGGCCGGCAAAATGAGATAGACGACGACACCGATACCCAAGGTGAGAAGACCGAAAAGAAACTCCGTCGTGCGGTCTTTGACCTGAAACCAGAGCACATAGAGGCTGATGATCGCGAATATTGCAGGTGTCAGCGGGAAGCCCCAGGCACGATAAGGGCGGGGGATATCAGGTCTCGTGATTCGGAGGTAGAAGACTCCGATGACGACCATGAGCGAAGAAATCGTGAGAAGCGCCTGAACATAGTTAATGAGCTGCTCGAAGGTGGCCGAGAGAAGAAGAATCATGACGATAACGCTCTGAACAAGAACGGCGATCGCAGGAACTCCGTTTCGATTCGTCCGGCTGAGGAGACTGAATCCTTTGTGATCACGACCAATCGCAGCGGATACTCGGGGACCTGCCCAGACCATTGAACTGATGGACGAAATAAGGCCGAAGCCGATGAGAATGCCCATGGCGACCCCGCCCTTTGGACCAAGGAAAGATTCGGCGGCAATGAGTCCTACTTCGGCTTCACCGGCCATGTCTTCGATCGGAGTCGAGTAGAGGAAGGAGGCGTTAATGAACAGGTAAAGTGCGGTAACCACAGCCGTTCCGATGAGAAGTGCGAGAGGCACGTTGCGTTCAGGCTTTTTAACCTCGTCCATCATATAGGTCGCGGCATTCCAACCGGTGTAGGCGTAGAGGACGTAGACAAGTGAGATCGCAAATGGCCCTGAAGTAATCAGATCGAGATCACCTTCAGCGGGAAGAAAAGACACCGGCTGACGGGTTCCAAGAACGAATCCGAGAAGACCAAGAACGAGGATCAGGGCCACTTTGCCGTATGTGAAAAGCTCCTGGAATTTTCCGATGAAAGAAACCTGTCCAAGGTGAATCATTGTCACAAGGAGCACCGCCGGAATCGAAAACCAGAAAGATGAACATTCGAAAATATTGCCGAGGTAGGTGCCGAGAAGGGTCGCGTTCAGGGCGATTGGAGCTGCAAAACCAACCGTGACCGAGAGCCATCCTGCGAGGAAACCAATGAATGGGTTCCATGTTTCGGAGAGGAGATGATATTCCCCGCCGGAACGGGGAAACATTGATGCCAACTCGGCGTAGCAAAGAGCGCCGCAAAAGGAAATCACCCCGCCGATAAGCCAAAGTAGTAAAATTGGAAATCCTGAGGGGATACCAGCGACTTGAAAGCCGAGGCTTCCGAAAACACCCGTCCCAACCATGTTGGCAATGACGATAGCTACGGCGGTGAGGAGGCCGACTTTAGCGGCCGTGCCTGAGGTGGACTGAGTCATGTGAACAGAGTTAGGTCAGTGATTCGACAGGGTTAGGTCACGCCGGATTGCGGGGAACTTCGTGATAATCAAGAGCCCACTCCCGCATGAAGCGGACCAAATCGGGGATGATGCGGTAGAGAATGAACTCAGGGTTCTCCGGACTGCCGAGGTATTGTTTCAAGAGCGGGTTCTTCTCCCAGATCGCGGCAATGATTTCGGGCTCATTGACGACTTCAGCGTTTCCGGTGATGCGAACCTGATCGTGATCGGGGGCGAGGTAGGCCATTTCGACAGCCGGGTTTGCGGCAATCTCCGCTGTTTTGTGATATGAGGCGAGGTTCGCAATGTAGATCGTAAAATCTCCGTCGACTTGCACGGGAGAGACGGGACGGACTCGCGGTTGAGTGCCTCCTTCAATCGTAGCAAGCATTGGGAATTTTGCGGCACGAATGGTTTCGTGCGCGATCTCGTGAAGGCGAGTCGGATCAACCGGTTCAGGGCGAGGTTTCATGAAAAATCGGACTGGGAGTGCAGGGAGTTGTGATAGATAATTCGAAGCAACTCAAAGCTTATCTTTGTAGAAATGAAGCGACTTTTCCTCCTCTTTATCATTCTAGCGCTTTTAGTGATCGGGCCGTTCTTGATCTGGGGGGCTCAATTTGAGGAATGGATGACGCAGGAAAATACGGTTGCTCAGCTACAATCGATGGGAGCGTGGGCCTGGGCGGTTGGAATCGGCTTGCTCGTGATCGATCTCTTTCTTCCGATTCTGGGAACAGTAGTTATGTCGGCGCTTGGCCTCATCTACGGATGGTTTCTCGGAGGTATTCTTTCTGCGGCGGGATCGATTATGGCGGGGGTCCTTGCCTACGTTCTTTGCCGAAAAATGGGGAGACGCGCGGCCCGATGGTTGGCGGGGGATTCAGGACTCAGCGAAGGAGAGCGGTTGTTCCAGGGGGAAACCGGTGGCTGGCTCGTCGCGCTTTCCCGCTGGATGCCGGTTCTCCCCGAAGTTGTCGCTTGCATGGCGGGCCTGTCAAAGATGTCGTTTTCGCGGTTCTTTGCCGCACTTTGCGCAGGAAGCATACCGATGGGATTTGTCTTCGCCTGGATCGGTGATGCCGGAGAGAAGACTCCGGGGATGGCGCTAATCCTAAGTGCCGGGCTGCCACCTGTCATATGGGGCGTTTTTCGATTTATCTACCTGAGGATGAGGTAGTTGTCAGCTCGAGAGAGAAACCTCCCCGGGCGGCACTTCGATAAAGTGTTTCCAACTGACATGAGCAATGCGTTGCACGGACGCCTGAGACAAAAAGGGGCGCCATCGGGGTTTCTTTGGCTCATTGAGAAGCCGCATATTTGCCTGCGCGAGGAGCTTGTTTGCTTTGCGGGTGTTGCAGCGAATACAGGAGCAGACCACATTTTCCCATGTCGTTTCGCCTCCTTTCTCCCTCGGAATGACATGGTCGAGATTTAAATCGCGGTTTTCAAAGCGGACGCCGCAATATTGACAGGTAAATTTATCACGCTCGAACACCGTTTGCCGACAGAATTTCAAATCTTGTTTCGGGAGGCGATCATAGTGGTTGAGGACGATAACCGAAGGCACCCGAATCTGATGGGAGACAGAGTGGAGGATGTCTTCGCCGGAGTAGGCGCTCGAAAGACTCATCCATGAAGTGGAATCATGAGTCTGGAATCCTGCTTCCGGCTCAGTATCGACGACTTGCGCATGCCCAACAAAAAGAAGGCTAATGGCGCGTTTGACACCGCAGATGTTCACCGGCTGCCAAAGCCGATTTAGCACCAGAACCTGAGTGGAAAGGGAGTTCATGGACGACATAAACTTTGTGAGACTAGAGCGAAAAAAGAGTGCATCAAATCGCTTTTTTTGATAATAACCTGCCCCCATCGCTGATTTTCGGATCTAAAGGTGGCATTTCGTCGCTTATTTGAGACCGGAAAATGAGATTTTTCCACTTGGCGGAGACAGCATTCAGTTGCACAGTTCCTTCGAAACTAACGAGAATATAGACAGTTACATGACTTCCCTGACCGGCCTTTTTCAAAGACCGCAGGCGATGGCTGGTGCCATGGTTGTCTTTTGCTGTGTACTGACCGCCGGTTCGGTGAAAGCGCAGGACAATCTCGATCCAAACGACATTTGGTATCGCGGCTTTCTTTTAGTTCAGGCTTCGCGCGACTCGGAGGATAAAGGCGATTATTTGAGCGCCCTCGCGAAGATCAACGAAGCGATTCCGCTGTATGACCATCTCGCACAGATGTTTCCCGATTTCCAGCCAGAGATTGTGAGAGAGCGTCGGCATTTAAATGCGGAAAAGCGTGATGAGATCAAGCAGGCGATGAGAAACCCGCCACCGACTCAGCCCTCGCCACGCTTGCAGCCCCAACCACAACCCGTGCCGCGCCCGCAGCCCCAACCGGTCAATCCTGCGACGGCACCAAATTTTGCTGAGACAATTCCTTCCCCTCCTCTTCCGACTTATGGGAGTGCCCGTTCCCGTTCGATGGAGATCGAAGATCCCGATCAGGAGTTTTCGCTACCGAGCTGGGATGATGGAGCGAGCCAGGCGCTTCCACGTGTCGCGACCACCCCGGGTTCAGGAATGCCGCGTGTCGAGACCCGCCGAGCTCCTTCGGTCGGAGCGATCGCCAACTCTCTCCATGAAGATCTTTCTCAAAAAGACTCATTGATCAGTTGGTTGAATAACGAAAATCTCAAGCTTCGAACACAGCTCTCGCGAAGTGAGGCCGAACTTGAAGCTGTTCGCGGGGAACTAACTCAGGCTCAAAGCAATGTTCTCGATCTTAATCGTCGAGTTGCTCAAGCGGAGAGTTCAGCGGGTGGCGTGACGCAGCAGCGGATCGATGAATTGAAGAGCCTGCTCCGAGACGCGACGAATCAGTTGCAGCAGTCGGTTGATCGAAATTCGAAACTGGTCGCAGCGCTTGATCAGTCGCAGGCGGAGATGAAAAAGATGCGTAGTCGACTCGTCGACGTCGAGCGCGAGCGGGATAATCTCGCTGAAGTCGTCCGCGGCGAAGCGAATGGCGGAAAGGCTCTTAAGGAGCTCATGGATCGTAATCGTGACCTGACACTCAAACTCGACCGAGCCGAGCAGCTTGCGACGAGTCTCTCAGAACTTTCAAAGAACAAAGATCAGGACATCGCGATGTTGAAGACGGAGATCGCGAGGATCAGAGTTGAGCGTGATAAGTTGCTTTCCGATAACCTGGATCATCAGCAGACCATCGAGGAACTCAAGCAGAAGCTGGAAATGCTATCTGACGGTTTGACTCAGGAAGAGCGAAATTCAATCGTCTCCGCTTCCCCTGTGGAACGTCAGGAGAATGAGCTGCTCCGTTCTCTTGTTCTGAAGCAATTGCGTCGTCAGGCGCAGATGAAGCAGGCTAAAGAGCTGCTCCTCCGCCAACTCGACAAGGTCGGAACTCGTTCTGACACGCTCCTCGGATTGGTTGACGACATGGCAACCGGTTCTCAACTGACTGAAGAGGAAAAGGCTCTGTTCAAATCCCCGCAGTTTCAGGAAATCGTTGATGCCGCGTCTTCGAGTGAGCCATTCAGTCCTGCCGAGGCGGCGGCTGAGGCTGTCGAAGCTTCGAACAGCAATTCTGAGACTCTCATCGCGGCAGGGACAGGATCTGCCCCTGTTGACGTGGTCGAGGGGCAGAAAGTTTCAATTGAGCTTTCGCAGATTGAGAAAGCAGCAAGGCTTGATTTCAGTGAAGGGCGATACAGTGAAGCAGAGGCCGGCTTCCTCGAATACCTTCGTTATCGACCTCGCAATGTGGCCTGCCTTTGTAATCTGGGAGTCCTCAAGATCGCAGTAAAGAATTACTCGGAAGCGGAGTACTTTCTGGAAAAAGCCCTCGCGATTGAGAGCGATTCAGGGTTGGCGCACTATCTCCTCGGTCGAACCTATTTCCTTCAAAACAAGCTCGATGAAGCATTGACCAAACTGGAGGAGGGTCTCACTTTCGATCCGCAGAATGCGAAAGCTCACAATACGCTCGGTGTGATCTCAACACGCAAAGGATGGGTCGCACGAGCTGAGAAAGCATTCACGAGTGCTGTGTCCATCAATCCGAAGTACGGAGATGCTCATTTCAATCTTGCGGTGCTTTATGTGACTCGCGATGAGCCGAATGCTAAGGCGGCTGAGAAGCATTACTTTGAGGCACTTCATCTCGGCGTGCCAAGAGATGCTGCGATTGAAGATTTCCTGAGTGCTGCGGAAGCGGCGGGACCTTCGATCGGAATGATTCCCTGAGTTTTACTTCAGGGAGCGATTCCGTGCTCGTCGAAGAATGCTTTCATTTCATCGACATCAAAATCGGCGAGAATGAGTTCTCCATAGGTGAGTGTAGGAGCACAGGTTTGACCGGAAAGTTGCTGCATCTCGGCATACATCGAGCGGTCAGCGATGACGTCGATGCCTTCGTAAGAAAAACCTTCTCTCTTGAGGTAGGCGACGGCATCGACACACCAGGGACACCCGGGTTTCAGGTAGACTTTGAGCGTAGGCATTTCGTTTCAGGGTAGTTGCGGAACAGCGGAGCGTTGTTGAGGTGTGAAGCCTTTTTTCTCGAGTAGATCGATAACACTTTCTTCTCCGGCGAGATGGGCGGCCCCGACGATGAAGAGCACATCTTCATCGCCTTCAAGCGCCTCTTCGATCGATGGGATCCAGTTTCGATTCCGTTCATCGAGAAGTAACTCCTTCACCTCTTTCTCCTCTGCCAGTTCTGAGACAATGATTTCTTCGATCAGTTTCGCTTCACCGCTCCTCCATGCCGCGATGATTTTGTCGAGGTCTTCGGCTGACTCATCCTGTTTTTCGATCATTTCATGAATCATGCGAGCGAGGGTCTCAGTACTGATTTTTTGAAAAATGCCCATCTGAAAAGCCATCGTCTCCAGGCCGCTTGTGGGTTTGTTGTCTCTGACCGCCTTTTGGTAATACTGAATCTCGATGCCGAGATCGGGTCGCGCGCCATGACGTGTTGCAGCGAGAGAAGTGAGTGTGATGAAAAGAGTGCCGGGTTTCATCTTTTCGAGGATGGCAGCAGGGAGGCCCATTTCCCCCGCGTAGGACTTAATTGCCGTGATCGTTTCTTCGTCGAAGTGATCGCTCAGCGATTCATCCTCGGGCAGCATCCCCTGCTGGCGAATTGTCATCGCCGTCTCAGGGTTCATCATGTCTGCCATATCCAGTTCGAAGACGAGCCGGTCGGCGAGCGCGTAGACTTCGTCGAATGCTGCCGGGATGGGCATATCTTTCTCGCGAAGTAAATGGACTGATCCTGCGAGATAAATCGTCGCAGAGTCGCTCTTTAGCTCCCAAATCGGGGCGCGGGTAGCGACTTCTTTGGCAGGTAATGAAAAGATGAATGCTGCACCGGCTAGGGCGAAAGAGAGTAAAGGGAGGAGTGATTTAAACATGATGGGGTGACTGAATCGCGATGATTAGGATTCGTGACTTCAGCCAAAGATGCTGCTTTCCTTAACGGAATCAAACACTGACAATCTCTGAAAATATGAAAGGCATCAAGACAGTTCTGATCATGGTTCTACTGACGGGTAACATCCATGCTGGTAAGTGGAAGAAACATGTGGTCATGGAAAAAGGACAAAACACCTCTGCGGTGGCCGCTGACTACGATGGAGATGGAGATGTCGATGTGATCACCAGCTATGCGGGTAAAGTGAGCTTGTTTGACGCTCCGGACTGGACCGAAGTGGTTTTGCATCGCTTTACCAATCTAAAAGGGCGCTGTATTCATAGCGAAACTCTCGACATCGATGGCGATGGCGATATGGACTGGGCGGGTAGCGAAGCGAACAACAGTCCTTTTTGGCTGGAGAATCCCGGTGGTCGACAATCTGGAGATGGATCGGGTGCCTGGGCTGCGCGAATCATTGACCACGAGATCCGTGGCATTCATTGCATACTGAAGGCGGATGTCGATAACGACGGGAGTCAGGATTTGATCATCAACAATTTCTTTCCCGAGGGACCCCTTGCTGATTCGGTCGCATGGTTCAGCGTCCCCCCCAAAGTAAAGTCAGCGCCCCATTGGAATCGTCACGTTTTCGCAGATCGCACAGCGCGGGGAGGGAGCCACTATTTTGGCTTCGGTGATCTAAACGGCGACGGCTGGGGGGAAATTGCAATTGGTGCCAAAGGGGCTCCTTTTGAAGACGGCAACTGGTTTGCTTACTGGACGAACCCCGGAAAAGCGGGAGTCAAAGGAGCCTGGGAGAAGACCGTTATTGCCGAAGATCAGTTGGCTGCCACAAACATTCTTCCTGGCGATCTCAATGGTGATGGAACGATAGACTTTCTCGCCTCGCGTGGGCACAGCGCAGGTGTTATTTGGTTTGAAGGGCCTGACTGGAAAGAACGTGAGATCGATCTTGAGATCAAATCGCCACACACTCTTGTGCTCGACGATCTTGATCAGGATGGGGATCTTGACGGGGCGAGTTGTGGCTTCGAGTCTCAGCGTGTTTCGATTTATCTTAATGATGGAGATGCAAACTTTACCCGTCAGGACCTGGATCTCGCTCAGGAATCCTATGATCTACGAACCGTTGATATGGATGGTGACGGTGATCTCGATCTCCTCAATGCAGGACGAGGAACGGGGAACGTCTCCTGGTATGAGAATCCGCTGAAGTAAGCGTGTCGATCTAACCGGGCAGTGCGACCTCGATATCGGATTTACTTTCGATTTCGGCGAGGAGCCGATCAAACGTCGCTTTGCCTGACTTATCTTCTCTCCGCATTGTCGTGCTTGAGCTTGTCCAAAGAGGGAGTCGTATGCCGAAAGTGGAGCCTTCGCCCTCCCTACTCATGCAGAAAGTGTTTCCGTTCATTTCGGTGGCCAGCCTCCTTACGATCCAAAGGCCGAGTCCTGTTGAATGCTCTTTTCCGGTCGGACGCGGTGTCAAACGGGTGAATTTACCCCATAGCTTCGCCTGATCTGCTTCGGAAAGTCCGGGGCCTGTATCGGATACACTGATCGAAATTTCATCCTTTGAAGAGGTCGCAAATACTTTCACCATGCCGCCGTGGGGCGTGTATTTAATGGCGTTGGAAATTAGATTATCTAAAATCTGGCGCGTCGCTCCGGGATCAGCCCAGGCATCAGGAGAATGAGAGTTAATACTACTGAAGATCTGAATCTTCTTTCGGGAGGCAAATTTTTGGTAACCTGAAACGACATCTTCCACGATTTGAAAAATCAGGCATTGCTCTTTACTGAGGTTTCTCTGTCCGTCTTCGATGGCCCGCACGTCGAGTATATTCCTGATAATATCGAGCATGTGATTTCCTGAACGCAGAATTTCCCCTGCCTGAATATGAATCTCCTCGGGAGTAGGTTCATCTATTTCGCGAAGCAGGTCAGCATATCCACAAATGATCGAAAGTGGATTCTTCAGGTCATGCGCAGCGATGTTGAGAAACTCGTTCTTTTGGTGATTGAGATCTGTGAGTTGTTGATTGGCTTCCTCGAGTTTCTTGCTGGCCCGCTGGAATCGCAACGAAGCTTCGAGGCGCCCTTTTTCAAAAAGGAGTGCAAGAAAAGTGAGAAATAAAATGAGCCCGAGGTAGCTGACCGAACTCAACGCGGGATTCTGATTGAGCTCAGAAGTGTGGAGAAATCGGATTCCCTGTAGATCAAGATAGACAAAGGCTGTCGCAGTAGCCGTGCATACAGCGCACCACCAAATGGCTTCACGAAGCCTCATGAGAAGGAGCGCGCTCACCGGCACGGCTGCGAGCCACGCAAACATGACACTCTCGCGGCCACCGTCGATAACACATAGTGAGGTCACTCCGAGCATAAGCGCACCGCCATAGAGGTGGCCGGTCAGTGATAAATTGCCGGTTTTTCTGACGATCCAGGGAACCTGCGCGATAGCGAACCCTGAAGCCCCCAAAATAATTCCTCCCCAGTAATGGCCGAGGAGAAGGAACAGGCCCGAGTAAACGATCGCCATGAACCCGCCCAGGATGCCGAAGCGAATCTGAAGTCGCCCTCGCCGAAGAATTTCCTCATCTTCCAAAAGCGAAGGATGGAGGTAACCATCCATGGGAGCAGGATGATCAATTTGCTTTTGAGATGTGAAAAATCGACTCACGTCGAAAATTTCGGTGATAATCCACTTATGTAAATTATAATTACAATAAAAATAAGAATAATTTCAACCTTTCACATTTCGAGGAAATTCTTCAGAAGTTTCTTACCCTCAGCGGTTAAAATAGACTCAGGGTGAAACTGGACGCCACAGATTGGAAGTTCCTTGTGCTGTAAGCCCATGATTTCGCCTTCCTCAGTTTCGGCCGTGATTTCAAGGCAATCCGGAAAAGTCTCTCTTTTCACAATCAACGAATGGTATCGCGTCGCTTCGAACGGCGATGGCAAGTCCTTAAATAATCCAGTTCCGTTGTGGAGCACGGGTGAGGTTTTTCCATGCATGAGCCGCTCTGCTCGCACGACATCACCTCCGAAAACCTGACCGATGCTTTGATGACCCAAACACACTCCGAAAAGAGGAATCGACTCGCCAAATTCACGGATCACATCGCAGCTAATACCTGCTTCCGTAGGGGTGCACGGCCCGGGAGAAACACAGATACGCTCCGGCGCTCGATCACGAATTTCATCGAGCGTTATCTGGTCGTTGCGATGAACTTCCATCTCAGCGCCCAGTTCTCCAAAGTACTGGACGAGGTTGTAGGTGAAAGAATCGTAGTTGTCGATTACGAGGAGCATGACGGCGAATGTAGAAGTCGCTTCTATCGCGGTCAACTGAGTCTCGATGCTTCCTGTTTTCGAATCTTTTATCTATCAGGAACATGCCTTGAATTGCGAGCGTTGAAGTTTTACGCTCATGAGTAGGATTTCGACTTCTCCCCTTAATCGTGAATCTCCAGTTTTCAGCAAAGACAAAGCGTTGCATGATATCCATATTTGGACATGCAGGTATTCTCCTGTTGGGTTCGAATCTACTGTGGGCGGA
>JARGOD010000008.1:0-7443 GCA_029210205.1 Verrucomicrobiales bacterium | reverse complement strand
GAAGTTGAGATCAAAGTGGAGCGAGCGGACAAAATTGACTATGGACCGACACCGATGGCGTCAATTCCAAAAGGACATGCAAAGTCCTTTCACATCCCGGCTCCTCGGGGGCTGATCGTTTCCAGCGAGGGGGAACCGCTCGCGATCAACGAAGTAAAGTTCCGGGTTGTCGTTCAACTGCCAATCATTGCCGCAAACGCGAAAGAGGCGATTACTGCTCTGGAGGAATTGACTGCGGGAGTTGCAATCCCGTGGTTGAACATTTCCGAACATGAGATGGTCCGGCACTTTCAACACCGTATATGGGTGCCTTTGCCGATCACACCGACTCTGGAGAAAGACGAGTTGGCCTTGATTCATCAGCAGCTTCCGAAAGGGATGTCTCTCGATCCAGTCTATGAGCGGTCCTATCCGCAGAAAGAGTTGTTTGCGCACCTCATTGGATATATCGGAGATTCTCTCCCCGATCAGCATGGTCCGATTGGTGAAGTAGAATACGCCTGGCCTCCCCTAATGGGCCGGGCGGGGATGGAGAAGACACTGCATGAGGATCTCACCGGTATCGATGGTATCGTAGAGCGCCTCTATGATGCTCAGGGAAATCTTCTCAATCAGGAGATTGCCCGACCCCCACGTCCCGGAAACACGGTGGTTCTTTCCATTAATCTGGCCATGCAAAAAAAAGCCGAGGAAGCCCTCGCAAAGACAGGGCGTCCCGGAGCTTTTGTCGCAGTGGACGCTGACACCGGAGATATTCTCGCGATGGTTTCCTACCCTTCTTTTGATCCTAATTTGTTCATCGGGGGAATTCCAGAGACTACTTATCGGGAGCTGGCAGATCGCGAGGACGCACCTTTTTTTGACCGCGCTGTCCTCGGTGAGTATCCCCCGGGATCTACTTTCAAGCCATTCGTGGCTCTCGCCGGCACGGAGTGGGGTACCGTGGACGGCTTGGAGACAAAATATTCGGGTCCTCCGGTTGTTCTAATTGCAGGTCGACCGTTTAAGAATTGGAGTAGCGAGAGTGAGGGTATGATGGATTTGCGATACGCCCTGATGCGATCCTGCAATACCTGGTTCTATCAGGCAGCGATTCAAATGGGACCGTTCGCCATTGCCGACGTGAGTCGCCGTTTCGGTCTTGGAGCAAAACCCCAACTGCCTCTGCCGGCGGTCAGCTCAGGGCATATTCCAAATCCTGAAATTTACGGAGATCTGAAGAGCCTCGCAAATTTTTCAATTGGCCAGGGGCGCGTTCTCGCCTCTCCGTTGCAAATGGCGCTGGCGATGGCGGCACTTGCAAACGGAACGCATGTTCCGAAACCGCGTCTGGTTGTTGAATCACTAGACCCGCTCACACATGAGCTGGTCGATCGGGTTCCTCCGGAAGTGGCCCACCCCCTTCACCTTGATCCGGCTGATCTCGAGTGGGTTCGTGAAGGTATGTGGGGAGTGGTCAATCATGGAAGAGGAACGGCTGGGCGTGCCTCAATGGCGAAGCCTGTCGTCTATGGAAAAACCGGAACCTCAGAATGGGCGGAAGACTCGGAAAAACGCTCACTCGCCTGGTTCACCGGTTGGGTCGATACTGAAAAACCAAGAATCGCTTTTGCCGCGATTACTCAAGGCCGTCGATGGGAGACCCTAAGTGGAGGGCGAAGTGCTGCGCCAATTGCAGCGACTGTTCTTCGCGACGCCTATCAAAATCCGGAACAGTATTTGGTCACTCTGCCGGAAGGACCCCCGCGACCGAATCCGCGGCTGACGATGCCTCTTCCCGTCGTGGTGGACATTACTCCTGATGAAGGGCGTCCATTTGGCAGGGTTGGTGGTCTCTTCAAGATGTTATTCGGTCAACGTCGTTCTGAACCGGCTGAAGATCTGCCGCTTCCAGAAGAATCAGGTTACATCATGGAACTAACGGCCCCCTGACGTGAAAGAAGAACTGACAGAGTCGAAAGACGAAGCCTCCGAAGAAACTCTCCAGGATCCGCCGGAGAAAAAGTCGAGAGCCCTAAGGGTTACTTTTTGTTTGCTCAAAGTTTCTTTTTTTGTGCTCGTCTATCTTGTCGTTGCTATCACAGCAGTTGGCGGTGGTATCGGATGGCATTATCTCGATCAAAATTCCGGGTACGATTTGAGCAAAGTCGAAGAGCTGACGGCAGGAGCCGAAGTTGTCGATTCCCATGGAAGACCTATTGGCAGAATTGGTGCCACGGACCGGAAGCTGATCAAGCGCGATGACATACCGGGTGTCTTCATTGATGCCCTGCTCGCCGCCGAAGATCAGCGCTTCTTCATTCACCCTGGATTTGATCCCGCAGGAACACTGCGTGCGGCGATCGCCAACTACCGGGCTGAGTCAATCCAGGAAGGAGGGAGTACTCTGACACAGCAACTTGCCCGCGACGTTTACGGGCTAAAGGGTCGCCATATTGAGCGAAAGCTGAACGAGATCGCACTCGCCTTCTGGATAGAGCGGAAGTATCAGAAAGACGAAATCCTCGTTCACTATCTAAACCGCATTTATTTTGGAAGTGGATTTTATGGAGTCGGAGCTGCGGCGAAAGGCTATTTTGACAAACCACTCAGCGATCTCACGGTCGACGAGGCTGCCTTGCTTTGCGGGTTAATTCGTTCTCCCAGCCGATTTTCCCCGTTTGTGAGTCAGGAGCTCGCGATGACAAACAGAAACCAGACACTTCAGCGAATGGTGTCAATTAACAGGCTCTCAAAAGAAAGATTTAACGAGCTGATTTCTGAACCGACCGTCGTCGCGAATAATCGCGGTCAAAGAATCTCTCGCGGGCAGTCTTCTTTCCTTCTCGCTAGAATAGAGAAAGAAGCGCGTGAGCTTCTCGGTGACCGCTCATTGGAAGGGCTCATGATTCGCAGCTCAGTCGACCTGAGGCTGCAGCAATCGGCTGCGTTCGAGATCGATAAGCATCTGAAAAAACTTCATCGCGAAAAGCCCGAATTCGATGGAATCGAAGAACTTGAGGGCGCCGCTGTGGTCGTTGAAAATAAGACAGGCAGACTGCTCCTTACCGTTGGAAGTCGAGACTTTCTCGGGAGTGAGTATGATCGTTCCCGTGAGATGAAACGGCCTTCGGGGTCTGCGTTTATCCCCTTTGTCTACGCGGCCGCGTTCGAGGTGGGGGGGTACAATCCGGCATCTATTCTCAGCGATGCACCTTTTGATAACCGGGAAATGGGCTTGGGTGGTGTGTCAGGTGTACTCGGAGAATGGAGCACTGAAAACCCGGATAACCGATGGGAAGGGGCAATCACTGCAGGCCGTGCACTTCGACTTTCAAAGAACTCCCCGACGGCTCGTCTCGGATTGCAGATTGGGCTTGGCCCAGTCTCGGATCTCGTTAAGAAGGCTGGCATAGAAACGCCGATGAGAGAGCTTTCCGGAAGCCTTCTTGGTGCCAGTGAGATGAGCCTGAGTGAATTGGTTCGGGCTTATACCATCTTTCCAAATGGGGGAGTGCCGGCGCCCCGGATCGGCTTGGTTGAATCCATCGCCTTCGGAGAAGACATTCTATTCTCGTCTCGTCAGGAGCAAGCGCCAGAGCAGGCTATCTCGGAAAAAACAGCCAAGCTCGTCTCGCGGCTCATCGAAAACGGTCAATCAGGCACGACTCCGGCGTTTACTGATGGCTGGCACTTTGGATTTAACGGGCAGTACACGTGGGGTGTTTGGGTGGGGAAAGATACCTTTGAAACGATCTACCCTCTTGCCTTCGGTCGTGAAACCGCCGGCCCGATTGCGGCAGCTATTCTCGAAAGCGCTCTCTTGGAACATGAGCTTTCCCCGGATCAGGAAATGGTTTCTAAACCGGGGCCCGCTACCGTTGAGCCAAAGATGAAGCGGCGGGCTTCGGTGCTGCCGTCGACAACGGCGCTAATTGGATCGGATCCATATGGAACCCTCGGGCTGAAGTGAACAGCACCTCGACAGCGCCATTGCTTGAAGAGGCGGGATGCTCCATTCTTTCAGGAATGAGAGGGTGCAGTGCAAACGGGTTGGATGAAACAGGGTTGAGACAGCGACCTCGCAGAGTCGTCTCCTGGGTCATTTTGACGGCACTGCTTTTTTCTGCGAGTTGCCTCTCTGGCGAGATGCTTCCTTCGAGGTTGAAAGCGATCGATGAGGCGGTAGAGAAAGCGATTGGGCGAGGGGATATTCCCGGTGCCGTTGTCTGGTTGGAGTCCGGAGACGAAGTTTTTCATCGTGCCTATGGTCATCGGATGACATCTCCCCGTTCGGAGAAAATGACGAAAGACACAATTTTCGATGTGGCGAGTTTGACTAAGGTCCTCGCGACGACTCCTGCCGTTCTCCATCTCGCAGAAGGCGGACGACTCGATCTGAACGCTCCGGTTGGGTCTTACATTCCTGAATTTCTCGAGGGTGGGATTCGGCCTGAGCCGAACGATCCTGACGTCAAGGCTGCTGATCGAAAAAGAATCACGGTGCGACAACTTCTGACGCACCAAAGTGGACTGCCTCCCGGAATATTTTTGAGCGAAGCTGATTTCTGGGGTCACGAGGAAGGCGTGCGACGCGCTGCGAGCATTGGGTTGATTGAACGCCCGGGCACCCGGTTTCGATACAGCGACATCAATTTCATTCTCCTGGGAGAGATTGTCAGTAGAGTTTCCGGGCAGCGGCTCGACGAGTATGCAGAAGCAAATTTTCTTGGTCCGTTAGGGATGCACAGCTCCGGTTTTCTTCCTACCGGGCTTGCGCAATCCTTGATTGCTCCGACAACCGAGATAAAAGACTACGGCTTGCTTCGCGGCGTTGTCCATGATCCGACGGCACGCCGGATGCAGGGAGTCGCCGGGCACGCCGGACTCTTTTCAACCGCGAAAGACATCGCTACTTTCCTGCGCGTTCTGATGCGGGGAGCTCCCGTCTCAGGGATTCCAATTTTGAATGAATCCACCCTTGAGGCGGCGACAAGTAATCAACTTTCTTCTGAGCTGGAAATTCAACGAGGGCTGGGCTGGGATATAGGCTCGGGATTTGCCTATCAGCGTGGCGAAAAATTTCCAAAGCGTGGCTATGGTCACACTGGATGGACCGGGACATCGATCTGGGTGGACCCTGCCTCTGATACCTTTTTGATAGTGCTTGCTAATCGGAATCACCCTTCGGAAAGCGGGAGTATTAAAGATCTTCGGATTGAGTTGGGAACACTGGCCGCTGAAGCAGTCGGTTACACTGAACCTGTTCCTCTTTCAAGGGTGCCTCCCACGAGTCGCGTCCAGACGGCCGCTGATGGAGCTGGGTTTGTTCTCAATGGTGTTGATGTGTTAGAGAGGGATGGGTTTAATGTTTTGCAAGGTTTGAAGATTGGGTTGATCACGAACCAGACCGGAATCACGCGGACGCGCCGATCCACTATTGATCTGCTTGCCTCAGCTGAAGGGGTCGATCTAAGAGCTCTCTTCTCTCCGGAGCACGGAATACGCGGTGTTCTTGATCAGGATTCAGTGGATGACACGCGGGACGCGGCGACGGGCCTTCCTGTCTACAGTCTTTATAAATCTGAGTTTAGAAAACCTACTGTTGATCAGGTCAAAGGGCTCGACGCGCTCGTTTTTGACATCCAGGACATTGGCTGTCGATTCTACACCTACATTTCGACGATGGGGCTGGCGATGGAAGCAGCGGCGGAGAACGAGCTGAAGTTCATCGTCCTCGATCGCGTCAATCCAATTGGAGGGTCGGTCGTCGATGGGCCGGTTCGCACCGGTGAGGGGAATGACTTCGTCGCTTTTCATACCATCCCCGTGCAACATGGCATGACGGTGGGTGAGTTAGCTCGCCTCTTCAATGAGGAGAGAAACGTGGGTGCTGATTTGACTGTGGTTCCGGTCTTGGGATGGGACCCTTCGATGTCTTACGATGATACCGGGTTGCCTTGGGTGAACCCTTCACCAAATATTCGCAGTGTCACACAGGCGATGCTCTATCCCGGGGTTGGGCTGATTGAATTTACGAACGTTTCGGTGGGTCGGGGAACCCGCAGCCCGTTCGAGCATATCGGAGCGCCATGGATTCATGAAGGGAAGCTTGCCCGCGATCTCGCAGATCAGGAAATTCCCGGCGTTGCATTCTATCCCACTAGATTTACTCCGGATTCCAGCGTCTTCAGTGGTGAAGATTGTGGCGGTGTCAGGTTTGTTGTTACAAATCGAGAAGAATTTCGTCCTGTCGAGTTGGGTTTGGCTTTAAAGCGGATTCTATTCCAGTCTCATCCTGACACGTTCACTCTTCCGGAAAAAGGTAATGTTCTTCTGCGGCATCAAGAGTCTATCGATGGTATTGTGCAGGGTAAAGATGCCTCCGATATTCGTGAGGGGTGGAAAGACGATCTCGAAGATTTCTTGAAACGTCGCGAGGCTTTCTTAATTTACTCAAGATAGAGGATTCAGATTATGGGACGACGAGCAAAAAGCGGAAACGGCCAGGAAAAGAATGACATGTCCAGATTCTCGGCTGAAAATTTTGAGCGTCCCGTTCTCGACACGCCCAATGATTCAAAGCGGATCCTCATGCATTCATGCTGCGCGCCCTGCGCTGCTGAAGTGATGGATGCACTCGCCGCCTCCGAGATCGAAACGACAATTTTCTTTTATAATCCTAATATTCATCCAAGAGACGAGTATGAAATCAGGAAAGAGGAGAACATTCGCTATGCCGAAAAGCTCGGGATGGAATTCATTGATTGGGACTACAATGCCAAAGACTGGTTCGACCGGACAAAAGGGATGGAAGATGAACCGGAGCGGGGAATTCGGTGCACTGAGTGTTTCGATATGCGGTTTGAAGTGACGGCTGATTACGCGGCCGAGCATGGATTTGATTTGATTTCCAGTACGCTCGGCATTTCCCGTTGGAAAAACATGCCCCAGATCAACGGTTGTGGAGAGCTCGCTGCCTCTCGTCATCCAGGGATGCATTACTGGACCTACAACTGGAGAAAAGAAGGCGGTTCACAGCGCATGATCGAGATTTCCAAGCGTGAAGAATTCTATCAGCAGGAGTATTGTGGCTGTGTCTACAGTCTTCGCGACACCAATGCCTGGCGCGAGCAGAACGGTCGTGACAAGATCAAGCGGAAGGTAAAGTTCTACGGTCGCGATGCGGTCCTTGGCGAATCGGAGGAGGCGTAGCGTCCCGCGCTAGCGGGGTGAACGCTCAATTTGGAAGTTGATCGTTCGACGGTTCACGTTGAACCTTCCCGCCCGCCTCAGGGTGGGATTTGGAGGGATGGTTGCACGCCTCGCCGCGAAAGCGGTTGTTGAATGCGAAGCGAAAGTGCATAAGATGCGCAGCAGATCAATCCGGAGGACTAAGTCTCTCGGACTGAAACGGAGGGATGGCTGAGTCCGGTTTAAGGCGCTCGATTCGAAATCGAGTGT
>JARGOD010000136.1 GCA_029210205.1 Verrucomicrobiales bacterium | reverse complement strand
GTGAACGGCGCACTCGAGCGAGACTGCTGGAGTGAGGCCTTCAGGCCTTGGCATTAACCGTGCCTGGCAAACGGAAAGGGCTGAAGCCCTCACTCCAACTCGGCCCAGCTCAGTAGTCTACCTGCCGGCTGGAATCCTGTCGTGCGATCTGTCTCGCTACCTCCACGATAGAGGATAAACGCAGGGATCCCCTGAATCCGCTGCGTGTTCGAAATGCCCGGCAGTTTCTCCGTATTTACCTTCGCGAGAACGGCACGCCCGGCAGCCTGCGTCGCCGCTTTCGAAAATTCGGGCGCCATCATCTTGCAGGGCCCGCACCACTGAGCCCAGAAATCGACGAGGACCGGCAGTGACGATTGGGAAATGAGGTTCGTGAACTCTTCTTCGGAACCAATAACAACGGGAAGGCCGGGAGACGGCAGCTCAGCCTGGCAGGTGCCGCAGCGGCCTGTCTGACCGAGACGGGCAAACGCAAGGCGATTCGCGGAGTTGCAGGAAGGGCAAGGCAAGATAATTCCACGTGGATCGGCAGTGAGAGAAGAGGACATGACGACTAACCGTGGACGCTACCTTTGGAAGAATCAAAGCCCAGTTGGGCGGCTGCGGACAGGTTTCGTGATCGGAACGTCACTTTCATCACTGAGGCTCCTCAACCGGCAGGCGATTGTCATAGGATTCGGCGCTCGGATTGATCCAGTAGGGCGAAGAACCCCAGAGGGGATCGGTCGGAAGGCTGGACTCCCAGTCGGCCAGTTTTCTGAAGAGCTCCAAAAAACGGGGATCCCCCGGTGAGGAAAGATCGGAAAGTTCCGCCGGATCCGTCACCGGATTAAAGAGCTGCGCGGGACGATGCGAAGGACGGATCAACTTGTCGTCTCCATCCAGAACCACCGCCTGCCCCTGGAGACGCCAGAACAAGGTCCGGTCCAGCGGCTCTTCTTCGCCTTTCAAATAGGGAAGCAGGTTCACACCGCTGTAGGTACCATACTCGGAGAGGTGGCGTTTGTAGTTCCCCTTGTCTTCGTGGCTGAGTGGTCCGCGAACCGGCAATGATTCACTCCCGCAGGAGGCGAGAAATGTGGGAAGCAAATCGAGGGCGGAAGCCGGTGCCATGTAGCGAGTCCCCGCAGGCAAGGTCCCCGGCCACGACCAGATCATCGGCACGCGGATTCCTCCCTCTTTGAGGCACCCCTTCCCTCCGGAAAGAGGCCCGTTCCAACTCGCGTTTCCGGTCGGACCTCCGTTGTCGGAGAAAAAGACGATGAGCGTATTCTCGAGTTCCCCGCTTTCGGCAAGCCAGTCGCGAAGTCGCCCGACCCCGCGATCCAGCGCCCACATCATCGCTGCATAAGTCCGTCGTTTCTCATCCTCAATATGAGCGAACCTCGCGAGATCTTCTTCCGTGGCATGCATCGGACCATGAGGCGCGTTGTAGGAGAGAAAGGAAAACCACGGCGACGTGGTTGCAGCCTGTTCCTTCATCCAGGCGAGACCTTCATCGGTGAAGAAATCCGTGAGGTAGTCGCTCGAAAACTCGGTCAAGGACTCTCCGTTGCGCTCGATGCGGTGCTTCCCTTCCGTGGGGAAATAGCTGTGACTTCCGTCTAACATGCCGCAAAAATAGTCGAAGCCCCGTTCATTGGGATGAAAGCCCTCCCCGATTCCGAGATGCCACTTCCCGATCAGAGCGGTTGCGTATCCGGCCTTTCTCAAATGATCACCCAGAGTGTGTTCCCCCGGCAGGAGCCCGAGCAATTCAGGCCGCGTTGGATAAGCACTGTCCCCCTTGTTCAGATTTCCCTCGTAGCCGAAACGACGGGGATCGATCCCCGTCATGAGTCCGGCCCGGGAAGGAGAGCAAACCGCACTGGCAACATACCCCTGCTCACAGAAGACTCCGGATCGGGCGAGGTTATCGAGATGCGGCGTCTTAAGATGCTGCGACCCCGTGAAGCCAAGGTCACCGTAGCCCATGTCATCCGCGAGGATGACGATGATATTGGGAGGGTTTTCGCTAGCCGAAGCCGGGGCGGCGAAAAGGGTGAAAGTTAGGATAAAGACGGTGAGAATCCGAAGCGGGAAGGTCATGGGACAGAAGCCTCCTGAAGTCCGGCTTTGAGATCAACCTGAATCGTGTTGTCGCTGACCTTCATCGCGTAGGTGACTAGCGTAACATTTTTTCGCGGGCCGGGGATACTCTCGTGTAACCGCTTGCCCATCCCATGAAAGTAAACACCGTTCTACTCTTCGCTCTCGGCACTTTCTCATTCACCTCTTACGCCAACTCCGGAGAGGACGCCTTCGACGTGAAGAAAGCAGCCGGGGAAATCGACGCACTTGTCGAAGCCGGACTTCAGAAAAACGATCTCAAACCGAACCCCGAGATCAATGACGAGACCTTCATCCGTCGTGCCTATCTCGACATCGCCGGGCGCATTCCGACGATTGAAGAAGCGGAAGATTTCCACGGATCGACCTACGATCGCAAACGCGGGCAGTTGATCGCCGACTTGCTCGAAAGCGACGGGGCCGTCAGTCATGGTTATAACTTCTGGGCGGACGTGCTCCGAATTAACACCGATCTCGGATCCAACGCCGCCGAGGCAGAGGCGGCTTATCAACTTTGGCTCAAAAAAGCCATCGATGAAAACATGCCCTACGATCAGTTCGTTCGTGAGCTCGTCAGCGCACGCGGCACGATCTGGGACAATGGCGCGGTTGGTTACTATCTCCGTGATCGAGGCATGCCTCTTGATAACATGTCAAACACAGTCCGGATTTTCCTCGGGACACGGCTCGAATGTGCTCAGTGCCACGACCATCCCTTCGATAAGTGGACGCAGATGGATTACTTCAAGATGGCGGCTTTTTCTTACGGAATGGATGCGCGCGACCGGGCCGACAATTTTCCAAACCGTTCCGCTCTGCTAAAGCATCGAAAAGAGCAGCAGATTGAAGTGCAAAAGAAGGCGGTCCCAATCGAAGCCTTTCCGCATATTGTGAATCAAGGGATGCTGGATCGTTACCTCAAGCAGCCGAATTATGACTACTATCTCGAGCGCCTGGGATTAACGGACAAGGAATTCCGGACTTTGGCCAACAAGGCACTCGAGGCCAGTGAATCCTATCTGCTCGACACCCGAGCCGTCGAGCAGGCGGACCAGGCTATTTACAATGGGCTGCGTTTCCTTCACACGGTCGAAAAGGAGAGGGCGATCAAGCTGCCTCACGACTACCAGTATGATGATGCGAAGCCGGAAGACATCGTTCCCGCTTCGACCATGTTCGGTCGTGAGATTGATCTTGAGAATATCGATGACAGTTTGATCGATGCCTACACCGCGTGGATGACGGCGCGCGACAATCCGACGTTCACCAAAGTCATCGCGAACCGTCTCTGGAAACGGGTTTATGGTCACGGGATCTTTGAGCCGCTCGATGATTTAACGGACTACACCGTCGTCGCTAACCCGGAACTCCTTGCCTACATCGAAGAGATGATGCGCACGCTCGACTACGATATGCGCAAGTACCTGGAGGTTCTTTACAACACCCAATCCTATCAGCGGGCCGCGAACCGCGGAGAGGTGACTCCAGGTATGCCGTATCATTTTGCCGGTCCGACCTTTCGTCGAATGAGTGCCGAGCAGATTTGGGATTCCATTGTCGCTCTGGCGCTGCCCGAAGCCGATGCATACCGTCCACGCCTTAAATCGCAGCTCGCGTCAATTGAAAGGGTAAGGAAAATCCACGATGTCCTCGCGGAACGAAGCGAGGAAGACTACTTCGCGATGGTGGAGGAAATAGCGACGGAGTTCGAGGAACTGAAGCCGAAACAAGAGACGCTTCGCGTCCAGATGAATGCCGCCCGTGCCGGAGGGGACAAAGATCTCTACGAAAAGCTTCACAAGGAATACTATGCTACGCGGGACAGAAGCGATCAGCTCGTGGCGGAGATCGGCTACCGCAACGTAGGGGAGAACGTCAATGAAGACGGCCTCCTCCAGACGATGGGCATGTCAGAAATGAAAATGCAAAGGAACGGCGGCATGATGTCTTCGGACGCTCCGGGCGAAGGTGCGGTGCTAACCCAATTACCGAAGCCGGCGATGCCCGAACCTCCTGCCGAACTCGACCCAAAGCAGAAAGAGAAATGGCTCGCGAGGCAGGAGAAGGCATACCGGAATTACACCTCACTCATCAGCGAAATGGCACGGGCTTCGGAACTGGAATCTCCCGCTCCACGCGGCCACTTTCTCCGCGAGTTCGGGCAGTCGGATCGCGAGGTTATCGAAAACGCATCGGATCATGCTTCGGTGCCTCAAGCTCTCAACCTTTTAAATGGCCCCATGGTCGAGGCCCTGACAAACCCCTTCGCCGTCTTCGGTAGTCGACTCCATGAAGCGGGCGATGCGGAAGAGAAGATCGATATGGTTTTCCAGGCGATGCTGACCCGCGAGCCCACCGATAGAGAGCGAAAACTCGCACGGAGCAAAATCGAAAAATACGGCGATATCGCCTACGAGAGAATTGTCTGGGCGCTTCTCAATACGAAGCAGTTTATCTTTGTCCAATAATCCTCATTCTTTCCCCACCTTCACAACTAACCAGTCTCCCGCAAAAAAATCATGAACTCAGCCATCAACGCGAACGAATGGAACCGCCGCCGCTTCATCGAAGGAACTGCGAAAGCATTACTGGGAGTCGGCGCACTCGGAATGACGAACCGCGCGGGTGCGGCTGCTGGGGCTGGCCTCGGACTGCCTCCTCGCATCGGTGCGGCCAAACACATTATCTACCTCTATATGGATGGCGGGATGACCCACCTCGATACCTTCGACACCAAACCGAAACATAAATACCAGGGACCCACCAAGACGATCGATACCAATGTCGATCACATCAAACTCTCGGGGCATCTCCCTTCGCTGGCAGCCCAGGCCGACAAACTGACGATCATCAATTCGATGACCTCCACCGCGGGCGCTCACGTTCAGGGCAACTACTTCATGCACACCAGCTATGAAGCACGCGCCACGATTCGTCACCCCGGACTCGGTGCCTGGGCGCTCAAGTATAAGGGCCGCATGAATCCGAATCTTCCCGGTTCTGTTTTCATCGGTGGCAACAGCCGGATCAACGGAGGTGGTGGATTTTTCGAGCCTGAGTTTGAGCCGCTCGCGATTAACAATCCGAATTCCGGTTTGAGGAATTCAAAACTCCGGGGGATGGACCAGGAACAGCTCGATGAAGATCTCGAGCTGGCGAGTCAGTTCGACACGGAATTTCAAGAGCGCTACGACGTCAAACAGGTCCGCGCCTACACGCAAATGTATGACGACGCGGTCCGCATCATGCAGAGCAAAGATTTGCAGGCGTTCGACCTCAAAGCAGAGGACTCAGCGACCCGCGCACGTTATGGAAACGATCCTTTCGGTCAAGGGTGTCTCCTCGCCCGGCGTCTCATCGAACACGATGTCCGTGCCGTTGAGGTGAGCTATCAGGGCTGGGATATGCACAATAGCGTGTTCCAATTGGCGCCGGACAAGTGCGAAATCCTGGACCGGGCCATGGGAGCCCTGCTCACGGATCTGGAGCGTGTTGGAAAACTCGATGACACCGTTGTCGTTCTCACGACCGAGTTCGGACGGACACCACGCATCAATGAAAATGGCGGACGCGATCACCATCCCCAAGCCTTCAGCACCGTTCTCGCCGGTGGCGGGTTTAAGGGCGGAACTGTTTATGGAAAAACCGATGAAGGCGGTGAAAATGTGATCGAAAACCCCGTCGAGATTCCCGACTTCAACGCAACAATTGCCTATGCAATGGGCCTACCCCTCGATCAGATTCTTTACAGCCCTAGCAAACGCCCCTTCACCGTCGCCCACAAAGGCGAGCCGGTATTGGATCTGTTTGCTTGAGGATTTTAGAGAACTACATGTTTTCGAAAGGCCGACTGCCGGGAAATTCCAAAACCAATGATAACAATCTGCATCAATCGAGTTCTGAAAGAGGTAGGAATTTGGGTATGGCTTCTGACGCTACTACTCCCCTCCTTCGCCGGCGCTGAATCGTTCCTTGTCGAGAAAGGAGAAGCTCGAGCCGAAATTATTATCGCGGAAACCCCCACCCGCACGCAACGGCTCGCGGCGCGGGAGTTGCAGACTTACCTCAAGAAGATCTCCGGCGCGGAATTGCGCATCGACTCGAAGCCTTCCCCTGACTTTCCGGTCAAACTCTACGTTGGGGCGAGTTCGCATACCGACGAATTGGGAGTCACTGCCGATGAACTCAAATACGGCGCCTACCGCATCGTCTCGGGAGAAGACTGGATCGTGTTCATCGGGGACGACACGGACTTCGTGCCTATCGAGCCGTGGCCGCGGAACAGCACTGACATCAGCAGCGGAAAAATGCAGGAGGCCTGGGATGCGATCACCGGCGAAAACTGGGGCTACCCGCATCGGCAGCTGCACAAACATTATTCAGGTCCTAACAAGCTTTTCGGAACGGCCGACGAACAGAAGACCGATGCAGACGGCAATATCAACATCTGGACCTTTGATGAACGCGGGTCCTTCAATGCCGTCTGTGGATTCCTTCGCAAGCTTGGGGTGCGCTGGTACATGCCGGGTGAGATTGGGGAGATCCTTCCTCCAAAAATGGATTCCATTACCCTGCCGGAGATCGACGAAACGGTGCATCCGGATTTCGCGATGCGAAATTTCCAGTTCCGGCCCGGCGCGGGTGGTCCTGATGCGATGATGTGGGGATGTCGGCTCGGAATGCGTCGCCCCTATGGCCGCCAGGCCGCCCATGGTTTCCGGGACATGACCGACAACGAGCACACCATGACGAATCACCCTGAGTGGTTTGCGCTCTACGGTGGGCAACGTCACAACCAACCCGACATCGGCAACAATCAGCTCTGCTATTCCAATGAGGAGCTCTTTGCCGAAACGGTGCGCTTTGCCCGAGTTCAATTTGATCACTACGACATGGATGTCGTGTCGATCATGCCGCCGGATGGATACTCCGCCATCTGCCAATGCGATCTTTGCGAGGGCAAGGAGTCGCCGGAGTTGGGGCCGCGAGGCAATCTCTCCAACCATGTCTGGGATTTTGTGAATCGCGTTGCCAAAGAGATCGCGATAAGCCATCCCGGCAAAATGATTTCGAACTGCGCGTACGGCACCTACACCGAACCGCCAGGCAATATCGATAAACTGGAGCCCAATGTTCAAGTCATTATCGTCGGTGGCCGGAGGCCCAAGGATCCGGATCCAGAGAACATCCGCCGAATCCGGGAAGCCTGGGTTAGCAAGACCGACAACCCGATCGAGATCTTTGAAAACTATCCCTTCACTGGCAGAAATTTTTACCTGCCCGTCTTCAACCCGACTGTGCTGGGCGAAGGCATCAATGCGACGAAAGGAATCTCGCGGGGAGAAGATGTCTGGTTGTCGCCGGACTACAGCGAAAAGGGCGGCGGGTTGAATCACTTCATGGTCTATTTCACCGCGAGAATGTACTGGGGCGGCAAGGATCAGGACGTCGGCGTGCTTCTGGACGAATACCTCGAGCGCTTCTATGGGCCCGCCGCGGCACCGATGGGAGAGTTTATTGCCTACTGCGAAGAACACTGGATGGCGATGGACCAGGATGCGGCGACGGCCGGGCGAGCGTTGGAGCTTTTTGAATTGGCGAAACGAAAGGCGGATCCAGAATCGATCTACGGTCGAAGACTCGCGATGGTCGGGAATTTTCTCGAGCGCTTGCGATTGAGGCTCACAGTGCTTTCTCAAAAGCGCGGACGGGTGCCAAGCGTGCGCAAAGTGGGTGGCGATCCGGTGACACCCATTGTCGTGGACGGCAAACTCGATGACCTTCCCTGGCAAAAGATCCCCACTTCTTCCACAGGCAAGTTCAGAGAAATCGAAACCGGCGAGCCGCCCGAACAGGGGACGACGTTCATGGTGCAGTGGCGAAATCACATGCTCTACTTCGCGATTCGCTGCGAGGAAAAGCCGGGGGACCCGCTCCGAATTGCGACGGAGAAAAATGAAGATCCCGCGCTCTGGTACGGGGACAACATCGAGATCCTCCTCGAGACCGATCGAAACAGCTACTATCAGATCGCGGTGAATCCGGCGGGGGCGATCATCGATATGGATAGAAGTGCGGACAAGGCCGGCCGTCAGCGATGGGCATCCCAGGCCGAAGTCGCGACCCATGTCGCGGATGATCATTGGATCGTGGAGATCGGGATTCCAGTGACGACGGATGAAAATGATCCCTATCATCAGGTCATCGGGACCAAGCCCTCCGTCGACTTGCCCTGGCATATCAATCTCTGTCGTCAGCGCGTGCGCGACGGAGGCACCGAGCTTTCCGCTTTTGCTCCCACGGGAACGAAGAGTTTCCACGTTCCCATGAAGTTCGGCCACTTCCACAAAGGCGGCTCGCATCGATTCGAAGCCGATCCGAGCGTGACGGACTACCTCATCGAGAGCGATAAGGCGAAGAAGCTGATTCAAGCGAAGAAGCGCGAAGAGGGACTCGCGATCTATCTCGCTCTTGCCGACGATGAGAAGTCCACGCCGCGGCAGGAGTCACTCGCGCTGGAACGGGCCGTGAACTGCGCGCGCGCGTTGAAGGATCGTGATTTGGAGAAGGAGTTGCGGGAGCGGTTGGGGACGATTGGGGACGATTGGGAGGTGAGTGGTGAGCGGGGCAGGGAAAAATTGTGACCGTTTGCGGATTTGGGATCGGCGGGGGAATGGTAAAACAACGAGCGGGCCCTGTCCCTCCGAATTTCATTAAGTAGCGGTATGAACCGGGGACATCGGTAACAACCTGACCGGGAACATCGGTAACAGTAA
>JARGOD010000135.1 GCA_029210205.1 Verrucomicrobiales bacterium | reverse complement strand
TCCACTTCCTCGCGGAAGGCATCGATGCCCATGCGCTCGACGGTGTATTTGAGACGGGCGTTCGTGCGGACGTCACGGTTTCCGAAGTCACGCTGGACGCGGACAACGGCTTCTCCAACGGTCACGGCCTGCTCAGGAGTGCAAAATCCCATGACGTCAGCGAGACGCGGAAAGGTGTCTTCATTTCCGTGGGTCATGCCCATGCCACCACCGACGGTGACGTTGTAGCCGACGATTTTGTCATCGCCCTCGAGGATCGCGATGTAACCAAGGCAGTGCGCGTAAATATCAACGTCGTTGCTTGGAGGAACGGCGATGACGGTTTTGAACTTCCTTGGGAGGTAGTGTTTGCCGTAGATCGGCTCTTCCGGATCGGCGATTTCGTCAATTTTCGGCGGGTCGTAAGTAACCTTCACCTTTTCGCCGGTTCCGTCATCGATCCAGATTTCGTGGTAGGCGCTGGTGCGGGGGCTGAGATGATCCGAGATCTCCGTCGCAAGTTCGAGAACGTCTCCGTGCACTTTCGACTGCATCGGGTTCGGGTTGCACATCACATTGCGGTTCACGTCACCGCAGGCTGCAAGGGTGTCGAAAAGCGCCTCGTTGATCTCAGCGATCGACTTTTTGAGGTTGCTCTTGATCACCCCGTGAAACTGAAAAGCCTGGCGCGTCGTGAGCTTGATCGCTCCGTTCGCATGCTCCTGAGCGATGCGATCCATTTCGAGCCACTGCTCCGGCGTGCTGACGCCTCCGGGAACGCGGACCCGGATCATAAAAGAAAAGGCCGGCTCCAGCTTCTTGGCACGGCGCTCTTTGCGGATGTCGCGGTCGTCTTGCTGATAAATGCCGTGGAACTTCGTGAGCTGCTGATCGTCTTTGGACAAAGATCCCGTCGCGCTGTTGGCGAGGCCTTCAAGGATCGTCCCCCGAAGATATTCGCTCGAGTCTTTGATGCCTTCGTTCGCAGATTTTCCCAGAGTAGTCATGAAAAGAGGGGGGATTTCAGAAAAGATTTTAAAGTTGCGTGGTTTACTAATGTATTGTATTGGCCTAATCGCAAGCGGTTTTTAGCTGTATGCCATCATGCGCCTTCCTTTAAAAACAGAGTATGCCTGTCAGGTTCTGGCGCAGCTTGCCCTTACCTACTCGAAAGATGACGTGAGGCAAGTTGAGGATTTGGCTAAGGCCGAGGGACTTTCTCCCAATTACTCCGTGCAAATTCTCACGACACTCCGTCAAGCTGGGCTGGTCGTGAGTCGTCGGGGTAAGAATGGAGGCTATCTGCTCGCGCGTCATCCGGACGAGATTACGCTCGCAGACATCGCCGCGGCGATGGAAGGAGAGCAATTAATTGAAAGCAGTCCAGGCAACGACGGAATGTCTGCCGCGACCGTTCACGGCGCGTGGCTTGAGGTGAACGAAGCGATGCTTGAAGCCTGCCGGAAAATCACTCTCAGTGAACTTATTGCGAAGTCCGAAGACGACGGCGGCTCGGATTGGGTGATTTAAGCGGGGTAGCTACCCAGTACCTTCACGAAAGAGCAATGCTGCTCCAGCTCTCGAATTACGTTCGCGAGGACTTCATCTTCACAGTGTCCTGCAATATCGACGAAAAAGAAATACTCCCAGGCGCGGCGCTTCGAAGGGCGGCTCTCGATTTTCGACATGTTGATAGAGAGTTCTTCGAAGGGTTCGAGGGCGCGATGCAGTGAGCCGGGCTCATCGCGAACTGAAAACATCACCGAAGTACGATCATCACCGGTCGGCGGGCAGGTCTTGTGACTGATGACGAGAAAGCGGGTCGTGTTGTTGGCGATATCCTGAATCGATTGCTCGAGCACTTTGAGTCCATATTGCTCGGCGATAAGAAGACCACCAAGGACCGCCGCACCTTCTTCTTTAGCGGCGACTTCGGCCGCAGAGGCTGAGCTCGACTTTTCAACTGCCTGAATCTTTGGGAAATTCTTTCCGAGCCAGCCTCGGCATTGAGCGATGATTTGCGGGTGGCTGTAGATTTGCGTGATCTCGTCTTTCGAGCAGTTTGCCATGAGATTATTCTCGATCGTCATCATGACCTGACCGTAGATCTTGAGCGGCGAATCCGCGAAAAGATCTAAGGTGTGTGTTACCGCGCCTTCGGTGGAATTCTCGATGGGAACGACTCCGTAGTCTGCGATGCCGCGCTCAACCTGTTCGAAGACATCCCCGAAGCTTGCCTGTGGAAGAAATTTTACGCTGTGACCGAATTTCCCGATCGCGGCCTGATGGGTCCACGTCCCCGCTGGTCCGAGGTAGGCAATTTTAAGATCCTCTTCGAGAGCGAGGGCTGCCGACATGATCTCACGGTAAATCGCACGGATTGATTTTTCCGGCATCCGCCCGCCGTCGCCCTTGGCAACAAGGCTGCGAAGGAGTTTCTCCTCGCGCTCGGGGGCGTAAATCTCGAGGCCGTTCGCCTTTTTAATGACACCAATCTCATGAACGACATCCGCCCGCTCATTAAGGAGACGAATGATCTCCGTATCGATAGCATCAATTTTAATTCGATTTTCTTCGAGACTCATGAGTTGTCGGATTTCGATTCGCGAATTTCGTCGGCGATGGAACTGAAATCAATATCCGCGTCGTCGTCATCCTCACTATTTTCAGTGGTAGCCTTTTCATCGGACGTTTCTTCGACTTGGTCCGCTTCTGTCGAGAAAGGTTCGTCAGATTCAATCTCCTGCTGATCTTTTGCTTCCGCTTCTTCAGTGTCTGTCTCCTCTTCAGCAGTTGGGAGCTTCACGGTTCTCAGTTCATCAGAATTCGGCAGGTCATCGATATCTTTGACGCCAAAGTGTTCCATGAACTCACTGGTAGTTTCGTAGAGCATCGGGCGACCGGGGAGATCGGCACGACTTCCGATGTGAATCAGTCCTCGATCAATCAGCTTTTGCAGTTGTCCATCCACGGAGACTCCACGAACTGCCTCGATGTCTGCTTTGGTGATGGGCTGCCGATAGGCAACCAGTGCGAGCGTCTCCAATGCAGCCGGACTGAGTTTTTCAGGCCTCATTTCCGGTAGCAGCGCTCGAATCCATTCAGCGTAGTCGCTTCTCGTCACAAAGCGCCATCCGCTCGCGCCCTCCTGCAATTCGACGGGGCGCCCGCCTGAGGCAAGCCCTTCGCCAAGTTCGGCGATGGCAGTGGCGACTTTCTTTTCGGTGATATTTTCCCAGTCATGGGCTTCAGGGAAATCGTGAGCGGCAGCACCACGCCGAATCGCCTTGGCAAGTTCGGCAGAAGTGACGGGTTCCGGGGCGGCGAAAATAAGGGCCTCAATGATGTGGAGTAGATCCATCGAAATGGCGGTGCAAGCAAACGCGTAAGCTGCCGTGAATTTGTCGAATTAAAAGCGGATTCTCTGAACTTAAAACTGGTTTCTTCGTAGTTCGATGTCGCCCAAAACAATTTCCTGTCTTACTTGAAAGTAATTCAGCTTCATCAGTTCGAGTACGGCAAGAAAAGTAACAATCATTTCCTGCTTGCTCGTCGCGTTCTCAAAGAGGCTCGAAAATGAAATCGAGCCACCAGGTTCAACCGATGAAAGGAGCAAGTCGATCTTATCGCTGACGGTGTAGTGATCATCGACGATCTCCCCCAGTCCATCGTCTTGAAACTTATCGAGGATATTCTGGAACGCTTTGATGAGATCGAAAACGCTGACATCGTCGGAAAGGGGGCGTTCCTGATCTTTCGGTGCTTCAATTTTTTCCGGCTTATGGACAAAGTGATCCTGCTGCTCGGACTCCTTCTCGCCGAGAAAGTGAGCCGCCTCTTTGAATTTCTTGTACTCAATGAGCTGTCGGATGAGATCCCAGCGCGGATCGTCTTCTTCCGCCTCTTCGTCCGGTGGCTGCACATGCTTGGGCAGCATCAGTCGGCTCTTGATGTAGCAGAGGTTCGCCGCCATCACGAGGAACTCGCCCGCGACGCCAATGTTGAGGAGCTTGAAGGTATCAAGATACTCCATGTACTGCTTCGTAATTCTTTCGATGGGAATATCGTAAACGTCTATCTCATCGCGCTTGATCAGATAGAGGAGGAGATCCATGGGACCTTCAAAGATCTCGAGAGCGATCTTGTACTGGCTGCCATCGCCTTCAGGCATGATTTCCCCTCCGTCCCCGGCAGCGTCTGCCGTCAATTCGGTAGAGGCAGGCGGCTGAGTTGAAGCGTTGCCGGGCTCCACTTCGCCGGATTTTTCCTCCGGGGAAGGGTCTGGTATGTTTTCAGTCAAAGCGTGTCGTGTCCTGCATCAAAGCCTGAGCCGGGAGGGAATGCAAGGTGAGAGGAATTCCGGAGAGGAATATTTTATGAAAAGATTGAGGATCTCTCAAAATCACCGTTTTCCCGTGCTTTACCAAATTCAGTTTCTCCGCTTCATTTGATCATGCAGCGAACGTCGGGAAAAATTGAAAATCGGGTTCTGTGGTCTGCCGTCCTACTTGGGATGTTCCTTGGCTTTGCTGTCGTTCCATATGAGGCGAAAGCTCAAGCTGACTACAAGCGCTACTACGACGAAGACAATCTTCCGAAGGTTCATGAGATTTTTCAGCGTGGACGCTATGATATTGTGATCCAGATCTGCGACTATGCGCTACGTCGCGGGCAGCCTTCCTGGGAATGGCGGACTTTGCGATTTGAGTCATTGGCCAATGTCGGGCGATATGAGGAGGCTGTCGAAGAGGCTGTCGAAACCACCGATCTCTTTTCCGATGAACTGGGCGCTCTTCTGAGTGCTCACGGAATGTTTGAGTCGATGGGCCTCCGGGAAGAGGCTGAAAAGATTTACAATGCTATCAACATTGCCGCAGGCGCTGTTCCTGAGAAAGACAGGACTGCTCAGGATTACGTGTATCTCGGACGGGCTGCGCTCGTCCTCGGTGCTGACCCTGCCACTGTCCTCGAGAAGTTCTATGGCATGGCAAAGACCTTCAAGGCTAAAGGACAAAATATCCCTGAAGGCCTCGTTGAAGCCTACCTCGCTGCCGGTGATCTTGCCCTGATGAAAGATGATTTCGGCCAGGCGGGAAAGGAATTCCAAGGAGCGTTTAAGCTGGCCCCGACGAATCCGGACGTGCTTTTCGGATTAGCTCAGGCTTTTATGCCAAGTGATCGCCAGGTTGCGGGAACTTATCTCGAGAAAGTCATCGAGGAAGCACCTTTCCACTTTGGTGCTCTTCTCATGCTGACAGAGTCTTCAATCCGGCGAGAGCGATATGACGTCGCAAAAGAGACCCTCGAGAAGGTGGAGTCGATAAACTCACGGCATCCTGTCGCAGCTGCCTATCGCGCTGTTCTGGTTGAACTGGAGTGGAATGATCACGTCGCTTTTGAACTGGAGCGGGAGAAGGCGCTTTCAGTCTGGGCAAACAATCCCGAAGTTGATCATCTCATCGGAAGAGTGCTCTCCGATAAATATCGCTATGAGGAAGGCGCCGAGAGGCAGTTGCAGGCCCTGGAGATGGACCCCGGATTCCTTCCAGCAAAGCTTCAGTTGGCTCTGGATTACCTGCGCCTTGGTCGCGTTGAGGAAGCCTGGCCTCTCGCGGAGCAGGTGGGTAAAGCGGATGAATACAATGTGCTAGCCTATAACCTGGCAATCCTGAAGGAGGAAATCGAGAGCTTCGCTTCAATTAGGAGCTACGATTTCATTATTCGTATGCCGCCAAATGAAGCGGAGATCTATGGGGACAGAGTTCTCGAATTGCTGACCGAAGCCAAGCTGGTCCTGGGTGAAAAATACGGAATCAATATTGAGGAGCGCACCCTGATCGAGTTTTATCCGAAACAGCAGGACTTTGCGATCCGTACCTTTGGCTCATTGGGAGGTGAGGGGCTCCTTGGGGTTTGTTTCGGCTCAGTCGTAACGATGAACAGTCCTGGAAGCACGACCGCGGGGAAGAATAACTGGGAGGCGACGCTTTGGCATGAGTATTGTCACGTCATCACGCTCACGGCGACGAATAATAAAATGCCGCGCTGGCTCAGCGAGGGGATTTCGGTTTACGAAGAGATTCAACGCCAGCCGAACTGGGGACAACGCATGACTCCGCGCTACCGTAAGATGATCCTTGAAGAGGAAGCGCTTACCCCTATTGGCGAAATGAGCCAGGCTTTCTTCAATGCGAAGGACGGCGAATCCGTCCTGTTTGCCTATTACCAGTCGATGCTGGTCGTGGAGTTTATCGTGGAGCAGTATGGTCTTGAGGCGCTGCGTTCAGTTCTCACCGATCTAGCGGACGGAGTCCTCATCAACGATGCCATCGCGAGACATACGATTCCAATAGATCGCCTTGAAGAGGACTTCGCGATCTCGACTCTCAGCCTGGCGCAGAATTACGGACCGGGGGTGGACTGGCGCGTGCCCGAAGATGACGAGGTCAATCCGTTGATTACTTTGTCACTCGCTTCCTACTTGAAGAAGAATCCATCAAGTTTCTGGGCTCTCCAAACATTGTCCGGTAAACTTCTCGACGAAGAGAACTGGGGCGCCGCAGCCGATTGCGCGGAGGCGTTGATCGATCTTCTGCCGGATTTTGTCGGATTTGGGAATGGATATGCGATGAAAGCCCGGGCTTTGCGGGAAAGCGGGGATCTGGTTGGAGAAGCCGAAACTCTCGAACGCCTTGCTGCCCAATCAGATGAGGCCCTTGCCGCTTACCATCGCCTCCTTGAGGTGGAATTTGAGGCGGAAAGCTGGAGCGAAGTGATTGCCAATGCTTCAAGGGCGAAAGCAATCAATCCATTTAACCAACGTCTTCATTATTGTCGCGGCTGTGCCCATGCCGCTCTCTCAGAATCTGCGGCCGCGGTAACCTCTTTCGAAAAGGCCTTACTCTTGAATCCAGCCAACCCCTCAGAAATTCGCTTCCGACTTGCCGATTTGCTGAAAGACGAAGATGAGCTCGCCGCAAAACGTCACCTTCTCGATGCTCTTTCGGATTCTCCCCGCTATCAACAGGCTCACTCGCTTTTGTTGGAAATTGCCGGGAAAGACCCTCAGAACAAGGTCGATGCCGAGAAAGAAATTATCGATCCATCTAGCCCGGAAGAGCTCTAAATAACTCGATTGCCGATTCCGAAAAGCGGTCGAAGAGGCTCCGGGCATTTTCCCAGAATGAGATCCCAAATCCGGTAAACGTTGCGGTGGGAGAGGCAATGATAAGGAGGCCGCAGATCAAGAGCATGTTGATCAGGAAAACAATCGCGAATGAAAAAATGCGACCGTTTTGCTCGAGATCAGGTTGCTCGCGAATCGACATCCAGACGGTAAAACTCAAATGAAACATCCAGGTGAACCCGATCGTTCCATAGAGCCAGATTGGATCCACGGGCTCTGCTTTTCCGAGGACCCAGCCTGCCAAGGCCCAGATGATGATCGTGATTACCGAGTAAAAGGGGAAGAAGTAGGGAGAGAGCGAAATTAGAAAATTGTTCCGATTCGTCAGGATGTGCCCTCCATCGGAGGAGATATGAACTTTACTGACTTTGCCGCGGCAAATCAGAACAAAGAGAGCGTGGGTAAGTTCGTGGCCCGCTACATAGAGCCACATCATGAGACGGGAGCGGCAGCAAAAAAATAGAGCTAACCAGAGAATGCACCCAATTCCGAAGGCGATAAACTCAGGGGATCTCCAGTAGTCTCCCGCGAGTGTGTCGACTTGGAGAAGAACAAGAAAGGTCTCAAGAATTACCCAGCAAAACGGGAGAAGAAAAATGCCGAAGACCAGTTTGAAAGACTTCACCGTATTTTCGGGAGGCGGACTGAAGGCAGAAACCGCAGCATCCGGGAGAAATGCCGATAAGCCGTGCCTCGGAGCGGGTCTCCGCTTCCGACTGCGTTGATTCGGGGGTTTCTTACGGGGCACGGGTATCGCCGGGTCGTCTCGGTAGGGGACTGAAAATCAGGCCCGACCGACGTATTTCTTGTCTTCGCTACTGACCTTGATTTTGTCGCCGGGGCCAATAAAGAGGGGAACCTGAATACGAAGACCTGTCTCGACAACCGCTTCTTTCGTGGCTGCTGTTGCGGTGTCTCCCTTGACGCCTGGCGCTGATTCTGTCACTTCCAATTCAATATTGGAAGGGAGTTCGATTGAGACTGCCTTGCCATCGACGAAGAGAACTTCGATCTCGAGCGCGTCGATGAGAAGATCCTTGCTCTCGGCAATGAACTCCTCTTGAAAGGTGATCGTGTCATAGGTCGTGGTATCCATGAAGTGATACCCGGTCTGATCTTTGTAACTGAATTCAAGCTTCTGTCGATCTGACTGGACGATCTCCACCTTATCGCTCGAGGCGAAGCGGATATCTTTGGTCTTGCCGGAGTTGAAAGAGCGGATCGTCGCCATAATGAGAGCATTGCCCTTGCCGGGGGTTCTGTGTTCAAGGCCAAGGACGATGCCGAGCTCGCCTTTGTAGTTGATGCACTGACCACGTTTGAGGTTGGTTGCGACGATTGCCATAAGTTGAAACTGCTGAGATTTATTAAGAAAGGTTAACTATAACCGGCGGAACCGAATATTGCCATCGTTTCAGTCGATCACAAGATCGGAATAAACGATTTGAGGGGCGGTTGCGCGGCCACACATTGATCCCGTGACTGCAAATACCATGGATCATCCATCTCGTGCCCGACGCTTAGCGGTTCTTTTACCGGCTCTCGTCGTTCCTTTTATTGCCTCGTTCTTCTACTTCGTGCTCTTTCCGGGGACCGCGTTTGGAAACTCGTTCTATTCGGGGGTGAAAGTCTTTCTGCTCCTGTGGCCATTCTTTGCTCTGCTCGTTGTTCTGCGAGAAAAGATGGTCGATCGCAGTCGGGAAAAGAGACATCTCGCCTC
>JARGOD010000134.1 GCA_029210205.1 Verrucomicrobiales bacterium | reverse complement strand
CTCACCTTCTCACCTTCTCACCTTCTCACCTTCTCACCTTCTCACCTTCTCACCTATCTACCATCAAAAAGTTACGGAAAAATGTATACCAAAGAGGCTTGCAATCCATCCTAACCGACTAATAATTTAGCTCCCTCGAAAGTCATCTTTACCGAATCTCACAAAGCATTGAAAAAAGCTCCCTCATACGATCGGAAGAAGATCGCGCACATCCTTTCGACGGTGCAGCGGGCGATCAAAGCGCAGGAGCGGATCATTCAGACCACCACCGAGCTGAAAAAGGCCCTCACGCTGCACAAACTCTTCACCGAAGACCTCCGCAACGAACCCCAAAAACAAACCGAATTCGGCCTCGTGCCCGAGAGTTTGGAGGAGGTGGAGATCGGCGACGTCTTCAAGTTCACCAGTGGCAAGACCAAGCCCGAGGACACAAGCCTTGAACCAACTGCCGAACAGACAACTCCTGTGTATGGGGGCAATGGAGTTCTTGGCTACTCAGCGGAGAATCTCCTCGATGAAGAGGTTCTGATCCTCGGACGAATTGGCGAATATTGCGGCTGCGCCCACCTCACCGCGCCAATCTCGTGGGTAACTGATAACGCGCTCTACGCGAAAGAGGAAAAGCGATCCGTAAATCGCACCTACGTGCGGACTCATTTCGAGTATCTCAACCTGAACCGATACAGCAACAAGATTGGACAGCCGCTGATCACCCAAGGAATCATCAACCAGGTGAAGTTCGGCCTCCCGTCTCGCGAAGAACAAGCAGAACTCGCAAACACTTTCGAGACACTCGACACCCGCCTCAGCCAACTCACAGCCAAGCGAGCCCAACTCCAAGAACTCTTCCGCACCCTCCTTCACGAACTGATGACCGCGAAGACCCGCGTTCATGATATTCCACTTCAAATCTCATGAGTAATCCAGATTCACCAATCAAGATTTCGCCCTCTAATTGGCCGAAGGGCTCAGAGTGGCGGCGATGGGATCCACATGTTCACACACCGGAGAGCAAACTCGGGAGCCCGTTTGGAAGCCTGACTTGGGATGGGTATCTGGACGCTCTTGAAACCGCGGCGGCTGATTCAGAGATTTCCGTTATTGGTGTGACCGACTACATGACGATCGACGGCTACGAAAAACTGCTTATGGAGCACCGGGAGAACGACCGTCTGAAATCAGTCGATCTGCTTATTCCGAATATCGAGTTTCGGATGATGCCGCAGACAGACGACGGTAAAGCTCTCAATCTTCATCTCTTGGTTGACCCTTCGGATCCAGATCATGTGGATCGAATCAAGCGTGCACTGCGCAATTTGAAATTCGAGTATGACGGGGAGAAATACGGCTGCTGCAGAGAGGAATTGATCGAATTTGGAAAGGTCCAAGATCCAGCCAGTACAGATGATGAGAGGGCCTACAAATTTGGAATCGAACAGTTTAAGCCTGATCGGACTGTCATTAAGGACTGGCTCGACAAGGAGAAGTGGCTTCGCACAAATTCGCTCGTAGGTATCGCGAACGGCAAAGATGGCATTAGCGGCTTACCGCTGGACGGTTTTGGCGCGACACGAGACGAGATTCTGAAGTGGTGCGATTTCGTTTTTTCCGGGAATCCTTCAGATCAAAAACACTACCTCGGCCTCAAAGCCAGCACACCTGTAGAAGAGATTATCAGACAATATCGGTCCCTGAAGCCATGCATACATGGTTCAGATGCTCATGATGTTGAGACTCTATTTAAACCCGACGAAAACCGATTCTGTTGGATTAAAAGCGACCCCTCTTTCCATGGGCTTCGTCAGATTCTTTGGGAACCTGCGGATCGGACCCATGTGGGAGAACAACCACCACGGCCAACAGACCAAAGTCAGCAAATTCGGAGAATCACGATTTCAAACGCTTCTGGATGGTTCTCCACTGGATTCTTGGAACTCAACCCGGGACTCGTGGCAGTAATTGGCGAGAAGGGAGCAGGAAAGACCGCCATTGCTGATCTTGCTGCATTCGCCGCGGGATTCCCGATGGATCCGAATTCCCAATCGTCGTTCATCACAAAGGGCGCACTTCATCTTCCAGGAACAAAAGTCGAATTGGAATGGGGTGGCGGGGAAGTCACTGAAGGAACCCTCACTGACTCTCCCTTTATCGAAAGCAAACCACGCGTCCGATACCTATCTCAAGATTTTGTCGAGCGACTTTGTTCTTCGGACCACGAAGGAACCGAACTGCAGAATGCTATCGAGGATGTCGTCTTTGCGAAGCTCGATGAGATCCAGAAGGAAGGGTATTCATCATTTGGGGAACTCAGGAAGGCGCGGGAGGCAGCCTCGAACATTCAGAAGGAATCTCTACGCGGAGACCAAGCAACCCTGCACAAGGAAGTCGAGCGACTACAGGACTCGATTGACCAGCGACCATCCAAGGTGAAAGCAAAGGCTGAAGCCGAAAAACAAGCCGAAGAACTTAAGAAGCAACTTCCTGATGCAACGCAATCCGTAGACAAGAACATTTTAGAGGATCTTGAAAAGCAGCAGGCACTTCTGAATCAGATTGAAGAGGATGTCTCCACCAGGACGAGAAGACGAAGAGTAATCGAGACCTCCCTCGAATCTTTCTCCGCGGTGCGGAAGAGCACGGACAAGGAAATTGGCTCAATTCAAAGGCAACTGCGAAATGTTGATGTCACCGAGGCGACAGTAAATGCATTGGCTCCAACCTGGTCGTCTGATGCAGAAGGGCTGCTTGAGAAGGAAATCGAAAAGATAGACGCGGAGATCACGACGCTTAAAGGATCCGCGGATGACGATGAGGCCACCCGCTCTGTATTTGCTGTGAAGCGAAAGATCTCCGCCCTACGAGAAACAGTTGCGAAAGACGAAGTGAGCCGAAAGCGCCTCCTTGATTTACAAAAACAGATTTCCGAGCGAACAAAGTCCGCGGAGAGACTGGATAAGGAAATCAAGAATCTCGACGAGAAGGTATCGGCAACTCTTGCCAAACGAAGGGAGCGTCAGATCGATCTCTATCTCGAAGTGTTCAAGGCGTTATCCGCTGACGAAGAGGTATTAAAGGAACTATACGCTCCGCTGCGGGAGGCAATTGATCAGCTTGGGGAGGAGATGCAGTTCAGCGTTTCAGTCGGGTATCAAATTGACGCGAAATCCTGGTTGGCGCAATCGTCCCGTTTCTTCGATGGGCGGCGCGTCGGCGCAGAATCCAAAAGAAACGAGATCGAAAAGATTGTCGAAACCAAACTGGCTCCTGCATGGAAGAGCGGCGACCCTGCAGAAATCGAGCCTACCATCAAAGAGTTCATTGCTGCAGTGGATCCAAAAACGTTTCCCAGCAAGTATGGAACTGCCAATATGACTGAGGTTCAGCTGAATGATTGGCTATTCTCGGTTGAGCATGTCGAACTGACCTACAAGATTCACTATGCCGGAACGCAGCTGGAGTATCTCTCACCCGGCACTCGTGGCATTGCGCTTCTGGTTCTCTATTTGTTGATGGACGAGGACGACACGCGTCCTTTGCTGATCGACCAGCCGGAAGGCAATCTCGACAACTCATCCGTTTACAAGCAACTCGTTCCATACATTCGCAAGGCCAAGACACGACGCCAGATCATACTTATCACACACAACCCAAACCTGGTTGTCGCCACTGATGCTGAGCAGATCGTGGTTGCAACTGCCGAGCGTCCATCTACCCAGCCATACCCTTGCCTGCGCTACGATTCAGGTTCATTGGAGCACTCCGTTGTTGGAGATGACCTTGGCATTCGGGAAGCGGTTTGCCTGCTTCTTGAAGGCGGGGAAGAGGCGTTCAAAGCCAGGGAAAGGCGTTATTCGTTGGCGAACCAATAGGTTGAATACTGCCTATTCCCGGAGAACACAAAACCGTGCAAGCCCGGATCCTCGAATATACCGAGGCCATCGGTTGGACGATTGTGCCTCGCGAGGAAGCCGAGCGGCGGCGCGGGTTTGATCCGGAGGTGCCACCCACCGACCGCGCCAGGAACCGTTCGCTCTTCTTCGCCGACCTGCTCGCCAAGGTAAGGGCAACAATTCAGATATTGCGCCATCATTTTCAGTCTGTTATTTAGAGCTAAATCACGGCATGACCGTTGTTAAATTTCCACTATCTTAACCAATGGCTACCGCCGAACAGATTAAATCGTTGATCCGCTCTCATCTCAGTGACGATGAGGAGCGTTTCCACACTATTGCCCTGCAGTTAGCTGCCCACGAAGCGAGGCAGGGTCACGGAGCACTTGCCAAAGAGATTCGTGACATTGTAGAAAAGGCGAAACGAAACCGGGGGGGTGGCAATATAATCGCATTTACACCCGAGCTTGGAGAACTGATCTTCAATCATCGAATTGAAGTTCGTCTTGCCCAGCTGGTGGTGGCAGATGCCCTCGCAAACCGAATCAACCGGATTGTGCGGGAATATAAGCAACAGGAGAAACTGAAGAAGTACGGGATGAGCCATCGGCGGAAGATCCTGCTCAGCGGTCCGCCCGGAACCGGCAAAACAATGACGGCGCATGTGCTGGCTACCGAGACGCATTTGCCATGCAATTCCATCCGGGTTGATAAGCTGATGACGAAATTCATGGGCGAAACCACGGCTAAACTACGACAGATTTTTGATCTGATTGCTGCGGAACCCGGCGTCTACCTTTTCGATGAATTCGATGCGATTGGGGGAGATCGCTCCCTTAACAATGATGTCGGTGAGATGCGCCGCGTTCTAAACGCTTTCCTGCAATTCCTGGAACAGGACGATTCCGGCAGTCTCATAATCTGTGCGACTAACAACACCCATTTGTTGGACAACGCTTTATTCCGGCGATTTGATGACGTGTTACACTACACTCTACCCGACGAAGAGGATAGGCGTTCGCTGATCGATAATGTTCTAGGAACGTTTCGGGGTCGCCTCGGCTGGAAGACAATCCTTACCGAAAGCGAAGGACTAAGCCACGCAGAACTCGACTGCGCTTGCCGGGATGCGATTAAGGAAGCGATTCTCTCCGACAAAACAAAAGTCACTACCCCAATATTGAAAGAGATGATTTTCGAGCGGCAACAATCTCACAACCGCCTTTCGAACCAAAAATAGAACCCTATGCCCCCGAAAAGATACCCTCATTTGGTCCTTCCAGGGCCATCTGACAAGCGCGAAGACTATTCAAGTCCGCGGAGAGGTGGCAGTGCGCCACATATCAAACCGCAGAACCGCAAGGATCACGCAGCAGCATTAGAGAAGGAACTCAATGCAGCGTGGCAGGAGACCAATGATCGTAAAGTCGTCGCAAAATCGTCAAGAGATGGTGCCTATCTGCAATTTTCCAGCGAGCCGGGTTTCGATTTGGTCATCAAGAGTCTCGAAGCCGTGCAAAGCGGCGTACGCCTCTTGAATGTCCGGCAGGAAAAAGAGAACGGGGCGGATGTGACACGGGCAACGGTCTTTGTGCCACAAAGCAAGAGTTCTCACTTTCTCAAAAAAGTGACAGAATATGCAACCAATGACAACCGACCGAAAAAAGACGGGACATCGACGCCAAAAAACGGTCCTCTGGTAGAGAGTATTGGGAGCGTGAGGGCAGCCATCGTGGAGAAATCATTTTGGCAGGGAAATTCAAACCGTTTGCCGGGAGACACTCCGGACTGGATTGAGGTATGGCTGGCCAGCGAAGATTTGAATGCGATTGCCGAATTTGAATCGGTATGCCAAAGTCTGAACATACGGTTGGGTGAAGGACGGCTTAATTTTCCTGAAAGAACCGTTCGAATCGTACTGGCAACTAACTCTGATTTGGAAGCATTGATAGAGCACTCCGACTCGATTGCAGAGTTTCGACCGGTGCCGGAAGTCGCAACATTTTTCATCGAAGAAGAAAATCGCGACCAAATTGAATGGGCGGAGCAACTCCTTCAACAAACGGAATTTGATGATCAGGATAACATTGCTGTATTGATTCTCGACCGCGGGGTTAACAACGGGCACATGCTGCTTAGTCCAATTCTGGAAGACGAAGATTGTCACGCAGCAGACCCTGCCTGGGGAACCGCTGATGACAATGGGCATGGAACGTTAATGGCCGGAACGGCTGGTTATGGAGACATTCTGGAGGCATTGGACACAGGCAAAGGGTTACAACTGAAGCACATATTGGAATCGGCCAAGATCCTGCCACCCACAGGTTCGAATTTGAAAGAACTTTGGGGACATTTTACTGCTCGTGGGATCGCCGAAGCTGAGATCCAGGCTCCGGAGCGAAAAAGAGTCATATGCATGGCGATAACCTCGCCAGACGATCTGGAGAGAGGCGTCCCTTCTTCATGGTCGGGCGAAATCGATCAGCTTGCTTCCGGAGCTATCGATGACCTGCGGAGATTGATCATAATCAGTGCAGGAAACGTAGAAGAGCCCGAAGATTGGAAGCGTTTTCCGGAAGCTAATTTGACATGTGAAGTGGAGGATCCTGCGCATGCATGGAACGCTATTTCCGTTGGCGCAGCAACCGAAAAGACCTTGATCAAGGATGAAAGCTTATCCCACTTTCATGCGATAGCCGAAGCTGGTGATATATCGCCTTACAGCACGACAACCGTGACGTGGCCGAAACGCAAATGGCCGATCAAGCCGGAAATAGTGATCGAGGGAGGCAATATTGCACAGACCGAATCCGGCAGTGTGTTTGATACTGAAGACCTCAAGCTTTTATCAACCTACTACAGACCGGCAGAAGCACAATTCGCTCCATTTTTCGCGACCAGTATTGCATCCGCGCAGGCTGCCTGGATGGCTGCCCGGATTCAGTCTGAGTATCAGGAGTTTTGGCCCGAAACGGTACGTGCACTTCTCGTTCACTCTGCAGAATGGACGGAAACCCAAAAGAGAAAATATTTACATGGCGACACAAAATCAGACTACTACGAATTGACAAAAATTTGTGGATACGGAGTTCCAAATTTGGAACGCGCGCTATCGTGTGCAGGCAATTCTTTATCTCTAATTGCTCAAGCGGAGCTACAGCCTTTCGCAAAACATGAAACAGCCAGTAGGTATGTCACAAAGGATATGCATCTCTATGAATTGCCATGGCCAACAGATGTTCTCACCACCCTGGGAGAAGTGGAGATCCAAATGAATGTGACTTTGTCCTATTTTATTGAGCCGAGCCCCGGGCGGGTCGGATGGAAAGACCGTTATCGATATGCTTCGCATGCTCTTCGCTTCGAACTTAATGGACCGGGCGAATCACAAGATGAATTTGTGCAGCGAATCAACAGTAAAGCTCGTGAAGATGACGAGCATCCGGGAACAGAAGGAGCCGGAGATCACTGGACGATTGGAGAAGCTCGAAATGTTGGCTCGATCCATTCTGACATTTGGACAGGCACTGCGGCAGACCTGGCACTTTCCAATATTATTGCTGTTCATCCGGCGGTAGGCTGGTGGCGGGAGCGACATCATTTGAACAAATTCGACAAATTGACTAGGTATTCGCTAGTTGTTTCGTTTTCGCTCCCCGATGAAAGCATCGATATTTACACACCTATTGCCTTGCAGTTAGGTATTCCGACTCCGGTTGAGATTCAGATCACCGTTTGATAATACTATAGGCGAAAAGATGGAGATGCCCTCACCCGGAAAACATCGATCCTCGAATAAGCCAAGGCCAGTGAGCTGCGCAACCGGGGCAAATTCTTCGATCACGAATAGAAGCGTGACCCTATCGATTACAACAAGCTCCTGAACCAACTCTACTCGCCCTGCTCGCGCTGGAATTTCTCGCGGATCAGGGTCGCCCGGTAGATGTCTCTATCTGCTGAGGTGAGCGGTTTGCCCATGATCTTCTGCAGATGGGCGGGCTGGATGAGGATGAACACTTCGTTGAGGGAGCGGTAGTCGAGATCTTCGATAATCCCGGCATCAACACCGAGGCGCACCATCGATACCAACTCAATGGTTTCATGACTGGATATGACCCGGGCGCTGTTGAGGATGCCCCAGGCACGACAAATCCGGTCTTCGAGCATGGGACGGCTGGTTTCGAGCAGAAACTCGCGGGCCTGTTGCTCTTTTTCAACCACGTCGTGGATGAGGCTGTTGATGTTTTGTATGATCTGTTCCTCGCTCCGCCCGAGGGAGACCTGGTTCGAGATCTGGTAGCAGTTGCCGATCGCTTCACTGCCCTCGCCGTAGTAGCCCCGCGAGGTGTAGTTGAGCTTGGCGAGGGCGAGTTTGATGCTTTCCATCTGCCGGGTCATCACCAACGCGGGCAGATGCAACATGACCGAGCCGCGCATAGCGGTGCCGGTGTTGGTCGGGCAGGCGGTGAGAAATCCAAAGTCGGGCAGCCAGGCATAGGGCAACTGACCGGACAGCTCGTTGTCGATCGCGTCGATCACTTTCCAGGCGCTGTCGAGGCTGAAGCCGGACTGCATCAGCTGAATTCGCAGGTGGTCCTCTTCATTGACCATCACGGACAGCATCTCTTCTTTGGAGACAATGACCGCCCGGCCCTCCGGATGCTCAGCGAGGGCGGGACTCATCAAATGACGCTCGATCAGAAACTGCCGGTCGACCGCTGTCATTTCCTGCAGCCGGAAAAAGGTCGAGTCTTTGAAGTGCGGGATCCGGGACACAGCGGACTCCACGGTTGCCAGCACCGATTCCAGCTCATCCAGCGTTGCCCGGTTGGTAAACGGCGCGGTGGTGAGATTGCGCGCCAGCCGAATCCGCGAGGAGAGCACGATATTGGCATTCGGGCCGGAGCCACGCAGCCACTCGCCGGAACTGTGGATCAATTCATTCAGATTCATCGCTGCCGATGCCTTTCTCCCGTTCTCTGATTTGATCGCGCAACACAGCGGCCTGCTCGAAATTTTCCTCTTCAATCGCTGCGCTCAGCTCCTCGCGCAGGG
>JARGOD010000133.1 GCA_029210205.1 Verrucomicrobiales bacterium | reverse complement strand
TAGAAGTTTTCAAACGAGGCTCCGTCACGCGCGAGCGAGTCGATGTTCGGCGTTTCGAGATTAGTATTGCCGTGAACACTGAGGTCACCCCAACCCTGATCGTCAGTGAGAAAGATGACGATGTTTGGTTTTTGGTCGGCGACGAGGGAGTGGTAAATTCCGCAGGTAAGAAAGAGAAGGGTGAAGAAACAGCGCATCTTCTTAGTGTGAGCTGCTTCTCCATCGCATGTCACGATCCGTAAACACGGAGAAGAACTGGAGCTGTGGTTCCACTTCTGCCTTTGAGCAACAGACCTCAGACGACTTCGCGGACCCGGATATTTCGCCAACGGCTCACCGCGCCTTTCGCCCACTGGTTCCAACCCTTCTTCGGATTGTTGTCGTGAATTTCGAGACCGATGTGGCCACGTCTGCCAATTCGCGATTCAATGATGGACGTATCATAGCCTTCGATACCCGTGTTGGAGGAGTCAAGCGTCGCCATTTCGAGATCATTAATCCAGACGGTGAGAACCGGGTTTGCGCCAACACATCTAACTTTGAAACGGTTCCAGTCGTTCACGTTCCAGATCTCGCGGAATTGATCATAGGTCGCTGCGTTCGAGACTTTGGCGTGGGCAAATCTCGATTCGATTTTCCCCTCGCGCAGATTCTTGACCTTGAAATCTTGATCCATATCGCCATCGACAACAACGGGTGCGGCGAGGTAGCTGCCAACACCGTTGGTGAAAAAGCCACCGATACCACCATCGGGACGATGATCGCAGAGGACCTGGAAACCGACCGTGCCGGCTGGATGCTGTCTCACGAGCACGCCGGTATCCGTTTGCCAATCCGGACGCATTTCGTACTCAAGCTCGAAATCACCATAGGTCTCTTCAGTTTGAAGGTAAGCGCCAAGACGGCTGCCGGGAGGATCCTGTCCGCCCTCGATCACTCCATCGATGACCCGCCAATCGCCGAGGTGCTGATGAGCAGGTGAGTTCTGAGAGCGGTGCCATGACAGTGTTTTCTCAATGGCAGCATCGACTTCTTCCGGCGTGCTGGTTTTGTCTAGCACCCCGCCGACACTGATGCGGGGAATCTTTCTCCAGCCGTTGAGCGTCTTGCCATCGAAAAGTGATTTCCATTCTCCAAACGAATCAGCTTGAGAGGATGTCACGGAGGCGCCCGCTGCTGCTGCGAGGCTGGTGTTAATGAATTGTCGTCGGGTTTTCATGCTATTAAGTCTTTGACCACATGGCCGTGCACTTGAGTCAGTCGTGCATCGAGGCCTTGATATTTGTAGGTAAGCCGCTCATGATCGATTCCTAACAGGTGCAGACAGGTCGCATGCCAGTCGTGGACGTGGACGGGATTCTCGCTGACGCCAAATCCAAAATCATCGGTCGATCCATAGGTAAGCCCGCCCTTCACGCCGCCACCGGCCATGAGCACGGTGAAGCTTTCCTTATGGTGATCCCGACCGGGACCAGTGGGGTCACCTCCCGCACTGACGACCTGGGCCATCGGTGTGCGCCCGAACTCGCCACCCCAGACGATGAGAGTTTCGTCGAGTAAACCGCGCTGTTTGAGGTCGGTAATGAGCGCCGATGTTCCCTGATCCACCTCTTCACACTTGCCTTTTAAATTCTTGTAGATGTCAGCGTGATGATCCCATCCCTGGACGAAAATCTGGACGAAGCGCACGCCGCTTTCCACGAGTCGTCGAGCGAGGAGGCAGTTCTTGGCGTAGGTGTCTTCCGCTGGATCTTTCACTCCGTAGAGGTCGAGGACGGACTGGCTCTCGTCTTTCAAGTCCACCATGTCCGGCACCGCCGTTTGCATTCGATAGGCCAGTTCGTACTGTTTGATCCTCGCGGAAATCTCGGGATCACGGAGCCGGTCGAAAGAGAGCTGGTTGAGCGCGTTCGTTCCGTCGACAATGCGCTTGCGGCGTTCACGGTCGATTTGCTCGGGATCATCAAGGTAGAAGACGGGTTTCGCCCCTCCGCGGAAACGAACTCCCTGATGTTGAGCCGGGAGGAACCCCGCACCCCAGACCGGAGATCCCGCGACAGGAATTCCATTGGTGAGAACGACGTAGGCGGGAAGGTCCGAATTTTCACTGCCCAAACCGTAGCTGGCCCAGGCGCCGAAAGAGGGACGACCGATGAGACGGTGACCAGTATTGAGAACCAGCTCGCCGGAGCTGTGATTGATCTCATCCGTCTTCATGCTGCGAATCATGCAGAGATCATCGACAACACCGCTCATCCGCGGGAGGAGATCAGACATGACCATGCCGGACTCACCGTGTTGACGGAACTCATAAGGCGAAGAGATCACTTTAGCGTCCGGTCCGACGAAGGCGAACTTCTGACCCTTGGTTACTTCAGAAGGTAATGAGCTGCCCTCATACTGAGCGAGGGCAGGTTTCGGATCGAAGAGATCCATCTGGGACGGGCCACCGACCATGTGAAGAAAGATCACTTGTTTCGCCTTCGGCGCGTGATCGAGAGCATGCACTCCTTTGGATGTTCCGAAGGAATACGGGTTGGTCGCAGACTCCGCCCGGTTCAGAGAAGCGAGCGCCATCGCTCCGATGCCGACAGTTCCGTTCCGGAGGAATTCACGGCGACTGGATCCAGGGTTAAGGGAAAAGGGATTCATATTTTATTAGGGGTTAACGGCAGATGGTTTCGTCGGTATTGAGAAGTGCTTGCGCGACATCAAACCAGGTCGGGTCGGTCGCGTGCAGTGAAAGCAAAACGTTTGATTCGGCGTTAGAAGGTTCCCTCGAAAGTGCCCGGCGGAAGGCCCAGTGAGCTTTCGCTGATTCGTCTCCCTCGCGGTCGCGAATGAGTCCGGCGAACCCCTCCGCTGCGTCGACAAAGTTCGGGTCATTTAGGAGCGTCAGGGCCTGAATAGGCGTGTTGGTGCGGGGGCGATTCGCGACGCAGAGAGAGCGGTCACCGGCATCGAAGTTGAGCATGGAGGGGTGTGGGTTCCCGCGACGCAGCATCACATAAATACCGCGGCGGTATTGATCCGCTCCCGTCGACGTGGGGTATGTTTTGATATCCGCTCCGCCGATTTCATCCCAGAGACCCTCGGGTTGGGCGGGAAAGACAGGAGGACCGTGCATTTCGCGGTTCATCAGACCTGAGATCGCAAGCGCATTGTCGCGAACCAATTCTGCGGTGAGTCGATGCCGGGGCGAACGCCAGAGGAGGTGATTCCCGGGATCGACGAGGGCGACTTCTTCGCGGATGACAGCACTTTGCCGGTAGGTGTGAGAAGTGACCAGAGTGCGGAGCAGAGACTTGAGCGACCAGCCGTTTTCGACGAAGTCGACCGAAAGCCAGTCGAGCAGTTCCGGGTGAGAGGGAGGTGCGCTCTGCATTCCAAAATCGTCCAGAGTCTCCACGATACCTCGTCCAAAAAGTTCAGCCCACCAGCGATTCACGGCGACGCGGGCGACAAGCGGATTCTCATCCGCCACCAGCCATTGGGCCAAGCCAAGACGATTCTGCGGAGCGTCCTCCGGGAAGGGGTGAAGAGCATCGACCGTTCCCGTGGAAACCAGCTCGCCGGGAGCGAGGTAACTACCGCGTTCGAAGATCCGGGTTTCCGGAGGAGTCCTGGAATCGCGAAGGACGTGAACCACGGCAGGCTCGAGTTCTGCGACACCCGCTTTGAGTGCTCTGATCTCTTTCTGAGTGCTCCATATCTGCGGTTTGATACCGGGGGTGGAGCTCTGCTTGAGTTCAGCCAGCCGGGCCTCGAGTTCGTCCAACTCAGCCTGAAGCTTCGATGCTTGCTCAGGATTCTCCCGGCCGGTAGGAACCTCGACAGTCTCTCCGATAAATTTCTTGCGAAACATACCTTCACCCAACACGGCGATCTCCTCGACACTCTGATTGAAGAAGGCATACATCTCGAAGTAATCCCGGTGAGTGATGGGGTCGAACTTGTGGTCGTGACAGGACGCACATTCCATCGTGGCCGCCAGCCAGACTTGACCTGTCACATTGACGCGATCCATCATCAGAGTCGCCCTGACTTCATCAACTTTCGAGCCGCCCGAAAAGTTGGTTGGCGTGTTGCGGTGAAACGCCGTCGCGATCAGTTGATCTTTCGTCGGATTGGGAAGGAGATCACCAGCCAGTTGTTCGATCGTGAACTGGTCATAGGGCATGTCGTCGTTGATCGCGTTGATGACCCAATCCCGCCACGGCCACATTGACCGGAGGTCGTCGTGCTGGTAGCCGTTGGAGTCGGCGTAGCGGGCAAGATCGAGCCAGCGAAGTGCCCATTTTTCTCCGAAATGCGGCGAAGCGAGAAGGCGGTCGATCTGTGCCTCGTAGTTCTCCTCAGATGGATCCGAGACGAAGGCGTCCACTTCGGCGACACTGGGTGGCAGTCCAGTCAAGTCGAGTGAAAGCCGCCGGAGCAGAGTGGCAGGATCAGCAGCCGGATTCGGTTCGAATCCTTCTTCAGCGAGGCGTTTTCCAATGAAGTGGTCAACCGGATGCTCATCGCCGGAAATCTTTGCTTTTTCCGGGATGATGTAGGCCCAGTGTTGCTCGAACGGAACGCCGTCCATGACCCACTCAGTGAAGAGCTCGACCTGATTCGAGGTGAGCTTTTTTGTGCCACCCTTTTTGGGAGGCATGTGATCCTCCTCCACGTCAGTCGTGAGGCGGTAGAGCAGCTCGCTCTTGGCGAGGTCATCCTGATCAATCGCTTCGAGAATCGCATCACGGGAATCGAGTCTCAAGCCTCCCTTCTTGTCACCGGGACCGTGACATTTGATGCATCGATCCGAGAGTAGCGGCCGAATGTCGCTGGCAAAATCGACCGCGATCGCCGGCGAGAAACCAGCTCCCAAAACCAATGTGATCAGCAAAGTGTGCTCGCGGAATAATTTCATGACCTTACTCTGCCAAATTCTCTCGAGAGCAAAATCGCATTTTCGTGCGAGGCGCTTTTCCTTAGATCAAGTCCTCCCGCAAGGCTTTTGCCACGGCTCCAGTGTTGGTATTCACATGCAGCTTTTCGTAAATATTGCGGATGTGGGTATTCACTGTGTGAGCGCTGATCTCGAGTTGGACTGCTATTTCCTTTTTGATGAATCCGTCCGCCATGAGCCGGAGGATCTCTTTCTCGCGTTCCGTTAGGGAATAAGTCTCACGCTCGGCAGCCGGTTTCGTGGCCGCAAAATGATCGAGGACTTTTCGCGCGACGGATGGCGTCATCGGAGCGCCGCCTTCGACCGCTTCATTCACCGCAGCAGCGATGGTAGCGCGGTCGGAAGATTTTAGAAGGTAGCCCGAAGCTCCGGCGCAGACCGCGCGAAAGATTTTCTCGTCGTCGTCGAATGCAGTCAGAATCAGCGTTTTCAGATCCGGTGATTGCAGCCGAATCTCAGCGATCGCGGAAATGCCGTCGATCCCGGGAAGTTGCACGTCGAGGAGAATGAGATCGGGCAAGTGCTTTTCACGCAGTGCCGTGAAGAGCGATTCCGCAGAGGAGAATTGACGACCGCAGACCAAGCCGTCGACGGATTTGAGTGCTCTCGAAAGCCCCCGCCGGTAGGCGTCGTTGTCTTCGACGAGCCAGACTTCGATTAGCGATGGTTTCTCCATTATCCACTCAGGATACAATTGCCTTAAAGTGAATAACAGTCCCACGATCGGGCGAGGACTCGACCTGGCATTCGCCGTCACAGCGCTCTGCCCGCTGGGCAAGATTAGAGAGTCCGTTTCCAGTCAGATTGGCTGAGTGGATAAAGCCTTTGCCGTTGTCCTTTACCTCAAAGCTGATGGTCCGCTTTCTTGGTTCGACCTGGAGAGAGATTGAAATCTTTGATGCGCCAGCGTGTTTCCTGACATTGTGTAAGGTTTCCTTAAACGCGAGAAAGATGTGGCGCCTTGCGGAGAGGCTGACGGGAAGGTTTGGGACAGGATCGGGGAATGTCTGAAAGTCTATTTCCATTTTCCCGCAAATCTGGAGGGCTGTTTCCCGAAGGCGCAAAATAAGTTGGCGCGCGCTAGTCTCTTCCTTTTGTATCAGCCAGATGATGTCACGCATCGATTCGCTGCTACTCGTCGCGATGGAGTGAATTTCAGCGAGATCTTCCCGCACTTCCTTCGGGAGATCTTCACGCAATTCGTCGACTTCGCTGAGGAGTGCAATGCCGCCGAGGTTGCTTCCGATGTCATCGTGGAGGTCACGTGCGATTTGCTCACGGAGGCGCTTGGTTTCCCGTTTACGCTGATTCAGAGATCGGGTGAGAAGAACTGAGGGAATGAGAATCAGCAGGGCAAGAATTCCCCCGCCGGCAAATACGAGGTGTTTCATCACCTTTGCCACCTTTTCTGATCGCAATGCCTCTACTTCTTTCAGCTTCCTCGTGAGGTCCCGATAGCTGTTTATGCTTAGCAGGTACTGCGGCCAATCGATGAGCTGAAACTGGCTTGAGTAGCCGTCGACAAGAAAGGTCGGGGCCCATCGGGGGAAACGTGGATCTGAAAAGCTATCGCTCGCGGTGACCGGTTTGCCGAGCGCGATGTTGATTTCGTCTGCGAAGATTTGCATTTCGGCGAGTGCGAAATTGGCCCGGTCATTTCGCTGCCATAATTTTTCAGCAGTGACTCTGACTCGCGAGGCGGTGATCCCTCTCGCGAGTATGACGACGGGATTGTCGCCCTGAGAAATTTCTGTCCCTTTGCCCGACTCTCTTAGCTTGATCCATTGCCCTGTTTCACTGGACCAGGCCTCGACTCGATATTTAGGAGGAAATCCCATGCCCGGTGTGTCTGCCATGTCCGTAGGACGCGCCGGAATGAGACGGATTTCGTCGATGTCGTAGGTACCTTCAAGATCGACCTCGACCCATTTACTGCGGTCTGGATCCGTTCCGTGTTCGGCGAGCCAGCCGTTGCTCGGACTTGTTTTCTTTGAGAGTGGAATTGCCGCTATGTGGTGGGCATCGACGAGATTTTCCGGTGCCCAGATAGGGGGAATCTGCGAGCCGCGATTAAACTTAACCACGGCATCAGTGGTGACATTCCGATTCCCTGAGATGACGCAAATCTCCCCCAGCGCCCACACAAAGTGCTCCAGGTTGGGCGGATGTTTTGTCGAAGTGATTCGTATGTATCTGGCATCGGTTTGCTCTGTTTCGAAAGTCACCGGCAAGCCGAGCGGTGCCGGGAAGTCAGACTCTCGCTGATCAATGAGGATCCGGCTTTCTGAGAAGTCAGCGCTCTGCGATGCCTCGACGTAGAACCGCAGCGGAAAGCCGTAGTCGCTTGCTGCGTAGAGAGGATTGTCGATCTTGACTGGAACCAGTGAAACAAGATCGACGCGATAGGACTCTCCAAGATCCAGGACTATTGCATCGGGAGATTCCTGCTCAAAAAAAGTGTGTGAGTGAAACCCAAGTCGAGCAGAGGGCTGCACGAGGACGGGTTCCGGTGTTTCCGCCAGTTCACTTCTTAAGGCATCCCTCTCTGCGGTCAGATCTCGAACGCTCGTGCTTATCCGGTTAACGAAGTTCTCAGCAAAGGTCTCGGAACGTCCTTTTGAAATACTGACAAAGAGGAACAAAGCAGCGAGACACCAACATCTCGTTGTGAGATTGAGCTGAAATCTCATGTCGACTTGGTGGTTGATGAAAAGTCGATTTCCATTGATTTGACTCTGGCAACTTCGCTCGCTGAGGCAATCTGTTTTTTTACAGGCCGCTTCGACACCCTCAAGAATGGCCGACCTTCAGTTTCAGGAACGTGACGGAGCCGCCTTCGGTTGCGGGGCCTTCATGATCCTGAACATAGGAACCAGCCTTAAAATAGAATTCCTGATCCGCCCATTCAGCGTCCATCTCGTAGACGTCAGCGGATTGAGTGAGATCGTTCACCGTGATGCTGAGCAGCCCGCCCTCGAACTTGATCTCGTAGTCGAAGTCATTCCCGAGCCCTACGTCGGGGAAGGTCAGTTTGTGGTCTTTGCCTTTGGTCGGACTCTCTTTGATGAGAGCTTCGATTCTGCCTTTGAAGAATTGCAGCTTGATCAGCGGTTTCGCTTTTCCGGTCGAACTGTGAATTTGCCCGATGATCACTTTCTGAGAGCTTGGGACTTCGTTGACACGACATCTTGCGTTGAGGACATGAGTCCCCGGCGCCGCCCAGCAGACATTGTCGTCTGCAGGATCGACTAGCTCACGCAGCTCGGTTCGGCAGTAGTCACTTCCTTCGGTCGTCGCACCGACCACGGGGGCGCGGAACACCATTCCACCATTTTCGTCGCTGTAGAAGAAGTCGGGGTGAGTGTATTCGGAGAGTTCTGCGGCCTGAATTTCAGATGCCTTACCCGAGAGTTCACCGGCTTCGTTGACTGGAAGAGTCAGTTTCCAATGCGTGAGATCGAAGTTTGCCGAAGGAGGTTTTGACGACTCTTCGCCACGGACTTGAAGCCATCCCAATAGCAAAAGGGTCATGAGGAAAAGTTGATGCGGTTTCATCGATATTATTTCTTAGGTGAATCAACGAAGAACGGCGAGTTCGAAATTATCTCCTCTTTTCAAGAATCGCGGTAGCGTATTACCTCGATAAGGGGTTCACTTTTCCCCGGTCAAAATAGAATGAGTAGGAAACCAACGATTGCGATTACGATGGGCGACCCGGCCGGCGTCGGTCCTGAGATCTGTCTCGATTTACTTGCGAACTCGCAGGTGATGGAATTCTGTACCCCCGTGGTGATCGGTGACGTCTCGGTGCTTGAAGATTGCGCCGCCGCGACAGGAAAGACTCCCCCTCTTCCTTCGATTGGCGAAGAAGAACTCGCCCGGCTCGTGCGACCTGCGGTTTTTGATCCGCAGTGTTTTGATCGTGAGGGGTTTCAGCCCGGAACGATTAGCGCATCAACCGGCAAAGCGGCCTACGACTTTATCCTTTCCTCGATCCG
>JARGOD010000132.1 GCA_029210205.1 Verrucomicrobiales bacterium | reverse complement strand
AAAGAGGACATCCTCGCCAATCCCAAGCCCGGCTTCAATGTTGTCACGGCGATTGATCTGGAGATGCAACGAATCTGTGAATCGCTTCTCGCGGAGAAAGTGAAGCGTGGCGCTATGGTCGTGATGGACGTTCGAAGTGGGGATGTTGTTGCGATGGCAAGCTATCCGCAGTTTAACCCCAATGACTTCATTCCTTCGATCTCGCAGGAAAAATACAGCGCCCTCGTCGAGGATCCTGCCAAGCCACTATTCCCTCGCGCTTACCGTGCGGCCTATCCTCCTGCATCAACTTTTAAAGTGCCTGTTGCGCTGGGGTTTCTCGAAAGTGGGTATGTTTCTGCAGGCGATATGTATCCCTGTCCCAATGCCTGGACAATTGGAAATCTCACGATGAGAAACTGGAACACGAAGGGCGAGGGGATGATGAATGTCGTCACCGCCCTGACGAGATCATGCAACACCTGGTTTTATGAGGTCGCAGTCTCCGCCGGCGCTGACTCGATGAGTTACATGGCGACCCGTCTTGGTCTAGGCCAGAAAACAGGGATTCCACTCAATGAAGTGGAAGGATTTATTCCGAACAACCGTTGGTGGCTCGACAAGTATGGATACATGATGTCGGACGGCGAAGAAGCGGTGATGAGTATTGGGCAGGGCAAAGTGGAGGCGACTCCACTTCAAATTGCCAAAATGATGGCTGCGGTGGGCAATGGGCGCGAAGTGATGAAACCCCGTCTCGTGCTTCAGATTCAGGATTTGAATCATGAGGTCGTCAGATCTTTTCCGACGGAAGTCTCCAATTCATTAAATATCGATGGCTACTCTCTGCGCACCGTACGTCGTGGCATGTATGACGTCGTTAATGCAGGGAACGGAACCGGTAAAGCTGCGTATCACAAGATCACGGTTTCCGGCAAAACCGGGACGGGACAGTGGAAGGTAGCTCAGGAGCAGAATATCGCCTGGTTTGCCGGTTATTTTCCTTCTAAGTATCCGGTCTACTCATTCGCGGTGATTTATGAAGGCGAACCGGGCGAAAAAGTGGGTGGCGGCAAAAATGCAGCTCCTGTCGTGGGCGCATTTCTTGAGCAGTATCTAACTGAGGAGAATTACAATCGGGTTCGTGACGCTGCGACTGAACTCAAGGATGCTGATCCGGGGGACCTGGACGAGTATTCGTATCGCGACTCCATGGGGTCTTCAATCTTTCGCACAGGTCCAGCGGGGCAGCAATTTCCAGTTCTCGAGCAGGTGAACCCATTGGACGAGCAGGCTCAGCCTCGTCCGCCTCAGCAGAACAACGGCGGCGGGCTTTTTAACCGAATTTTCAAACGCGACCGAAGATAGTTTCATCTCTCAGGTGATAGACGCGGGGCCGGTATGGTGTTTTCCCGGGCGGGAAGGCATGAGCATTGAACAGGCTGAAATCGGTGCTCTCCATCTGTATTCGCAAATGGTGATTCAGGAGTGAATTAAAGCGGTCGGGTCACCCCTGCTAAAATCATTCTGCTAATGAAAGATGTCTATGCGTCAAACCGTAGACTCTGCCATGAAATATGTTTCGATTATCCTCTTCTGCGTCTGGGTGCTGGCTGAGATGCTTTCCGCTCAAGAGGGAGCAGTCTTCGCAGAAAGGATTGTCGCGGCGGCAAATTACCGGACCACTCAGAGCGTTCGATATGATCCTGCTTACGTTGTCCTCAGCTATCCCGGTGGTGACGTCCCCGCAGACACTGGCGTTTGCACCGACGTCGTCATCCGCTCTTATCGGAGCCTCGGGTTGGATCTGCAGGAACTCGTCCATGAAGACATGCGCGCCGAGTTCAGTGCCTATCCAAGACTGTGGGGACTTAAACGACCGGATCGAAACATCGATCATCGTCGGGTTCCCAATCTTCAGCGATTTCTTGAACGTCAGGGTGCAGAAGTGAAAGGAAAGGGCGCCTCTTTTCTACCGGGAGATTTGGTCGCCTGGGATCTTACCGGAAAAGGACTCTGGCACATTGGAGTCGTCACCGGAGCTGATACCTTTGTTCACAATATCGGAAGCGGTCCGGTGACTGAATCCGGGATCAGACAGTGGAAAATTATAGGGCACTATCGTTGGAATGGCCCAAAAGGTTAAGCCTACTCGGACTTCTTCATCGCAGCGAGCAACTGGTGGCTCTGGAGCTGCTGCACATATAATTCCGCTTGTTCACGTTGCCCGGTCCAGACCACTGACTGGCCCTTCTGATGAACCTCCATCATCATGCTTTCGGCCTTCGTTTTTGCGTAGCCGAAGACTCGTTGGATAACCATCGTGACAAAAGACATCAAGTTTACCGGGTCGTCGTAGACGATCACATTCCACGGCGTATCGAGATCGACCTCGGTTTCCTCCTCAGTGATGGTGATTTCTTCGATCTCAGCCGACATGTTTTGTTATTATCTTCAAATGGCCCGAAGCTTTCCGCTTTCGCCATCAATTTCCTCCGAATTGCTTCGAACAGCAAGAGGGATACGCGGGAGGACAGAGGAGAAAACAAGATTCTCTTCGGCGGTCATTTCCGCGAATGGAAATTTTCCACTTCGGGACTGAAACTCAAAGGAAACAAATGCTTCGAGAGCGGAGGACAGGGGAAGGTGGTAGAGGGCTGATTGGAGTGCAAAGAGAACACAGAGGTGCCCCGGCGATTGATTCTTTTCAACTCTCTCGGCAAAGCGGATCCATTCCCGGTGGCCTTTCATTTCAGTCTTTCCTTCAAGAAAAGGCCTTCCCGCAGAGAGGCTTTTTTTCCTGGCCGCTTCCGGCAATTCTGAATCGAGAGCCAGGTCTGCAGAGACAATCGTCTCGATTCGAAGCTTCATCGCGGCGCCGAAGGTTCGGATAAACGCAGGAGCGTAATGAGGAACAAACCGGGTTTCCTGCCACGTCTTCCAGGCGCTTTCGAGCGGGGCGCCCGGATTGGGTGAAAAGGTCGCGGAAGTGGTTGGGGCGATGCCCAACAACGAAATGAACCGACTCAGGTTAATGCCTTCCGCATCCGAACTGGTCGCAGAATAGAAGGTGTCGGACATAGACACCGTAAGCTGCTAATAAAGACCGACCTAGATCAGGCCTGCCTTCGTCAAAGTCTTGAGCGCACCGTTCTTATCGATCGTCTTAAGACCGCGGGCACTAACTTTGACTTTCACGTAACGACCAAGCTCAGGAACCCAAACGCGCTTCTGACGCAGGTTGGGCTTAAACTGACGCTTCACCGTTTTGGTCACGTGACGACCGATACCACCCTTTTTCTTCGCTTTACCACTGCGGTGGATTCTGCGACCTGAGGTGACTTTAGCGCCGGTAATTTTACAAACTCTTGCCATGGTGAAGCTCCGTTAAAAGTATAAGGGCAGGTCTGGACAGACTGTCGTTTCCTGCGGGCGGGCAATGTCCGCACAATTGCCCGTAGGTCAAGAGAAAATAGGCGATGAGCTGTAACGAAGACCTTCGGGTTGCCGCAGACGAAACGAGTCCGACTTTCCCCTTGCGGAAGAAGGGGGTCGGCTATTTTGTCCCCCTCTTTTTAAAATCTTTAGAAATTTGAGCCATGAGTGACGCTGCGTCCGATAAAAATACCGCCCTGATGGAGAAAATTGTGAGCCTCTGCAAACGCCGGGGCTTCATCTTCCAGTCGGCTGAAATCTACGGTGGACTCAACGGCTGCTGGGACTACGGCCCGCTTGGAGCGGAGTTGAAGCGCAATCTTAAGGATTACTGGTGGCGCAAGAATGTGCAGGAACGCGAGGACATCCTCGGCCTCGATGGTTCGATCCTCACGCATCAGGATGTGCTTAAGGCCTCGGGCCATGTCGGCGGTTTTTCCGATCCCATGTGTGACTGTCTCCTCAGTAAAGCCCGCCTCCGTGCCGACCAGATTGAGCCACTTTCCGGAACTGCCTTCCACTACACCGGAGCCTCGCATGAGGAATCCGACTGGTCCGTAGACCGCCCCTTCTCGGTTCTCATCTGGGGAAATCAGGACGAAAACAAGGCTCGCAAGACGGCGAAACAATACTACGCCCAGTTTCTTTCCGACAAACAGATTGCTCCGAAGAAGCTGGAGCTGTCAGGGGAGTCGAGCGAGGAATTGACGGAGACGACAAAATACAATCCGGATAACGGATCGCTCCTCACCGAGCCACGCGAGTTCAATCTCATGTTCAAAACCCACATGGGTGCTTCTGCCGATGATGGCGATGAAAGCGCGGTCGCTTACCTGCGTCCCGAGACGGCACAGTCCATTTTTGTTCAGTTCAAAAACGTCGCCGAGACGAATCGGGTCAAGCTTCCCTTCGGGATTGCCCAGATCGGCAAGTCGTTCCGGAACGAAATCAATCCGCGGAACTACACCTTCCGCTCGCGTGAATTTGAGCAGATGGAGATCGAATTTTTCTGCCGCGCCGAGGACGGTCTCGCCCTCACCGACGAGTGGCTCGAGCGTCGTCTCACCTTTTACGAAGAGATCGGAATTCCTCGAGAGCACCTCCACGTCCTCGACATTCCGGACGGCGAGCGAGCTCACTACTCGCAGAAGACCTACGACATCGAATACGAATTTCCGTTCGGGATTCAGGAACTCGAAGGCGTTGCTTATCGCGGCGCTTACGATCTCACGAAGCACAAAGAGCACAGCGGTAAGCCGCTCGATTTCTTTGACGATGAAACCAAGGAGAAACTCATTCCCCATGTCGTTGAGCCAAGTGCCGGTTGTGATCGTACCATCCTCGCCCTGATCTGCGAAGCCTACGATGAAGAGACTGTGACCGATGAAAAAGGCAAAGAGGAAACTCGCACCGTGATGCGTTTTTCACCGCGCATGGCCCCGGTCAAAGTCGGTGTCTTCCCGCTTTTGAAGAATAAGCCTGAGCTCGTCGCGAAAGCCCGTGAGGTGCAAGCGATGCTCACGCCGCACATGAATGTTTTCTATGACGAGACCGCTGCGATCGGCCGCCGTTACCGTCGTCAGGATGAAGTTGGAACTCCTTTCTGCGTCACGATCGACTTCGATACGCTCGGTGAGAGCGGAGATGAACTGAAGGACACTGTGACCCTGCGCCATCGTGATTCCATGGAGCAGGAGCGGATCTCGATTGCCGAACTCCGCAATTTCCTCCTCGACGCAATTGCCTGAGAATCCGGAAAGACGAAGCTGAATTTGTGATCCCGTGCCTGCGGAATAGATCGCATCGGGCTGGATTGTCGCGGGGCGGAAGTCTCACGACGTCGCCTGCCTTCTAGGTCGCCGCCACTTCCTCTTTCTTGAGATCTTCACCCATGAGGTCCATCACCGTGACGATGCCTTTGAGGCAGTTTTCCGCATCCACGATGAGGCATTTATAGCGCCCCATCCTCACCATTCCTTCGAGCGATTCCTGAACCGTGGCGTCGTTTTGACAGATCGGGAGGCTCATCCCTTCGATCGAATCGAGGCGTGCATTTTCGTCAATGTCGCCCCGTTTGATGAAGTCGAAAAAGTCCTCACGACTCATCACCCCGGTCAGTTTGCCCGCTTCATCGACGAGAGGGTAGATGCTGAAGCGACGTTCGCGAAAAAGCGCAAGTGCGTCGCGCAGAGTCTGGTCACCGCGAAGGGTCGCCACGTTCGATCTCATCACCTCAGTGACACAGGCTTCGAGGGTAGTGGGGTGCAGCTTATCAACGATTGCTTTGATCTCGCCCTCTGCAGAAACCTGGGCACTGGTTTTGGCGAGGACCCGTCGGAAACGGCGGCTGCTTTGGAAAAACGGCAGCACCGCTTCTCCGCTGAGCGAGACCAGTTCAGTCCGGCCTTCCGCGACGGCGTCGTAGAGATAGCCGCCACCGTGGACGAGGGCACGCTCGCCGAAGAAGTCACCTTCGTCGATTGTTCTCGCGATCTTCCCTTCCTGATCCTTGAGCACGATCTTCCCGCTCTGGACGACGTAGAGAGAGAACGCCGGTTCGCCGCGATTGAAAAGAATGTCGTCGGGTTCGAGATGGACCTGCTGATAGAGCTGGGTGTAGCGGGGGTTCAGCAAATTAATGTCGCGGGGGAAAAAGACATCGAGGGTCCAGTCAATGACGACGCGGAGCTTTCGATCAAGTCCCGGCAGTTTCGAGAGATAGATCGATCGCCACATGAACCAGGCGATGAAACCTGAAAACTGGAGTCCCATGATGCTCGCGACCGCTGTTTGGTGACCGATCGAAGCGAGCTCACCAAGGCCTTTGAAGAGAAAAGGTTTCAGCTTCTCGTTTCGCATCTTCCGCCCGATGTTTTGCGCGAGGCAAGCCCCCTGACGCATCGCAAATTGCGCCGTTTGCGGGCAACTGTCACCGCCCCCGTCCGCGAGCGGGACGGCAGCGCAGTCGCCGACCGACCAGATCGAGTCGAAGCCTTCGACCTGAAGATACTCATCGGTTTTGATTCGGTAACGCTCGTGCGGGACGTCCTGATGATCACAGATTTGGCGAATCACCTGATTGGGCGCATTTCCAACCGTCGAGACGACCGTGGAAGTTTCAATTTCGCTTCCAGATTGGAGATAAACTTTCGTCGCCGTGACGGCGCGGACCCTTTCATTGAGGCAGAGTTCGAGGCCGCGTTCGGAGAGCTTTCTGCCGGCATAGTCCCCGAGGGAATCGGTCAATGTCTGAAGAATCCGCTCGCGACTGTGAACGAGAACGACCCTGATATCCTCCCTGGGAACGTTGGTGTAGAACTTGGCCGTCTCATGCAGCATGTCCAGCATCTCGCCGGCAGTCTCGACACCGGAGTAGCCGCCCCCCACGACGACAAAGGAGAGGAGGCGCTTTCTCACCTCCTCGCGGTATTCAGCATTTGCCTCCTCGATTCGCTTGATGATCGTGGCGCGCAGAATCATCGCGTCACCGACATTCTGCATGAGGAGAGCGTGCTCGGGCATTCCGGGGACACGGCTCAGATCGATTTCAGCTCCAAGGGAAAGGACGAGATGCTCAAACTCGAGAATCACTCCGGCGGAAAATTTTCCTGTATTGACGTGAACTTCCTTCGCCTTCAAATCCACCGAGACGACGCTTCCGCGATAGACGCGGAGCCCACGACACAACTGCCGGATCGGGTTCACGACATGCGCAGGTTGGATCGAAGCCCCTGCGACCTCCGCCAGCATCGGCTGGAAGACCATGTAGTTCTGTTCCGAAACGATCGCGGCATCCCGCGGATCAATTCCGGTCTTCTTCAACTCCTTGACGATCTTTTGTCCGCAGTAAACGCCGCCGAAACCTCCCCCGAGGATTGCGATTTTGAGTTTGATCCGATGAGGTTCAGGACCGTTTCGTTCGGTAACACTTTCGATAGACATAGCTTCTTACGTGAAAGCTAGTCCCGTACCGTCTGCAAGCTGCAAATCCTTCACCTTTCGGGGAAAGGGGCGGAATCCACTCAGTTGATCACAAAAACGTCCCCGACGTACCAGGCGATCATTCCGAGTGCGAGAATCATTTTTCCGATCAGTCCGGCAATGCCGCCCACAACCGTGCCTATCGTCGAGTTCGAAGCATCGCGGACCTGCTTTTTGGCAAAAGCCAACTCAAACACAAAGACACCGACAATTGGCCCGATAATCAGCCCCGGGAGCGAAAAGAATATCCCGACAATCGCCCCGACAATCGCCCCGATGATACCCCACTTGCTCGATCCGAACCATTTCGCGCCAATTGCCCCGCTGAACCAGTCGAGGATCAGTGAGAGGACATATAAGACGGTAATAAGGACGAGCCCTTGCCAGGCGAGTCCGGACGCTTCCATTCCCATCGAAAAATAGTGAGTGACACAACCCGCAAAAATTAGAGTCGTGCCGGGTAGAACGGGGAGAAAAGTTCCCAAAAACCCGATCGAGATCAGCGCAATGATGATCGTCCATTTAAAAGTCGTCATCGCTCCCTCAGAAGCGAAAATATCGAAGATACCGGCAAGTAGGTGCATAGGAAGTTTGATGACTATCGTCGTATTTTCCGTCCTTGGCTACTGACGAAACGCAGCCATGAGCTCAGTGACCCACCCCTCTTGAGTGATCGACCCAACCCTGTTGACTCCGACCCCGCGCCGGAGAGAAAGATGAAGATGAGGACCAGGGAAGAGAATTTTTGGCCAAGAAAAAGCGTCGCGCGAAAGTTTCAGCGATGGGAACGCTAATGCGGGCGACGGACGGGTCGAAAGATTCCTTAGGGCTGAAGATTTCCGGCAGGAAGTCCAAAATCGGAAGGCTGAACCTTGAATTCATGTCGGTGAAAGGAACGCCGACGCATCAGGGAAATCTAAGATTCGTAAATTCCCGCCATTCCTGACGAGTGATATCAGCATGAGCAGAGACCCTGAAAACAGGCGACCCGGCGAAGCCGGATAGACCCTGATATTTCAGAAAAACCTTGCTGAGATGGGGGCTGGAGGACATTCTCAGCGGTGACTGCCTCATGGGATATCAGTTGGTGAGGTGATACTAATAAATACTGTTAGGTCTGAGAAATGAAGAAATTCCTCCAATCGATCTTTCGCACCTCGCCGCCGAATGAGCCTGAGAGCGAAGCGGAACAAGCTGTGATTGTTAGATTCCCACTTTCCGACGACAAATTTGGCTCGGACGCTGAACGGCAAAGAATATACGAGCTAGAGAAACAACTGGAGGACGCTATTGATTCTGCCGGTGTCGGCTAATTCGATGGGAACGAATTTGGTGACGGCGGTGGCACGCTCTACATGTATGGACCCGACGCTGATCGGCTATTCGATGTAGTGGCTCCTCTGCTTCGTGCAGACCCACTGACCAGCCAAGGTTACGCACGAGTTCGGAAGGGTGATCCGGGAGCCGAAGAGCGCAAAGAGCCGCTATCCCAACGGACCTAACAAGCCGGCGATGGACAAGCCCGATCCCAATCGCGTCAAGCTAAGGACTGAGCGGTTGCGGCATAAAGGCTGAGCCGTTT
>JARGOD010000131.1 GCA_029210205.1 Verrucomicrobiales bacterium | reverse complement strand
GCAAAGGACGAATCGCTGAAAGTCTGGCAGGAAAAGATCGATGGCGGCTATCGCATTTACGCCCGAACTACCGACGATTATCCACGGAGTCTTCAGGTGAACCTCACCTCACTGAAGAATCTGAGATCCACCGCACCGGTGCCATTCCAAACCGTCGTCACGAACGGTTCTACTGGTATTCACCTTTTTGATCTCAAAATCGTCAATCGGATCGGCCGCAATAAATTCAACTACGAGTACGAGTTCGTTACCGGAGATTTCCAATCAGCGAAGCACGATGACTCACATGCCTATCTTTTGCCTTTCGAGCACGGCAGCAAACACTTCCTCAGCCAGGGATATCACGGTAAGTTCTCTCATTCTGACCCGGGCCGTGAATATGCGATTGATTTCACGATGCCGGAAAAAACCACGATCCACGCTGCCCGCTCAGGTACCGTGGTCACCGTGCGAACAGATTCCAATCGGGGCGGCGCTGCTAAATCGTTCGCGAAAGATGGGAACTACATCACCATCCTCCACGACGATGGCTCGCTTGCAGAATACGTTCATCTCATTCGCGGCGGAGCATTCGTCCGGCCCGGCCAAACTGTTGAAGCCGGGGAAAAAATCGGGTTGAGCGGTAACACAGGACGATCCACTGGCCCTCACCTCCACTTCCATGTCGGAATTCCGACAGCGTCCGGAAAACTCCGGACGATTCCGACCCGGTTTCTGGGAACCAGGAACGAAGCTGTTTCACCAGAGCAGGGAAAAACCTACTACGCCTACCACCCCGGCAAACCGGCCTTCAACCCCTCTTCAAATCGCACCTCCGATCTAACCACTCTCGAAAGTCATCGCACCGGAATTAGTCGCGACGACAAAGTCAGCACTCGTGCCGAGAATATCGACGGTGCTGTAGTGGTTTATCTTCGGAACGGCTACACCGAAGCGAAAGAGATCTCTCTGACCCTGCCGACGATGGAAAACCTAAGCCCCAGCAAAAACGTTCCACTATCCATGATTGTGGAACCGCAGACAGAGCGATTTGCCGTGATTCTCAAGCAACGAGACTTCACCATTCCATTCCGCTATCAGACCGAGTGGAAGTATCGGACAGCAAATCAGTGACTCGACATTACGCAGAAAAAGGTGCCGCAAATACGGGGCTGCTCTGTCCTCGTTCGTTCGTTACCTTCTTAGCGTGAACCTTCGACTATCATCCGGATTCTTCCTCGTGCCTTTGGTCAGTCTCTTTTCGCAGGCTCACGCCCAAAACCAAATCGACTTCGCTCGGGATATCCGCCCGATCCTCAATGCAAAATGCACCGGCTGCCATGGGGGAGTGAAACAGGCAGGCGGCGTCTCTTTTGTTTACGAGAACCAAGTCGTCAACTTCGAGGGAGACACCGGGAATCCTGTTGTCGTGCCAAACAACGTCGACGCCTCGGAACTATTTTTCCGTATCACTCTCCCCGACGATGACATTGACCGGATGCCACCTGCCGATGAGCATCCGAAGGGACTCACCGAAAATGAGATCGCCCTCTTTCGTCAGTGGATCGAGGAAGGGGCCGACTGGGCAGGACACTGGTCGTTCGAATCACCGGTGAGCCCGGAATTACCGACGATTTCGAAAGATCAGACAGCGAGATCCGGGATCGATCATTTTGTTTTGGCCCGGCTTGAGAAAGAGGGCCTCAAGGCCTCCCCTCCAGCACAGGCAGCACGACTCCTTCGTCGGCTTTCTCTCGATCTAACGGGGCTTCCTCCTTCGATTGAAGAATTGGATACCTTCATCGCTGATCACGCGAAGGACCCTGACAAAGCTATTTCCGCAGCCGTCGATGAGAGACTCGCCCGCCCTGCCTTCGGCGAAAAATGGTCCACGATGTGGCTCGACCTCGTGCGCTACGCCGACTCCCGTGGCCTTGGACAGGACGGCAAACGCAACATCTGGCCCTACCGCGATTGGGTCGTGAATGCCTTCAATGATGACATGCCGTTTGATCAATTCACGATCCGCCAACTCGCTGGAGATCTTCTGCCCAAACCCACGATCAACGATCTCATTGCCACCGCCGCGCATCGCAACACGCAAACCAACAACGAAGGGGGCACCGACGACGAAGAGTTCCGCGTCGAAGCAGTCATCGACCGGGTCAATACGACCTGGCAGACCTGGGGATCGATCACCTTTGGTTGCGTTCAATGCCACGACCACCCCTATGAGGCTTTTCACCATGACGACTACTACGAGTTCATGGCTTTCTTTAACAACACCGCCGACTCTGATCTAAAAAACGACGAGCCGCTTCTCCAGGTTCCGAACGACCCGTCTAAGTGGGAAGATGCAGCGCGACTCGATCGTGAAATTCGTGACCTCCAAACCCGGCTCTGGAAATCAGGACGTAAGCTTTCTCAGTCAGTCTCCTGGACCCCGCTCGCTTTCGACAACGTCAGCACTAGCAATAACACCATTATAGAGAATGAAGTGGTCGACGAACAGCACCACTTTTTCACGAAGGGAACCGTGCAGCGCGGCCCCATTTATCGTCTCTACCCAACCCTGCCGGAATCGGGGAAGTCGATCACCGGATTCAAACTCACCGTCCTCCCTACTGATACTGAAAAGGCGCTCAAGGATTCCGAGTGGGGATTCGAAGTCAGCGAACTCGAGGTCGAGCTGCTCGACGAGAAAAACGAGGTCACGAAGATCGCCTTTGCTGCCAGCATCGCCGATATCCCCTTTTTGCCCCACAAACCTGATACCCTCATCGGAAAGAGTGGAAACGGATTCCAGGCCTGGACCCGCATGCACCATGCACGGGAGCTCACGATCATTCCGGCGGAGCCGATCGCTCCCGGTGAGAAGACCCTTAGAATTCGCATTTCCAACAAAGGATTCCTCCTCGGCGCATTTCCTCTCGTGATCAAACGCGGCTATTTCGAAGTCAGTTCGGACCCTGCGTTGATCGCTTTTGCCAAGTCAGAGGAACGAAGCGGCCTAACCAAAAGTCTCACTGCTCTGCAAGCAGAGAGAAAGAAAATCCCTTCAACGACCCTACCGGTCATGGCGGAGCGACATACCTCCATCACCCGCCCAACGCATGTCTTTGCACGCGGCAATTTCCTGGAAAAAGACAAATCCGTCACCGCAGGGCTCCCCGACAGCCTGCCGCCGCTTTCCAACAGTAAAAATCCAAGCCGCCTCGAGATGGCGAAATGGTGGGTCTCCGGCGACCACCCCATGACCTCCCGGGTCTTCGTTAACCGGATTTGGGAACAACTCTTCGGCACAGGCCTCGTCGCAACATTGGAAGATTTTGGTTCGTCCGGAGAGAAACCAAGCCACCCTGAGCTGCTCGATCATCTTGCTCTGAAATTTCAAAATGACTTCGCATGGAGTGTTAAATCAATTATCCGCGAAATAGTAAACTCCTCTACCTACCAGCAGTCAGCAAAGGCCTCACCTGAGTTGATCGAACGAGACCCCGCAAACCGCCTCCTCGCCCGCGGACCCCGCAATCGCCTCGCCGCCGAAGTGCTCCGCGACCAAGCGCTTGCGATTGGAGGACTCCTCACGGAAAAGGTCGGTGGACCTCCCGTCCATCCGCCGATTCCCACCGGTGTCTGGAAACCATTCCAGGCCGGAGACAAGTGGGAGACTCCGAAGCGCGGGGAAGAGAATCGCTATCGTCGGGCCCTCTACACTTACACAAAACGAAGTATCCCCTTTCCCTCGATGGCCACTTTCGACGCCCCCTCACGCGAATTCTGCAACCCGCGACGCCTGCAGTCCAATACCCCGCTCCAGGCACTCACGATGCTCAACGATGAAGCCATGACCGAAGCAGCCGCAGGCCTCGCCCGACGCATGAAATACGACACCGAAGGAACGGTCGCGGAAAAACTGTCTGCTGGCTACCGCATCGCGACGGCACGCCCACCTTCTAGCGAGAAGCTGAGCGAACTCGTCGGCCTCTTCGAGAAACTGGAGGCGCAATATGCGTCCGAACCCGAACTGAAAAAAGGCATGGCGGGCACCGCCGATGGCGCCGCCTTTACGATTGTTGCTCAGGTGATTTTGAATCTCGACGAAGTCCTCACGAAGTAGCCTCGCGAAGCGAGGCGTAAAAAGTGGGAAGGTAAAAAGTTAAAAGTAAGTCCCCGGAACCATCCCCTAACTGAACTCGAAAGCTCTTAAACCCTTTTACCTTTCACTTTCCCACCTTTTCCCGGCGCTCCGCGCCGCCCCCTCATGAATCCCGAAACTCTTCTCAAAGAACTTCACCAGCGGAACCTGGAAGCGGACACTCGCCGCCAGTTTCTGAAGACTTGTACGACGGGCATGGGAGGATTCTTCCTCGGTGATCAACTGGCACGTGGAGCCGCGACGCCTCAGCACGAGGCGGACAATCCGCTCAGCGCTCTGCAGCCACACTTCAATCCGAAGGTGAAACGCGTCATCTATCTTCACATGATTGGCGCACCGAGCCAGTTGGAACTTTTTGACTACAAGCCCGAGTTGGAAAAGCTCGATGGCAAACCCTGCCCGCAGGAATTCCTCGAAGGAAAGCGCTTCGCCTTTATTCAGGGAACACCAAACATGATGGGTCCGCAGGCGAAGTTCAAACAGCATGGCGACTCCGGTGCCTGGATCTCAGACCGCCTCCCTCATCTCGCGAAACACGCCGACGATCTTTGTTTCATCAAAACGATGAACACGGATCAGTTCAATCATGGCCCGGCGCAGCTCATGGTCCACACCGGCCACGCCCAGATTGGCTACCCGTCGATTGGATCGTGGGTGACCTGGGGCATGGGATCGGAAAATGCCGACATGCCCGGGTTCATGGTGCTTCTGTCTGGAGGACGCCTTCCCCGTGTTGGCAAAGCACTCTGGAGCGCCGGCTTTCTTCCGTCCGTCTACCAGGGGGTGCAGTGCCGTTCTGTCGGCGATCCGGTGCTCAATGTTTCCAACCCCGCCGGGACGAATAGCGAGGTTCGCCGCACCGCGCTCGATGCGCTGAATAAACTCAACCAGAGCACCTTCGATGAGTTCGGCGACCCGGAAACGCTGACTCGGATCGCGCAATACGAAATGGCCTACCGCATGCAAACGGCCGTCCCCGAGGTCATGTCGATTGACGAAGAACCGGAGAGTGTTCACGAAATGTACGGGACTGAACCCGGCAAAGAAAGTTTCGCCAATAACTGCCTCCTCGCCCGTCGTCTCGCCGAGCGCGGCGTGCGCTACATCCAGTTGTTTGACTGGGGTTGGGATTCTCATGGTGCGTCTGAGCAAACCGCTCTCAATCGCGGTTTCATCGACAAATGCCGCAACGTTGATAAACCGATCTCGGCCCTTTTGACCGACCTCAAACAACGGGGAATGCTCGAAGACACCCTCGTCGTCTGGAGCGGAGAATTTGGTCGCACGCCGATGCGGGAAAATCGAGGGGGCCAGGAAATGGCTCTGAAAGGCCGCGACCACAACCCAAGCGCCTTCACTCTCTGGATGGCCGGAGCCGGCGTGAAGGCGGGAACGACCTACGGCGAAACTGACCCAATAGGGTATGATGCCGCACTCAACCCTGTTCGGGTCAATGATTTCCACGCCACGCTTCTGCACCTCTTAGGGTTCGACCACAAACATCTTACGGTTCCCTTCCAGGGCCTACAGCAGAAGCTCACCGGCGTGAATCATGCGGAGATCGTGAAGGGAGTTCTAAGCTGAGCAGATCCGACAAAAAAAGCCCGACCGGAGATTCCAGTCGAGCTCTTCGTAGATTCGGAAATGGCGGACCTCAGTGTGAGTGGAAGTCAGGCTCTTTGCCCTCATACGCACGATAGAGATCGAAGATCGCGGTCTTGAGCGCTTCTGCGACTTCAGCTGATGGGTCCTGCTTCGCCTTCATCGCGGCACGCATCACGGTGTGAGCCGCGAGAAGCGCTGTCTCATAGTTTTCAGCATCCGGCTTGATGCGCTGGGCCATGAAATACTCAGAGACACTTTCGATCACTTTCTTGCAGTGATCTTCTTTTGTCATGATCCAGCGAGTCGCCTGGTTGACTGCCAGAGGCGTGTTCTCTTCGATAAGTTTTGCCATTTCCACATTCGCTTTCGCAATCGTGGTCTGTGCTTCGAGCATCTTTTCAAATTCGGCCTGGTCTGAGAAAATTCCGCAAGGAACCTGACAATGAGCTTCGACATTATGAGTCGAAAGCGAAAGGAAAGCCACAGCAAGGAGAGGGAGGGTAAGGATAGTCTTCTTCATGATCGATTTACGTTAGTCAAATTTTGGGATCAGGGCGAGGCCGATTTGCGTGATTCCTCCAGTTCTGCCTGAGTGACCGGAGTGGTCCGGTCAGCATACTTCGCGCGCCAGGCTGCTGCTTGCTCATCGGTAATGTAGTCATCGTGACCGCCCCAGCGATTGCGAACGAAGGTCATCACCGAGGCGAGATCGTGATCATTGTAGATCTTTTCGAGCCCGTTCATCGCACCGCTGTAATTGCTGCCTTCACTGGAGATACCTTTGAGAATGATCAACGCGAGCATCTCCGGATTGGTTTTCAAAATGACCGAATCCCCGTAGGCAGGCGCGACAAGTTGTCCGTCGCGCTTCGCACCATTACCCGTCATCCCATGACAGCCCGCACAGGTCATTTTCTTCATTCGACCGTGTCGCATCGCTTTGCCTTTGTCGTCAGCAGAGACCTCTACGGGAAGAACGAGAGCGGTCGCGATAGCCAGAAAAGAGACTGAGAGGAAGGAAGCAGCGAAATTCATGCGAAATAGTCCTGCAGAACCGAACGCTTCGCAAACCAAGTCGGATCAGAATTTTTGCAGCGTTTTGCACAAACCGGAGCAGGGTGCAAACTCCCGCAAAATTCCGGCGAGGTGAAAGCGCAGCTGTTGGAGACTCCGTGCCGGACAATTCAAATGCAGCCAAATACGCTGCACGCGAGTCAACTCGACAGTTTGAATTCTGATCCGCATACTTTTAAGACGAATCACGACGTCATTCCAAACAGGAAAAGGCACTATGACGTCCTTTTCTTTCCGCCGGATTCGCTCACAATCACGATATGACTAAAAAGCTCGTCGCTCTTGTTCTCCCACTGCTGCTCAGCGCCAGCGCCTTTGCCGAGAAGCCGAATATTATTTTCATCATGGCCGACGACCTCGGATGGGCCGACATCGGACCATACGGAAACGACTTCATTGAAACCCCACATCTCGACCAACTCGCCGCTGACGGGATGAAGTTCACAGACTTTTACGCCGCCGGCGCCGTCTGCTCCCCAACACGCTGCGCGGTGCAGTCCGGCCAGAACCAGGCCCGCATCGGCATCACTGCTCACATTCCAGGCCATTGGCGTCCCTTCGAACGCGTCCAGACGCCACTCACGACAATGGCGCTTCCACTCGATACGGTCACCGTCGCGGAAACGTTAAAAGAAGCAGGATACTCGACCGGCTATGTTGGAAAGTGGCACCTCGGCAATGGCCCGCAGTTTCAGCCGGCGAATCAGGGCTACGACTGGACCGCTGTCGTGGGCGGACCCTTCCTTCCCGGTAAATTTCGAGTCCAGTACGGGGCAACTGAGATCAAGCCGGCGCCGGATCAATTCCGCACCGATTTCGAAGCGCAGTTGGCAGAGATGTTTATCGAGAAGCAGGAAGACGGCCCATTTTTCCTCATGGTTTCGCCTTACGCCGTCCACATCCCCCTCGCCTCACGGTCAGATCTCGTCGCAAAGTATGAGAAAAAGGCGGAGGAGATGGGCCGTGATCTTCCCCACCCGGTGTATGCCGCGATGACCGAGGAACTCGATGACTTGGTCGGCCGGGTTGTCGCCGCTGTGGAGAAAGCGGGAGCCACGGAGAACACGATGATCGCTTTTTCTTCAGACAACGGCGGACTCTATCGCAGATATGACTATCAAGAGCACGCTGATGACAATGTCACCAGTAACGCTCCCCTTCGCGGAGAAAAGGGCCAACTCTACGAGGGCGGCATCCGCGTCCCACTCATCGTCAAATATCCTGAGATGGTGAAAGCAGGCACCAAATCGTCCGCGATCACGATCAGCTACGATTTTTATCCCACCTTCACGGAGCTCGCCCGTGGATCGCTCCCCGCCAATCAAACCATCGACGGGGTCAGCCTCGTGCCTGCTCTCAAGGAACCCGGAGCCCCACTCGGGCGCCCCGCAGTCCATTTCCATTACCCGCACTATCACCACCACCGCCCCGCCGCCGCGATCCGTGAGGGCGATTGGAAACTGCTTCAGTATCTCGATAACACGGGCGAAGTGGAACTCTACTTTCTTGCCGACGACATCGGAGAGAAGAACGATCTCTCCAGTGAGAAGGCCGGACGCGTCGCCGATCTGAAGAAAAAACTTCAGGCGTGGCAGCAGTCAGTCATTGCACGTATGCCGATCCCGAATCCACACTTCGATGAAGAGCGTGCTCCAGAATGGTGGAGTCTTCGGAACGGGGAGCCTGTCGACAGCGCCGGGCGGAAGCGATTTCCTCCGACTGAAAAGGATCTTTAGGTTGGTCCGGCGGTCTGGTTCGGCTTGACCGCAATTTTGACAGTGACGACTACTCCTCGCATGGCGCCTTGCTCAGCACCATTTTCGAGTTTCGGGATGCGAATTCCCGGAGCCTATTTCGCGCTCAAGAGCGATTCTCCTGTCATCTCTTCCGGCTGCTCAAGTCCCAGGAGCGCCAGTATCGTGGGCGCAATATCCGCCAACTTGCCGCTGCTGAGATTCACCTCGTCACCATCGTCACCCACGTAGATGAGATGCACGAGGTTCGTGGTGTGCGCGGTCTGAGGTGAGCCGTCCGCATTGATCATTGTCTCGCAGTTACCGTGGTCTGCCGTAATGAGCAATTTACCCCCAAGCGAAAGCACCTTCTCAACAACGCGTCTAACGCAGTCGTCGACACATTCAACGGCCTTGATTGCAGCGGGAACATCGCCGGTGTGGCCGACCATGTCAGGGTTCGCGTAATTGATGATCGCCATGTCATAGT
>JARGOD010000130.1 GCA_029210205.1 Verrucomicrobiales bacterium | reverse complement strand
AGGAAAGGGGCGCGTCATGGGAAGAGTTTGAATCAATTTCCGGAGGACTCCAGAACGAAATGTTCGCCTGGTATTGCGGAGCGCTGTGGATGGAAGGCTGCCGCCGTCCTTTACAGGAAAATCGCGGAAGCGGGAACGCTTCCGAAAGCGGTGTGCTTTGCCCAAAATGCCCGGGGCCAATACCGGGGGTGTTCATCTGCGGGCCCGAACCGACCAAGTGACCGACCAAGTCAAAGCGCTCCTGAAAGTGCCCGGATCAGGTCCTCTCAGCGCGATGGATTGCGTGAAAGCTCTCGGTCTTTCGCACCGGCCCACGTTTCGCAAAAACTACCTCCATCCCGCGCTGGAAGCCGGTTTGATTGAGCGGACGATTCCGGAGAAACCGAATAGTCGCTAGCGGATTCGGCCGGCGGGTTAGGGGTCGAAGGGGTCGTCTCTTGAAACGATAAATAGGCTGTCCCTCGGGGATTTTGAGTGGGGAAGGGGGATCGGTATCTTTCGAGTAATCCCACGAAAGTTCTCAGTATAATAAAATTACCTAATCGGCAGGATTCCCCTTTAGCTCCGACCATCGACACGTCAATGCCATGAACCGCGAACCCGACTGCCGCTTGAGGACTGCTTTCGGGACTTCGAATTCCGGCATGGCAATGACTTCGCTAAATTCGAAAAGCAGATAGTGGGACGCGTCCGAAGGTTGGAAATGCTGATCGAGTCCCCGCGCTTGAAACCAGTCCGTCAATTTCCTCCTGGTTAGGAAACTCACCGACGTCACTTTTCCGCGCCATCCGAGAGTGGTCATCGCTCCGCTGCGTTCTCCGCGGTATGGAACGAACTGGCTTCCGATCTCTGCGGAGATATCAAGTTGAAGCTCACGTCGTTTTCCGTCTTCTTCATCGTAAATCGCCCGACAGTAGGCGACGCCATGCTCACGGCAAAGTTCCCGGTGAGCCGGCTTCAGCCAGAGCATGACACATTCTGCTCGCGGCTGGGAGATTAGGTAATTGTCCGCGCCGCTCAGTGCTGAAGGCTTTTCCCTCACGATTGAAGTGGTCGCGTCATTTACATAACGATACTGCGTGAACTGATTAGACTGATTTCGAAACACGTCGGTCAGAAATTGCTTCAAAAAGTTGCTGCCACCCTTTGCTCCGGGTTTGAGCACAAAAGCCCCCACGCCGGGCAGGATCTCATGATATCGCTGCATCGGCTTTGGTTGATCGTCCAGCCCCGGATAAAGAACATACGAGCCCGCCGTCGATTTGATGGCATCATTGTAAGTATGCATCTTCAGCAGGTCGACCTGCTTGAAAAGCCGTTGCTCCTCGTTCGCCGCCGTGTCGGATTCACCCGCTTCCGGATCTTTGACCCAGTCTCCGAAAACTGCGGCGAGCTTCTCAGCCTTGTATTTCGCATCGAAATGCAGGAGTGAAAGCCTCCCCGCTTCTACTGCCTCGACCTCGTTTTCAAAGGACGCCGGATACATCACGAGAGTGTAGTCCGGTTTGAAATTCCCGGACCACGAGAAGTCGCCGCTCTTAAGAAATTTTCGCTCGTAGTAGAGGTGAATGCACATTTCCACCTCAGAACCGGCGCGGTAAAGAAAACGCACTCGCGATTCATTCCCCTTTTCAAGACTGATCTTCACTTCGTCACCGTCGAGTTTCAGAAAAGGATCACATCCTTGATTTGGCGAGTCTTCTCCATCAACCAGCTCTACATCCGGAACGTCCCCGAGAATACGGTGAAGCGTCAGAAAGACCCAGTATTCGTAAAGGTCGGCGACGTTTCGGCTCGTTCCAGTATAACAGTTCTGCTTTCCATTCCAGCGCAGTGCGGAAGCTGAACGAAGCAGGAGCCAGGATTTCAGAATATCCCGATAGCCCTCTTTCTTTTGCAACACCTGGCTCTCAAGCGGAAGGCGTCGGAGGCGGCCGCAGTCTTTGAAAAATGGACGGGCCAGTGTCGCTTCGAGTTTCTCCGCGAGGCCCCGTGCTTCCAGAAATGCCTGTGGAGGAGGTTCCGTCCCGGCAAAGAGCAATTGCACCTCACGGCAAACCTCTGAAAACTGTTCGAGGGCGAACCTAACGAAGCGGTTCGGCGGAGTATCGAGGTCATCGTGCTTTGTCACGTCGCAGACCTCGCCGGGTAGGACTGTTCCGTTCGCCTCCCGATGCCAACTTCGTGTCAGCGCCATTGGATTGCGAAGGAAATCGACGGACCCCGCCTCCGTTGAAGGAACCCAACCGCGCTCTTTTTTCAGCTCGCGGTGCGGCTGCGTGAGGATCATTTCAAGACAGGCATCGAAGCGTTTGTCGTTCAGGAAATGGCGTAGGAATAGAAACTGTTCCAGCTTCGTCCGTTTCTTTGCTACCGGGTCCGGCTCGAAGCGGAGGGATGTCGGCGTATTCCACGAAAGAAGAAGCTGTCCGCAGAAGTCGGCGATCTCTTCCGTCATCGCGCTGTATTCCTCATCGTAATCAATCTTCGGGGAAATGAACTCCAGACGGATCAGGAGCTCCTGTCCCTCATGCTCAAAAACGATGTCAGCGAGCCCGAGGAAATTCAGCATTTGAAAGCGTCCCGACGGGGCGTCTCCCGCCATCCCGCTGACAATCCACTCGCGTGCCGTCGCCATTGCGAAATTGCGCTCCGAAACTCTGACCGCAGATGCCTTCTCACCACGGACCTGCCATTCGTACGTCACTGTTTCGACGAGCCGGATCTCCCCCGATTTCACCGCGATCTTTCCAGTCGTCTCGTCGGCGATCCCGAGCCAGCCGGAGGGGAGATTCTCGTGTGCGATGAACGCTTCCGGATCGAGAGGCGTGACCGATGGCCTGACCCTTGCCAGACTATCCAGCGCGCCTCATCCGCCCGTGAAAGCAGTGGGATGGATAGCGCTGAGAACTTCATCAGGGACTGGTGACTTAACAGGGTTGGACCGAGGACTCAACAGGGTAAGGTCTGTCCCGTGTCATCTGCGGCATGGCATCATGGTAGGAACCGGAGGCTTTCTCCATGATGATTCAGTTGATGAAACTCACGAATTGCTCTTCGAGCAGCACCTCGATCATTGTCTCAAGTTTCTTCCGCGACTTCGGGAAAACGGGGGTGGCTGTTTCGACAGGCTTGAGAGCATCCTGCAGAGGAAGTCCTGACGAGGTGATACCGCTCCCGTTTGCTCCGCTCGGGAAATAGGCAAAGGCTCCGTCGCGGGTCGCCCCGCCGCAGTAGGCGGAAAGTGCCCCGAGAAGCCGGCCGACGCGGCCCATGCTGCCGTGAAGCTTCGGCAGGATTTTCTGTAAAATCTGTGCGTCGAGATCGTTCTTCCAGCCGACCTCTTCCCACTCCGCAAGCGCTGTATCGGATTCCTCTTTCGCGAGGTGACGGCAAACGCGGAGATAGCGCACCACTTCGTTCGCGGTGCGATAGGCAAACTCGAAGCGTCCCCGCTTCAGTATTTCGAAGAGGACCACGAGATGCTCGTTGCTCTCTTCGGATACAGCGACGCTGAGCGCTTCGATACCGCCTTTATCAGGATCGAGCCGTGCTTTCTTCGCGAGAGCGAGAAAAGCTTTCGCGACGCCTTCCTCCGCCTTGACCGGCTCCGGATATTCATGCGGGCTGGCCAGGAAGGATTCAATACTGTCTCTCCCGACCTCGAATTCGATGACATTCGCTCGGTCCAACACCTTCGGGCTGAACATGTAGGTCGTTTCATCGACGTTGACCGTTCCAATCACAAACAGGTTTGCCGGGTAGACCATCCGGGAGGGGACGCCAAGCGGATCGCCTTCGAATCGCGGAAGCCGGTAGTGATCGTCGTTCGGTGGCCCTTCTGAATGCAATTTGAGTTGCCCGTTTCGCTGCTCCATGGTGGAGAGGAAGTCCGCAAAGTAGCGCTCCACATGGGAAAGGTTCATCTCATCGAGAATGAGAAAGAAGGGGAAATCCTCATTCCGAGTTGCTTCGAGGAGGAGATCCAGCACCGGGCTGGATTGATAGACCGGACGCTTTTCATCGTCAGCCGCGTCTCTCAGCGCGGCAGTGCGAAGGTGATTCACAAACCCCAGAACCTGCCGGTTGTCCGTCCAGTCCGCGCCGACCGGGACGATGGCGTGGTTGGTGGCATCGTTCGAAGAATCGAACCCCTTACCCGATTTAGCGATAGCGCTCAGATGGGACTCCCAGCTATGCGCGTTTTTATCAAATTTCGAACCGTCCTTTACGACTTCCCGTTTTTCACGAACGCTGTCACTTTCTGAAATCTTTGCCGAATCCCATGCATCATTCCATTCTTGGATGACCGCCACAGGAAGCGGTAATTTTGATCCATCCTTTTTTTCCAGAGTTAAAATTTCTGGAGTAATACTCGCGACAGAATACTGCGCTCTATCGCCGTGAATTACGTCACCAACAGCGAACGGTGTTCGGCTGTTCCCTGACCTTTTGCGCGACTTTTCAAGGGACTCCGCCAGCCTAGAAGCCAAAGCAGTCTTTCCTGTCCCGCTTCCACCTGTTAAAATCGTAAATGACTTAGTGAGAATCGAAGCAATAAATTTTCCTGCGATTTGTTTGGAGCCCTTACTTTCATCTGGAGCGACTCGATCAATCAACGCCTTAGTATTTGTCATTGGGATTTGTTGCTCTTGGAGTTGGACCCTAACTGAAGCGCAATAGACAAGGATAGTCTGAACGAGTTCTCATCAGTCTTCATCTGTCCGAATCTTCTCTACATCTTTGATTGAATCCAATCGCTTCCGGGATTCTTGAAAGAAGAGTATAGGATGACGTTCGAATCCACGAAACCGGTAAATGCCAAATCGGATTGGGACCACTGACGCGAATTGAAGTTGTTTCCAACCCTGAGATCAAGAATTGACGACACTTTTCCTATCCGGGAAGCTAGGGCACTTGATGGCCTCGCGCCTTGCCTTTGAATTCGGTAGCAGCAGTGAAACTCCAGTTTAAGGTCGGACCGCCCTCATCGCAGCTTGATCGACATGTTCGGCCCCATTTTGATTAGCCTCGTCAACGACCACACAAGCCGGTGAATCAGCAATGTCTTCAACATAAGGCGAACGGCCACTCGCGGTGATGGCGAGGAAGCTTTCCGCTCGGGTCATGCCGACGTAGAGGAGTCTTCGGTCGAGGGCTTCGGATTCCTCTCGGGTTTGGGATTCCGTGACGATGGGACAGATTCCTGTCCAGAGCAGAATGACGGCTCGATATTGCAGTCCTTTCGAGGCGTGGATGGTATCGATCTGGACTCGTGATTCTGGGTCACCGCTTTGCTGATTTTTCCACGCTGCACCGACTTGGCAAGTCTGATGAATTTGCTCCGGCAATCCTTGCAAGAGTTCCTTTTGTTTGGTGCTCGCGCGAGGGTAGAGGATCGCGATTTCGTGAGCTTTCATTGGGGCCATGGAGCGGTCATTCCAGCGGCCTTCGAGAAGTCGTCTGACGAGATCAACTGCGGTATTCGCCTCTTCTTCCCAGGAATTGTGGACGAAAAGGAGAGGGGAGGCTCCGGTTCCTCGAAACGCTGAACGAGCGTCGATGCGGACGGCGCGTAGGGAATCATCTTCGTTAGTCGACAATCGCATTTCCGCCCGCGTCGCGAACGCCTCGGCAAGGGCGAGAATTTCGGATGAGTTTCGGTAGTTCCGATCCAAGTCAAAGCGACGGGAGTGGGAGCGTCCTGCGGCATTGATCCCAAGGGCTTTCCAGCTCAGTTTGGAGCGACGGTAGAGTCCCTGCGCCGCGTCGGCGACGATGAGGAGGTCGCCGTTCGCCGGGTCTTTCATCGCGCGAAGAAGGCAGGTGAACCAGTTAGGCTCAAAGTCTTGCGCTTCGTCGACGACGACGGCATCGAAACGGGAAGCGTCCTGCGCACCATGGTCGAGCTGGTAAAGGAGGGCACTGCCATATTCTTCATCGGTTCGGTCGGCGAAACGAACCCCGTTTTGAAGTCCCCAGGCATGAAAGGTGGTCGCGGTGACGTTGGGCGTTTCGCGGAGACATCCTGACATCCAGCTCGCGAGAGCTCGATTGTAGCAAGTGAGGAGAATCTGGGCGTCCGGATTTTGCTTCGCGAGAAGCCGGGCACGGGTGAGGAGGATGAGTGTCTTACCTGATCCGGCTACGCCGAAAAGAATGCGGTGCCCTTCGCCCACATTCATTGCGCAACGTTCCTGACGCTCATCGAAAACCTTGAGGATATCCTGCTGGTCGTCGATTGGTTTTGCCGAGGCGAGGAGTTCCTTTGTGTTGAACTGATCGGTGAGTTGCGCCTGCGGGTTGACGATCATGCGAAGCGCTTTGATCTCTTGTTCATCAAAAGGTGGAATAGTCCAGAAAGGGGCGAAGAATGACTGGAACTCTGCGACGAGTTCTTCCTGCGATAGGCTTAGCCATCGGTCGAGACGGTCGCGGGTCACGGTGATGTCAGGATCAAACAGCGGGGCGAGATCTCGAGCTGGGGCATTGAGCTGCGCGTCGGTGATGTTGGAAAGCGTCACGACGTGGGCGGTAGGGAATCGCAGCTTTCCCTCGTGCGGTCCTGCTGGTCGGATGAATCGCTTTCCGTAGGTCTGCTCTTTCACCAGATCTATTAGCCGAAAAGCATAGTCGCGGACCTGACGCGCCGGGTGTTTCACTTTAGTTCGTGATGAATCGCGCGTCGCGATGACCAGTTCATGCCGATCACCGCCGAGGATCGTTCCGGGGCGCCAGTATTTGTCTTCAAACACGAGAAGGCCAAACTCAGGGGCAAGAACGACAAAATCAGGATGATGAGCGACGCCGAGATCGGGTTCCCACCACGCCTGCCAGTGAGAAGGCAGGCGCTGCAAGATCGCGTGGAGCTTTTCTTCTCCTCGCGTGGCCTTGCTCGGAAGGTATTCGGGTATGATCGTTGCCATGACAGATTTCTACTTTTGGGAAGATAAGGTAGTGCAATATTGAATTATGGAAATTATAAAAGGACTTGAATCGAGTGGCTGTGAACTTGGTCTTTCGGTGGAAGAAATTGTCAGATAAAGTATCAGTGGGGCATGACGCTCTTGAATACTTTGATCATCTTTTGTCAGGATATTTCTCTTTAATGAAAACCCAACTCTTGCGGTTTCTATTCGTCGCGTCACTACTCATCTCTTCATCCTTCGCCAGCGAGCTAAAGGAGTTCCCCGATTGTGAGCTTGTTGTGACTACCTGGGCTGACGGTGACAGCTTCCTGGTTCGGACGGCTGACGGTGAAGAGCACACGGTGCGGATCTACGGAGCCGATTGCATGGAGTGGCATGTTTCCGATGATTCGGACGCTCGTCGCTTGCGTGAACAGAGGCGTTATTTTGGCATCACCTATTTAGGCGGAGACCCGGCGATTTCGATTGATCGAGCAAAAGCCTTTGGAGAAGAGGCCGCGGTGGAGGTGAGGGAAATTCTTTCAAAGCCGTTCACGATCCATACCTCAATGAGCGATGCTGCAGGAGATGGGCGCTACAAGCGGATTTATGGCTTCGTCAAAACTCACGATGGGAAAGACCTTGCCGAGCATCTAGTGGCAAGGGGACTGGCCAGAGCAGTAGGGGTTTCCCGAGGGACGTATGATCAAAGATCGCGTGATGAGTATCGCGCTCAGTTGGAAGACCTGGAATTGATTGCGGCCCGCAAGAGCATTGGAATCTGGGCAGCGACCGAATGGGAGAGTCTTGCTATTGAGAGGCGGGAACAGCGGATTGAGGACGAGTTGCTGGCCCTTGCGACCGGGAAAAGTAAGTTTGAAGAGAATGAGAAAATTGATCCTAATACAGCGACGAAGGACGACCTCGTGCGGTTGCCAGGAATCGGTGAAGTTCTAGCGAATGCGATTATCGAGGAGCGTGATTCGACACGCTTTCTTTCGCCCGAAGATTTGGAAAAGGTGTCAGGAGTTGGTAAAACGAAGGCAGAGAAGATGTCTCCCTATCTGATTTTTCCAGAGGAGTAGTCCGCCTCACCCCATCTCCGCCCGATGCTCCGCGAGCCAGTCCTGACTGGGCGAGAACCGGCGGGGCAGCGTGATCGCCTCACCCTCTACCTTCTCGAAGTAGTCTCGATTCACCTCCTCGCTGAAATACTCCCGAATCCCCTTTGAGAGGATGATCCGATAGTCTTCATCGAGACTGATGAGATGGCGATCAAAAGCGGCGTCGTAGGTGCCGCTGAGGCAGAGGCCATTGCGAGGATCGAGACGAATCTCGGGGCGTTTCTGCCAGCGGATGATGTGGCTAGCGACGTTGACGCCGGGAATGCTCAGGCCGGTGATGCAGCAGGTGCTCCCGTAGATCTCCAGGATTTTCCGTCGGAAGACGGCCTGATTCACCCGGTGTTTGGTTTCCTTGATCACTTCTTTGCCTTCGTAGGAATCGAGATCGCGAATGAGAAGGGCTTCGTCGGCGAGTGGGGGATCGGCGGGAGGGGCGTGGAAGTCATCGTCGGCGTAGCAAGAGGAGAGCTCTTCGGCGTGTTGGTGTTCGATGAGGAAATCACGGTAGGTGCGAAGCGCGGCGGAGTAGTAGCCGTTTCGCCAATAGCTCGGGGCGTGGTCGGTGTCGAAGATGCTTCCTGTCTTTTGCTCCTCTTTGATGTAATCGTAGAGTTCATCGATCAAGCGAGGAGAGGTGCATTCCCAGAGGGAGGTTATCTCGTTGAAAGGACCTCCGCTGAGGGCAAGGATTTCGCCGAGCATGTCGAGGGCTCGTAGATAGGAAGAGGCCTTTTTGCTTCCCGCGAGATTGGTTTCAAAAATGTGGGTGCGGTAGGCGGTTTTCATTGCGTGCTCAGTCTTTGGCAACTTTCCAAAGAATCCGCACGATGCACTCGGAAATCTCCCTGGCGGGGCAGCGCCCCGATCAGCTTTCGATTACAGAACGAGTGGGGTGGAAAGGGGATTGCTATGGTAAGAGAGAGCTTCTTCACGTTTCGCTTGAAGCCCAGAAAAATCAGATTACCTTTCCATCCCGAAAAACGCGTGAATAGCTCAGCGGTAGAGCATCTCGTTTACACC
>JARGOD010000007.1:78743-84518 GCA_029210205.1 Verrucomicrobiales bacterium | reverse complement strand
GGGCGGAATTTAGACGCCTTTTCGGCTGGAAACAAGCAGTCGTCCGCGTAATTTCAAGCTGTGAGCGAAGAAGAAAACAAGGTGATTGAGGATCCACTGACCGGCGAAAGTGAACCTGTTTCGATGATGAGTCAGTTGGGATCGCTCATGATTCTGCTGGTGGTTTCCGGGGCGATATGGGTGCTCTTTAAATATCTCCCGGCCGCCGGCGACTGGATGGGAAAAGCGGTCGATGAAGTGATTGCCATTGACGAGGCGGATGAAAAAGAAGAGAAGCCATCCAAGCCTGAATCTGGAGGGAAATCTTCCGGGGTTTCTTCTGATCCTCCCAAGGATTCGAGCGTTTCTATGTTTTCCTACCGGGAACAAATCATCGAGCAGATGGGTGGGCAGGATCTCGTCGAGGTGCGCCACCTTGCTATCTCAGACGATAAAGAAAAAATGGTCGTGGCGCTTCAGGTAACAGATGCGTCAGGTGAAAAGCAACTCGTCGAAATGTTCTTCGAGCGGGATGAGTTCGGCCGCTATTTATCTACGGCAGATTCTCCGGGCGAGACTCAGCTCAAGCTCTGGGCTGAGTGAAGGCTGCGATCTCACGCTTTTTTTTGACGGGTTTGAGTGATTGTCGACTGGTGACACTCTGTGAAAGACTCGCTCTTCTATTCGATGAAATCCCCAATCACTTTTCTTGTCGCGGCTTTGGCTATTCTATTACCCGGGCCTCTTTTTGCAGCCGACCACCCCGAGGCTCAGTATGTGCGCCTTTCTTTGCAGGGTGAAGATCGTGTTCTCACGCTGGCCGAAGTTGAGATCATCGTGAAGGGAAAAAATGTTGCGCGAAAAGGCAAGGCTACCCAGTCCAGCGTCAGTGCGAGCGGAGTTCCCGAACGTGCGATCGACGGTAATAAAAATCCTGACTATAAGGAGGGTGGGCAAACTCATACCGCGCAAGGTGAGGATCCAGCACCGTGGTGGGAGTTGGACCTCGGAAGTGTTCAAAAGATCGAAAAGATTCAGATCTGGAACCGGATTGGATACCACGAGCGCCTCGACGGATTTACTCTTGAGTTACTGGATGCGGAGCGGAAGAGCGTTTTTAAAAGAGAGAACAATCCGGGAGCAGAGGGATCAATTGCTTTCTCTTTCAAAGGTGAAACTGAAATCACGATGGCGGGTTTCGATAACAAAGCGCTCCCTGTCCCAATCATGGCGGAACCCGTGCCTGATGATTATCGCGATCCTGAACCTTTCGCATTCCAGAAGCAGGATCGAATTGCCATTGTCGGAAATGGACTCGCCGATCGAATGCAGCACGATGGTTGGATGGAGGCTTTTCTTCAGGCGGCCAATGCAGATAAAGAGCTGTCTTTCCGCAACTTGAGCCTCACCGGCGACCGCGTCGGGCATTACCCGAGAAGCAAGGGCTTCATGCCGATGAACGAGTACCTTCGCCATGTCGAAGCCGATGTGATTTTTGCGTTCTTTGGCTACAACGAGTCGTTCTCCGAAGCTGCAGGAATTGAGGAGTTTGAAGCGAATCTCACGGAAATGATCAAGACCTACCGCGGGATCAAATCAAACGGTAAAGACTTTGCCCGCATCGTCCTCTTCAGCCCGATTGCTCACGAAAACCTGAACGACCCGAATCTTCCCGATGGTTCGGAAAACAACAAGCGGCTCGGTCTCTATACGGCCTCAATGCAGAAGGTGGCTGCGCATGAAGGAGTGGCTTTCGTCGATCTCTTCCATGCAACACTGGAGCTGTTCGAAGAAAAAGAAGAGGCACTCACGCTCAATGGAATTCATCTCAATGAGCGGGGAAATTTTCATCTCGGGGAGATCATTTCGAAAGCCATTGGAGGAGTGGTGAGCAGTGACGAGACGCTCCTTGCCGGAATCCGCGACGCGGTCCTCGACAAGAACTGGTATTGGCACAATCGCTACCGCGCTACCGATGGAAATGACATCTGGGGTGGGCGTTCTAAACTGAAGTTCGTGAATGATCAGACGAATGCGGAAGTGCTCGAGCACGAGCTTACGATGTTAGACATCATGAGCGACAATCGCGATCCGCTCGTCTGGGCGAAGGCGAACGGCAGCGGCTGGAAGGTGGATGACAGTAATGTCCCTGAACCGATTCCGGTGATTTCCAATGTCGGTGGTGGCAGTAAAAGCTCGAATGCTGAGAAAGAGGGGAGCCTCGAATACGTCGGCGGTGAAGAAGGTATCTCGATGATGACAGTGCCGGAGGGATTCAAAGTAAATCTCTTCGCGGATGAAACGAGGTTTCCTGAACTCATCAATCCGGTGCAGATGCAAGTCGATGGCAAAGGCCGTCTCTGGGTCGCAGCGTGGGCAACTTATCCGAAGTGGGAGCCGCTTAAGGAAATGAACGATGCTCTTCTCATTTTGCACGATGATGACAACGATGGCACTGCCGATCGAACGACGGAGTTCGCCAAAGTTCACAACCCCCTGGGGTTTACTTTCTGGAATGGTGGCGTCGTCGTGACTTCGCAGCCCGATATTATCTTTCTGAAAGACACTGATGGAGATGATGTCGCGGATGTCCGCTACGTCCTCTTCCAGGGGATCGGCTCCTCCGACACGCACCATGCGGCAAACAACCAGACCTTCGGCCCCGATGGCGGGATCTATTGGCAGAGCGGAATCTTTCTCCAGCACAATCATGAGCACCCGTGGGGGCCGTCACTGGAGTCGACTGCTTCAGGGATGTATCGCTTTGATCCGCGCCGCTACACGATCAGTTTTCATGCGGCGAATTCACCCAATCCCCATGGCACGAGCTTTGATGAATGGGGCTACCTCTATGCGAGTGATGGAACGGGCGGTCGCGCCTATCAGGTGCGCCCTGATGAAGAGGGCTTCAAAATGTTTCCACTCCTGACCAAGGAAGTCAGACCGGTGCCGGCGAACGAGATCGTCTCGAGTGCCAACTTTCCGGACGGCATGCAGGGCAACTTTCTGGTCTGTAATACGATCGGGTTTCTTGGAATCAAGCAATACGAACTGCATCGTGACGGATTCAAAGGAATGATCATGGAGCAGAAGAATCGTCGTGAGCCTCCGAAGGAAGTCATGAAAGAGTTCGGTCTCGGAGAAGTCTGGGGAACTCCCACTGATGAGATGCTAGTGAGCACCGATAAGAATTTTCGCCCCACCGACGCCATCTTCGGCGAGGACGGTGCGCTTTATGTTTCTGACTGGCACAACGTCATTATCGGACACATGCAGCATAACATCCGGGACCCCAATCGCGATAAGCGTCACGGGCGGGTCTACCGGATTGTCTATGATGGCAAGCCGCTCCAGGAGCCTGTTGCGATCGATGGAGAGCCGGTCGTTGCCCTTCTCGACAATCTGACGCATCCCGTTATCGGGGTTCGGCATCGATCAAGAGTCGAACTCAGCGAGCGTCCTCTCGGTAGTGTTATTCCTGAAGTAAGGGAGTGGGTCAAACAGTGGGATGCAGAGAGTCCGGATCACGCGCGTCACTTGCTTGAGGCGCTTTGGGTTTGTCAGCAGTTCAATGTCAGGGATCGCGATTTGCTGAACGCCGTGCTGGCGTCTCCTGAGCCTCATGCCATGATGGGAGCGAAAACCGTCGAGCATCATTGGGATATTGCTGATCCAACCAAAAATGTCGTGACCAGCCCGATCGAGCAGGAGGAGGAAAAGATCCAGGTCGACATACCAACGCACTTTACTAAAGCGGAGGCCGAAGTCTACAAGCTGGGCTCCGAGGTGTTTCATCGTGATGCTCACTGCGTCACCTGCCACCAGGATTCAGGTCTTGGCATTGTTAATATCTACCCGCCTCTCGTTTCCAGTGCCTGGGTGACGGGCAGTGAAGAGCGTCTCATTAAGCTGACTTTGCATGGTCTCTGGGGCCCGATTGAAGTGAATGGTGTCACCTATGACCCCGGCAAAGGTGTCCCGCCGATGACTGCGTTTAAGGCTTTGTTAGACGACAAGGAGATGGCGGCAGTGCTCACCTACGCGAGAAACACCTGGGGTAACAAGGCTTCAGTGATCACGCCGGAGAAAGTGAAGGCGGTCCGCGAAGCGACCAAAGAGCAGCAGGCGTTTTATGCTCCGGCTGACCTCTTGAAACTCTATCCGATTGAAGAGGAGTAGCGGTTTCCAAGAGGGAACAAACAACGGTGACTATGAATGCATGACCTGGCCACCGTCGACGTTGATTGTTTGCCCGGTGATATTCCGTCCGCCCTCACTCGCGAGAAAGACGGCTGTCGCGCCGAATTCCTCCGGTTCCTGCCAGCGCCCGAGAGGTGAAGTTTTTTGAATCTTCTCCTCTGCCCAATCATCGTAGGTGCTTGAAGAATCTTTGCGATTGGCTTCAAAAACAGATTCGTTGAGCTCGGTCTTAACCATCCCCGGAGAAAGGGCGTTTACGCGAACGCCATAGGGGGCGAAGTCTTTTGCGGCGCATTGTGCGAAGTTGATCACCGCTGCTTTAGAGGCGCTGTAAGGAGGATCAGTCTGAGAACCAATTTGACCTGCGACGGATGATAGAATGAGGACTGATTTTCGTTGGGTATCACCTTCAAGAAGTGCCGGCACGAAAGCGTGGAGGGCGTTGACCGTTCCCATGAGGGTGACATCGATGACTTTGGACCAATCACGAGGTTTCATTTTCCAGAAAGGGAATCCGGGTTTTCCAGAGCCAATTGCCGCAGCACAGATGAGGTGATCGACTGCTTCTCCGCTCGCAAATTCGTTCAGCGCCGTTTCGTCGGTAATGTCGACCACGGCTGTGTTGAGATTTTCGCCATTCTCTTGCGAGAGCACAAGTAGGGCTTCGTTGTCCATGTCCAATGCGGTCACGCGAGCACCGGCATCGAGAAAAGAGCGAACAATAGCAGCGCCGATTCCTTTGGCGCCTCCGATGACGACAGCGCTTTGGCCAGTGAGGTCTATTTTCATGGAAGGAAAAAGATTAGGTAGAACCAGTTCAGGATGAGAAAAGTGAAAAAGAGAAGCAGCCCGATTTTGAGACGGCGGTTCTGAATCGCAGTGACGGGCATGCTTTCCCGCTGAACAAATTGTTTCAGTCCAAAGGCGAGCCAGAATGGGCTAGCGAGGACGAGGCTCGAAAAGAGCGGGTGAAACTTCAGCGCTTCGGTTAATTTGCCGCGTGCGATCGACTGCATCGCTCTTGTTCCGCCGCAAGCGGCGCAGGGGATTCCCGTGCTTTTTCGAAAACCACATTCCGGTAGCTTCGCGGGAAGTCTCTCGTAGAAATGAGCGACGACCAGCATGATCACGATGGCAACGAAGGTGATCAGTGGGGCGACAATGACAGCAACATGCCGCTGGGGCGAGATCACGCTCACGGCGTCGAGAGTTGGACAAGCTTGAGCCTCGCGACCTCGTCTCCGTCTTCAGTGGATGCGAACTCAGCATCGGGCAGACAGCGCGCTTCGTCGATGGCGTTTTCATCGAAGAGCGCTGACTTGATGACGTCAATCTGCGGTGACTCCTGATTAGTCATCGTAAGCTGCATCGCCGGGAGCGGGAGATTGGATCGCTCGCATACTTCGTCCAGATCCAGAAGAAGGCGGCGGATGCGATCGAGATGAACGAGCTCTCCGTCGACATCAGTCTCGAGCAGATTAGTATTTTCGATGTCTTTTCGAAGGGCCTTCGTTCGAGTTTCGGTAAGATCGACGAGTCCACTGAAATCGAGATCTCCTTCGACAATGTATTGGGGGGACTCTGCGAGGAAGACTT
>JARGOD010000007.1:56699-78643 GCA_029210205.1 Verrucomicrobiales bacterium | reverse complement strand
CTGAAATCGAGATCTCCTTCGACAATGTATTGGGGGGACTCTGCGAGGAAGACTTCACGGTCAGGAGCATAGAGTTCGCCCTCGACATACCAGGCATCGTCTCTCCATCTGAGATTCACCGTTTTCATCGCCTCGGGGAAACGAGCTTCAAAGAGCATTTGGGTGATTTTCTCGAGATCCTGCTCCCGCTTCTCTTTCAGGTCCGCGGCAAAGCCTCCCACCGTTTTGACGAGATCATCACGGATCTTTTTCACGTCGTCGACCCTCTTTTCGTCTCGCTCTACTGCGTAGGGGGTATTGAGAGAATGGTATTCGGCCAGAGCAATATCGACTGAATGAGCGCCGATATTGTGTTTTCGGAGATAGTTCTCAGCCGGAGGGGCAAGGGGATCGCGAAGGCCCCGGAGGCGCTTTTTGAAAAATCCAACTCGCTCGACACTCAGAATCTCGATTCCCGGTTCGGCTCTGAGATCGGAGAGCGCGCCCCGCCATTGGAAGCCACGGATAAGAAGAAAGAGCGTGAATCCAAGAACCACGGCAGCGAGACAGGCCGAGAACGCGATATAGCGAGTCGAGTGCTTCGGCGGGGATGCTGGCGGTTCGGGCTCAGTCATTGAGTTTTATCGTAGCGGGAAATCTGAGAGGGATCGAGTGATTTCAGACGTTTGAGCGCTAAAAAATGTCCGGCTCGGAAGCGTCTTCACCAGCGTGGAGAAAGCGGAAATCGCAGCCTTCGTTGGCCTGGGTGATCTCATCGGCGTAGAGACGGCCGTAGCCTCGGCTGTGTCTGGGCGGGAGCGGCTTCCATCCTTCGCGCCGTGACGCAAGTTCCTCGTCGGAGATATCGAGATGTAGTTTTCGCTGATCAATGCTGACTTCGATGAGGTCGCCGTCTTGCACGAAAGCGAGCGGGCCGCCGACGGCCGACTCCGGCGCGACGTGGAGGACGCAGGCTCCGTAGCTTGTCCCGCTCATGCGCGCATCCGAAATCCTGACCATGTCGCGGACGCCTTGTTTGAGGAGGTAATTCGGGATTGGGAGCATGCCCCATTCCGGCATCCCCGGCGCACCGATCGGGCCGGCATTTTGCAGCACGATGATATGATCGGCGGTGAGGCCGACTGACTCATCATGAATGCGTTCTTTTAGATCTGCGTAGTCCGAGAAGACGGCGGCAGGCCCGCGGTGATTGAGTAAATGCGGTTCCGCGGCAGTTGGTTTGATGACCGCTCCATCCGGAGCAAGATTTCCACGTAGGACAAAAGTGCCACCCGCTTTTCCGACCGGGCGATCGAGGGGGCGAATCACTTCGTCGTTGAAGACTTCTGCGCCCTCGAGATTTTCTCCCAGAGTTTTGCCGGAGACGGTGGGGCAATCGAGATCGAGGAGGCCTTGGATCTGGCTGAGCAAGGCGAGGATGCCTCCCGCATCGTAGAAATCTTCCATCACATATTCACCGCAGGGACGAATGTTCGCGATGACCTGAAGCTGCTGGGAGATTTCGTCGAACTGGTCGAGGGTGAGCTTGATACCAGCCCGTCCCGCCATTGCGATGAGGTGGATGATCGCGTTCGTCGAACCGCCCAGCGCCATGTCGGTGATGATTGCGTTGCGGAAAGCTGCTTCGGTCAAAAAGCTGCGAGGCGTCGCTTTGTCCCAGGCCAGATTGACAATGCGGCGACCGCAGGCCGAGGCCATGCGGGCATGAGTGGAGTGCACGGCGGGAATCGAAGTCGAACCCGGAAGGCAAAGCCCGAGCACCTCGGCGATGGCCGTCATCGTCGAGGCAGTGCCCATCGTCATGCAGTGCCCCGGAGAACGGGCGATGCCGTCTTCGAGTTCATTCCATGAATCGTCACAGAGATTTCCCGCCTGCTTTTCAGCCCAATAGCGCCACATATCGGTGCCCGATCCGAGCGTTTCGCCTTTCCAACATCCTTTCAGCATGGGGCCGGCTGGCAGGAAAATGCTCGGGATGTTCGCTGAGGTCGCGCCCATAATCAGTGCGGGGACGGTCTTGTCGCATCCTCCCATAAGAACTGCTCCATCGACGGGGTAGCAACGGAGTGTTTCCTCGACTTCGAGCGCGAGAAGATTTCGGTAATACATGCTCGTCGGCTTCATGAAGCTCTCTGAGAGCGACATCACCGGAATCTCGAGTGGGAATCCACCAGCCTGCCAGACGCCCCGTTTCACTTCCTCGGCGCGGTCTCGAAAGTGCGTGTGGCAGTTATTGACGTCTGACCAGGTGTTGAGAATCGCAATGGTGGGCTTCCCTTTAAAGTCCCCGGAGGCGAATCCCATTTGTTTGAGACGCGAACGATGGCCGAAGCTGCGTTGGTCATCTGGTGCCCACCAGCGGGCGCTTCTGAGAGAGGAGGGATCTCGATCCTGCGACATGCCAGAGTCTTAGCGGGATTTTGACGATTGGGAAGGGGAAAAGCAGTCAGGTCCGTTAAGACGTAGTTGCCGAAATCTTCCCGAGATCTCACTGTGTTCGCATGCGTTGCCTTTGTGTGTCGGTTTTTCTTGTCTCCTTTTGTTTTAATGGCGTCGCTTTCGATCCTGCGGGGCAGGACGACTCACAGGCGCTCGTTCGCCATTTTGAACCCCGACCCAACCCTCTTGGGTCGCCGATTCAAGAGGGTTCATTCGAGCCGGAGAAGGGCGAAACTCTCTCCCTCATGGGTGGAGCTGAAGTCTTTCAAATGCAGGACAGCGGAGCCTTTGAAGTCGCTCTGCATCGCGCCTTTCCAGACAAACAACTCAAATTGCGGAATCTCGGCTGGCCCGGTGACACCGTTTTTCGACAACAGCGCCCGATGTATTTTTACACGAAAGAGGGCGACACGCAGAAGGACAGTATTCCTGACATTCGCGAAAAAGTCGTGCCCGGGATGTTCCTTCTGAATTTTGGAAAAATGGAGTCGCTCGACGGGATCGAAGCTCTCGATAGTTTTGTGAAATCCTACGCGTCTCTTCTCGCGGGACTTTCAGGGGTAAGTCGCCGAATTGTTCTCATTCAGCCATCTTCATTTGCGAGCGAGGGGCCGGCCGCAGCGCTTGCCGGAGAAAGAAACGACACGCTGGAACTATACCGGGAAGCAATCACGGAACTAGGAGCTAAGAACGAGGTCCCTGTCTTTCAGTCTTTTGATGTATTGGTTCCTCAGCGAATCGCAACCTCTGACGGGGAAAGCTTGCGTGCCGCTGTTCTGCAAAAGAATCATCTTTGGGATCAGTATTACCGCCCGACGAACTGGGCATTCCTTTTTGGCGATCGCCAACATGTTCCGAGTTCGCGTGACCATCGGGATGCGAACCGTCGTTGGTTCGTGGAGGAGGTCGAAAAACTGCCACCGCTCATCGAGAAAGCTGAGATAGTAATCTGGAATCTGGCGTCAGGAGGAAATCATGAATAACCGACTTTTTGTCCTTACCCTCTGGTGCGCTCTGGCAAGTCTCTTCGCCCCGTCGGCGCTCGCGATTTCAGTAGGCAAGACCGCTGCAGATAACTCGGTCAGAGCGCAAATGGAAGCCTTCGAAGTTCACCCGGACTTTGAGGTCAGTCTCTTCGCAGACGAATCGATGGGTATCGCGAACCCGATCGCGATGCACTGGGATAAGGAAGGTCGGCTTTGGGTGCTTACGACCCTGACGTACGCACAGCTTGAGCCGGGCGAAAATCCCAACGACACCCTCGTCATTCTTGAAGACACGGACGACGATGGTCGTGCCGATGTTTCCACGGTCTTCGCCGATGGGCTCGAAATGCCGATGGGGTTTGCTCTTGGAAATGATGGAGTCTACCTCGGTGAGGGGCCGGACCTGCTTTTCCTGAAAGATACCGATGGTGATAATCGGGCTGACTCCCGCGAAGTTCTCCTGACCGGCTTTGGTACGGGTGACACGCACCAGAACATCTCAAACTTTACATGGGGGCCGGATGGGTGCCTCTACTTTGCACAGGGACTGCACTGCTATTCTCGTGTCGAAACACCGTGGGGCATCGTTCGCGGAGACGCGGCAGGATTCTGGAGGTTTCATCCCGAGACGTTGAAGTTAGAGCCGTTTTGCTTCTCAAATATGGCAAGCATGAACCCTTGTGGCATAGGCTTCGATAAAACCGGAGCCATGTTTGTTAAATCGAACAATCGGGAATTGATCTACGTAACTCCCGGTCTCGTGCCGACAACTCATCCTAGCAATCTCGCCCGCATTGCTTCAATCGGGGCGACCCCCGGCAAGTCAATGGCAGCCGAGTATGTCCAGTCCGCCCATTTGCCAGACTGGATTCAAGAGCATGTGCTCGTGTCAGGGTATTACGCGCACCGGGTCACTGCCTTTCCTCTCGTCAAGGAAGGGGCTGGATACGCAGAGGTCGAACCGATCGAAATCCTTGTCTCGAAGCACTCCAGCTTCCGTCCTGTTGAGACGCGGATCGGACCCGATGGAGCAATCTATGTTGCTGACTGGTTCAACCCGATTATTGGACATTACCAGGCGTCCCTGCGGCATCCTGACCGCGATGAAAAGCACGGACGCGTCTGGAGGCTCACTGCAAAAGGGCGTGACCTCATAAAGATGGATGTCACGACGCGTGAGTATGAGCTGATTGAGCCGGACATTAACAGTGAGAATCCGAGAGCGCGACTCGAGGCAATCCTCGTTGCTGCTTCGGAAGGGACTGCCGCGGCAATGTCGGAAGCGCTAAAGGTGCTGGATCATCCCACGGATAAGTTCATCGACTACGCTTTGGATCAAACGATCCAAACACTCTACCCTGTATGGATCTCCGCTTTCGAAGCGGGAACCAGCGCTCCGACGAAATCTGACCACCTTGCTTATCTTCTGGAGAAAGTAGGCGGAAGTTCCTCAGCTCCTATCGCGAGGCAACAGCTGGCGAGTGCTGATCTTTCCTCTGCCTTGCGAGCGAGATTTGCCGGTATCCTCGCACGGAATAGTGAGGCGGCTGACGTCGTCATGTTGCTCACCGAATTTGGAAATGATGCTGAAGTCCTGCGCGCCATTTCCAGTAATGCAGGTAGACCGGAATCGGATGTTTCTTCGTCAGTTCGGTCGCTCCTCACGAGTGATAATGATGCTGTCAGAGTTGAGGCGGTAAAGATGGTCGGTCGCTGGAAAATGCTTCGCTTGAAACGTGAGGTCGCATCTCTGAGCGAGGACGGGAGAATTTCTCCGGCGTTGCGGATCGCAGCAATTCAGGCGCGGGCGAGCCTCGAGGGAGCAGGCTCTGTCCCGGCTTTGTTGGCGAGTTTGAAGTCAGCCCCTCCTGAGGTGCAGGTAGCGATCATTGATTCATCGGTCGGCCTTGCGCCGGGCGAGGTGGCGGTTGCGGCCGGAGAACTGTTGTCTCAAGTCGATTCAGCTGGCGACGCGAAGGCTCTTCTCGCACCGTTTTTTCAGAGAAAGGGAGGAATGAGTGCGCTGAGATCGGAACTTTCAAAAATTGAGTGGGTCCCCGAAACGGCGGGTTTTCTCGTTTCAGGTATGAGTCAGGCCGGGCTTAGTGATGAAGCTTTGTTAGGGATGCTCCAGGACGCGATGGGAGTCACTTCCGGCGACCGCGCTTACTCCGTTGATTTTGTTTCGGAACTAGTTCGAGAGATTCAAGTCGATGGCGATCCTCTGGCTGGCAAAGAGGTGTATGGCCGCGCGCAATTGACGTGCACGGCCTGTCATCAACTGGAAGGCATTGGCGGTGTCATCGGCCCTTCTCTTGATGCTGTGGGAGCGGGCTTGTCTCCCGACCTTCTAATCGAATCCGTGTTGTGGCCAAACCGCCAACTAAAGGAAGGCTATTTCGCGATTACCGTCTCGACTAAGTCAGGCGATCAGTTTTCAGGGTATCGAGACAAGGAAGTGAATGGCATCTTCTATTTGCGAGACACAGCAACAGGAGCCGCTCGCGAGATTCCCCGCGTCGAGATTTCGAAGATCCAGGACATCGGATCGCTCATGCCGAAGGGGCTCACGAATAGTCTCAGCCGTGAAGAGTTGCGAGATATGATCGCCTACCTCGCGACCTTGAAGGGGTAAGTGGTTGCAGCGTATCGCCACGCTTCGGAACATTTCCAATTCCCTCTACATCTCGCCTACCAGATGTGAACGATGCTCTCGCTCGAAACGCCACCGATTTCACCAAGCAGCTTGATGACTTCCTCCCGCCATTCCGCAAGATCGGGCTCTTGCGCCGGAGCGCGTGTCCCTGGGAAAACGAGGTAGCTGACAGAAACATCATCGATCGCACGAACGCGACCGGAGGCGTTAGGGTTGAGACTTCGTGCTATCTTGAGCGACGCTTCGCCGACCTTGGATTCAGGACCCGAGTCTCCAAGGATCGCCGGATAGATTTTTCCCTTGTAGACGACCGCTGCGTAATTTCCCGCCTTCGGTGTCCAGGAGGAACTACCGCTTAGCCAGGAGTTGGGTAGGACAACAAATGGATCCGTCGTTGCGACGACATAACGGCGGTCATTAGTCCACTTTTGGAAAGTCGTTCCATTACCGCGTCCTTTGGCATACTTCAGCTGCGCTTCGCAAGTCGCGAGCATTTCGCGCCAGATGAGCCCCTTATCGTTGGCTGCCTTCTCCATAAGCAGCGTCTTCATTTCCTCCAACTCTTTGATGACCTCAGGGTAATATTCGACGAAGGGATTTTTCGGAGTGCTTCCGCTCTTGGACCATCCGTATTTGGTGAAAGGAAGAAAAGAGTTCGAAGTCCTCGCGAGATCATAGTCGCTCAACTCTGCGGCACGTCCCGGGTCGCTGCCATCGGTGACGACATCCATGTCCCCTTGAAGCCAGAAGACCTTGCGACCGGTCTCAGGATGAGTGAGCTGGAGCACCGTTTCGCAGTCGAAGTAATTATGCGTCGTCGGAAAGACACCGCCCTTCATGTATCTGATCTTCGTGTCGTAAAGCTGCTTGTAGCGGGGCGAGACTTCGGCTGAGGCAAAAAGTGAAGGCAGGCCGGGAAGGACAGTCTTCAGCGAAGGATTGATCTTCGAGAGTTCTTCCAGCGTCGTCGCGGGCTTCGGAACCGAGAACTGAATTTCTTTGAGAAAGGTTTTCCCGGACCCACGAAGGGCGCTCGCAGTGGCGTCTTCCTTGACCTCGACCCAGTTCTTGAGGTTTCCGGATTCGGCGCTTGAGATGAATGGAAGAAAGAGAAAAGAAAAAACAAGTTGTGTGATGGCTGCGGGACTGTTTTCGTTCATGTTAGGGTAGTAAAAGGGTGTTAAAGGTTGTCCAGCTCCCTGAGGCGGGCAACATCTGCAACGTCTTGGGGCCGCGCAGAAGCAAGTTTGTTTTTGATGTAGGCGGACTTGCCTACGAAGAATACGTCAAGATTCTCGATTTCTCCTTTCTCCCGAGAAGTCCACGCTTCCTCCCAGCTGACTCCGGAAATTCCGGTCAATATGTCGATCCGGTGAGGTTCTATTCCCAGTTGAATAATTTGGTCATCTTCCAAAAAATCACTACTGGTGAGTCCGGTCGAACCGAATCCGAATTCATCGATCACGGCTGCGATTGCTTCCGCATTTTTTGGAGTGACGTGGACGAAAAAATCGATGTCTTTCGTATAACGAGGCAGCCCGTACCAGGCAAGCGCGTGAGCACCCACGACGAGATACTCAACTCGATGAGAGTTTAACAATTCGATAAACTCTTTTAAGTCGTGGCTCAATTCCATTGGTTTCGTTGTGGTGCTTAACCAGTGCCAAAAGCAAATCGACCCGCTCTTTTGGAGCCATTTCGCGATACATCTGATTATCGGCTTTCCGCTCTTCCTCGAATGAGCGGAATTTCCGAACGGTCAGTTTGTCTCTTGATTTCATCGCCTTCCCTTTAAGCATACTGCTCCCGCAGGACGGAAGCAATGCTTTGCTACGCATTCAACTTCGCAATGATCGCATCGACATCATACACGCATCCGCCCCAGGTTCCTCCGCTGACATTTTGCATCGCGGCCCAGAGGCGCGTGTCGTCGGGAACGTTGGGGAGTGGCTGGACGACTTCGTTCATGGGTCGGGCGAGGAGTTCATCGAGGTCTCCGGCGTAGTCGACCGAGCCAGTCATATTCCGGCAGTCGATTTCGACACGGATGAGATCGCCGTCTCTGACTTTTCCGATAGGGCCACCGGCCCAGGCTTCGGGTGAAATATGGCCAACGCAGGCTCCGGTTGAGACGCCCGAAAATCGTCCGTCGGTGACGAGGGCGACATGCTTGCCCCAGGGGAGATGCTTCAGCGCGATCGTAAGCTGTGCGGTTTCCGGCATGCCGCACCCGATGGGGCCGAGCCCTATCATGACAATAACATCACCTTCTTTGATCCTGTCATCACCAGTTGATTTGACAGCGGCAATGGCATCCGGCTCTGACCCGAAAACCCGCGCCGGTCCCTCGTGCCGGTAGATCCCGTCCTCATCGATTTTGGAACGGTCGATCGCGGTGGATTTGATGACAGAACCCTCGGGCGTGAGATTGCCGCCGGGGAAAGTGACGGTGGACGTCATGCCGCGTTCAATGGCAACCTTCGGTGACATAATGACATCGTTAGGGTCAATTCCGTCGAGCTGCGTGAGCTTCTCGCGGAGTCGTTGACGGCGCTCGGATTTCTCCCACCAGTCCAAATTTTCTCCGAGTGTTTTACCTGACACAGTCATCGCATCGAGGTTGAGGAGTCCCGCTTCGCGAAGATAGAGCATCACTTCCGGAACGCCTCCGGCGAGAAAGACCTGAACGGTCGCGTAGTGTGTCGGTCCGTTCGGAAGCGCATCGACGATGCGGGGGACTTGAGCATTGAAGTGGCGCCAGTCATCGACGGTGGGCCGCTTTGCTCCTGCCTGGTGAGCGATCGCAGCAAGGTGCATGATGAGATTCGTCGATCCTCCGAATGCGGCATGAACCGCGAGGGCGTTTTCGACGGCATCATCAGTAACGATGTCTTTCGTTGTGATCCCTTTGTTCTCCATCGTCACCACGGCAGCGCCGGAGCGTCTAGCCATGTCGCGCCAAATGTCCGCTCCGGACGGGCTGAGGGCAGAATGTGGCAATGTCAGTCCAAGCGCCTCCGCGATGACTTGTGAGGTTGCGGCGGTGCCGAGAAACTGACACCCGCCTCCGGGAGACGCGCAGGTGCGGCAGCCTGCTTCGGCGGCTTCTTCGAGGCTGATCGTTCCCTGGGAATAGCGAGCTCCGATCGTCTGGATGCGGCCGAGGTCCTCTTCGGTGTCTTCGCTCAACAGAGTGACGCCGCCGGGGATAAGAATCGTGGGATGGTCGTGGCAGGACGCGAGGGCCATCATCATTGCGGGGAGCCCCTTGTCGCAGGTTGCGACGCCGACGATGCCTTTGCGGGTCGGAAGTGAGCGAATGAGGCGGCGCATCACGGTGGAGGCGTCGTTGCGGTAGGGTAGGGAATCCATCATCCCGTCGGTGCCCTGGGTTCTCCCGTCGCAGGGATCACTCACGAATCCGGCAAAGGGAACGCCGCCGAGGCCGGATATAATTTTGGCGGCTTCCTCCATGAGGAGGCCCACTTCGTAGTGGCCGCTGTGGTAGCCAAGCGCGACCGGTTTTCCATCGGGCTGACGAATTCCTCCCTGCGTGCTGAGGATTAAATAATCACCGCCGCCAACTTTGTCCGGATCCCATCCCATGCCGACATTTTGTGTCCAGCCAAAGAGGTTGCCGCTTGGATGCGTTTTGAGTTGCTCAGGCGAAAAAGGAAGGATCCCGGTCGGCCCGGGTGCCTTCGTCTGTAGCGTGTAAATGGCGTCGTCGCCGGAGTCGAGGAGTGGATGCATCGCAGTCTTTTTCTTAATCTTTTTTCCTAAACCTTCTCGACCACATTGGTCAGCGTCCCAATTCCCTCTATCGTAATCGCGACCTCATCATCAACCTGCAAGGTAAAATCCGAATCGGGCACAATTCCCGTCCCGGTCATGAGGTAGGCGCCGTGTGCGAAGTCGTTGCAGCGGAAAAGAAATCCCGCGAGTTCTTCAAAGGAGCGTTTGATTTGGTTCAGCGCCGTTTCTCCTGAGAAAACTTCTTCGTCGCTCCGTCGAATCGAGATCGAAATCGTGTTCTCAAGTGCCGGGATTTCACCGACAACGAGGCAAGGCCCAATCGCACAGGCTCCGGTGTAGCTTTTCGCCTGCGGGAGGTAGAGCGGATTCTCCCCTTCAATCGAGCGCGAGCTCATGTCATTGCCAATCGTGTAGCCGAAGATTTTGCCGCTGCTGGAAATGGCGAGGGTAAACTCGGGTTCAGGGACATCCCAGGTTGAGTCGTGGCGGATTCCGACTTTGTCGAGATGCCCACGCGCTCGATGAGCGCTCGATTTGAAGAAAAGCTCGGGGCGCTCCGCGTCGTAAACCTTATCGTAAAAGACATCGCCTCCTGCGGTTTCAGCTTCCTCCATGCGAGCGGTCCGACTGCGAAAATAAGTCACGCCGGAGGCCCATATTTCCTGATCACCGATCGGGGGGTGAAAAGGAATCTCAGGATTGAATGAATCAGCGTCGGAGGCAGTTTTGAGCTGATCGGCGAGATAGGCCAGTGGTTCGTCGGATGAGAAGAGATTATTGAAAGCGAAGCCTGAATCGAGATGCCTGAAGAGCCCGGGAGATTCGGTGTCTTCAACAAATACGGAACTGGCAGATCGAAAAATGCGATACGGCATGGGGCGAGCATAGCGGATAATCGAGGGGGTTCCAGTCGATAGGGAGACGGGGTTGTGGGATGAGCATTTCCCTCCTAAAGTGTGGGCGTGAACGGTTTCATTCAACCCTGTTGGGTCCTTGGCTTAACCCTGTTCAGTCATCTTGCGATGGCTCTTGAACCAGCTTCGGTGGCGTCGATTGCTCCGGAGGATCTCGTCGAGTTTGAAACTCAGTCGGCTCCAGTTCAGGAGCTGATTCGCAACGCCTTGAAGCTCACGGAGAAAAAGCTCACGTATCAGTTCGGTTCGAATTCGCCCAGCAACGCGGGAATGGATTGCTCTGGTTCGATTCAGTTCGTGTTGAAGGCGGCTGGAGTCGAAGAACTCCCGAGAACGTCTTTTGGATTTTATGAGTGGGCGAAAGAGAAGGGGGCGCTTATCAAAACGGAGGGCGTCCATTCAACCGAGGATCCTGTTTTTGCGGACCTGAAACCCGGTGACCTTCTTTTTTGGACCGGGACTTATTCGACAACAAAACGAAATCCTCCCATTTCCCACGTCATGATTTTTCTCGGGCGCCTTAAGGCGGATGGGCAAGGCGTCGTCTTCGGATCCAGCGATGGAAGGCGTTTCCGGGGGAAGCGCATCACGGGAGTGAGCGTTTTCGATTGGAAAGTGCCGTCCGCTGAATCGAAATCAAAGTTTGTCGCCTTCGGGCCTATCCCGGGTTTTGAGAGGCTGCAAGCTGAGCCAATTGGCGAACCGGAAGAAGAGCCAAAGAAGCCACTCAAAGCAATTTTTGAGAAGCTCTTGAATAAGGATAGTGGTTAAGCCGTCTCAATTGAGATGAAAGGTATTTGAGCTAACGCCAATGCGGCGCCTTTCCTGGATGCGTGACGGAAGGCGTTTCTGTTGCATTCGCAGCCGCATTGATCGCTTGCACGTTTCGAGCTCAGACTGGAGACTGCGCCCTCATGAGAAAATTTCTGCTCTCCGCTTTCACTGTCGGCTCTCTGCTTTTCACCGTGGCCTGCACGTCCGGTCAAAAAGGAGCGGCGACCGGTGCCGCAGCGGGCGCAGGCATTGGAGCGCTTCTTTCTGGCGATGGGAATCGTGGTCGAGGTGCTCTCATTGGGGGCGCTGCCGGCGGAGTTGCCGGTGGTGTTGTTGGAGGATCGGACGACGATGATGGGCTGCAGTATTACGGGCCTCAGTAGTCAATTCAGGCACATTGACTGCATCGAGATGCTTCCGGCGTGATTCGGAGCCGCTCAAAATCAATGTCCTTGCCGCAGATTTCGCAGCGCCCGTAGATGCCTTCGTCGAGCTGGTCCAGCGCGACTTCGAGGCGAACGACACGCTCCTCACGCCGACGGTTTGCCTCTTTTGCGACCTCCTGCATTTGCATGGAGTCGAGCCGCGAAAGCCGACCGATCGAGACGTCAGGAGAGATCGCCTCTCGTTCTTTCTCGCTGCTATCCGATTCTGACCGGACTCGTTCCAGTTCCGCGACTATCAGCTCTTCGAGATCGATGAGTTGATCGGCGGTAAGCATTGAAAGATGCAACCGGATCAGGAGGAAAATGTCGAGAGGGAATCTTTGTTCCAGGCTGGGGCCTCAATGCCGCACTCTTCAGCAAGCTCGATGAATCCCTGAATTTCCGCTTCGGTGAAAAGCAGTCCGCCTGCCTCGACGCTGAGCTTCGCATTGTTCGCTTCGATTGTTCCCGGAAGCATACAATTCTCGTTGCCATGTCCCAGAATATCAGAAATGACTGCGCTGATATTCTCTGCTTGAGTCCGTCCATTCGCGTAGTCTCCTCCGGCGATCGCATCCGGATGAATAATCTGAAAGTAGAAAGCAGAAGTGGTTTTCTCACCTGTGCCTTTTGCCATTGGCGGGCGGCTTCGGAGTGTCGGATGAGAGCCGCCGATGGCTGCTCCGTAGAGTTCATTGAGAAGTCCCAGTCCGTATCCCTTATGTCTCCCAAAGGGAAGCAAAGCTTTAACGGCGAAGGGGTCGTCGGTAGGCTCGCCATTTTCATCGACACCGAATTTGGCCTCAAGATTTTTGCCTTCGCGTTTGTACTGCTCGACCTTGCCCATCGCGATTTCAGATGTGGCCCAGTCGATCACGACCGGGTAGCCAACCGCATCCATGGTCGGGAATCCCCAGCTGTGTGGATTGGTTCCGAGGGTTGGGAATTTCCCACCGAAGGGAACCACTTCCGCGAGGCTTGAGGTGCAGTTCGTATAGGCAATGTAGCCACGCTTCGCCGCATCCATGACATATCCACCGCCCCAAAGGTAATGAAAAGCGTTGTCGATCGCGACGGTGCCTGAGCCATATTCGTCGGCGAGTCGGATGCAGGTCTCGATGGCTTCGCAAGCGACGGCCTGGCCGAGCTTACGATTTGCGTTCCAGCTTTGTACAGCTGGAAAGCGTGACTCATTCACTTCAATCTTAGCTGCGGGAACACAGCCTCCGGCAACGCTTCCGAAGAGTTCATCGAGGTGGAGTGCTTTGAGGGCATTGTGTGTCCGAATCCCGTGCCACGAAGCTTCGGAGCACATCCGCGCTGCGGCAGCTGCTTCGTCCTCCGCATATCCACGATGAACATAGGCGGCGGAGACAAGGTCTTCGTGTTGTTCTCGTGAAACGACAAAGTAAGTAGGATTCGACATGGGAATCCTATGCTCTGTTTTAACCGGTCATGCCAGTGGTTTCTCCCGGCGGAAAAAGGGTGAAGGATTTGCGCGTTTTTACTCCCGGGTGCCATTCCACGAGCCACCGTTGGTCTCGGATTTCGTTGCGCCCCAGGTGCCGGAAAGTGCTTTGCCATCAGAAGAAACGGTAAAGACTGCTGAGCCCCACTCGCCGTTGGTTTGCTTCCATGTGACGTGAAGTTTGTCTTCTTTGATGATGCCTTCAATCGTTCCGGCAAAGGCACCCGTATATTTCCCTTCGATCTTTTCTTCGCCCTGTTTGATGACAAGAAGGCCCCAGTTGGTGCTCCAGGTTCCAAGAAATCTTGAGTCATCAGCGAGTGCGCCGGAAGTGAGTATCGCGAGGAAAATAAGAGCAGTGGCTAGATGTTTCATGGGATGCAGTATATAGAGTTTGTGATCGCGGGAGCAAGCCTGCATCGTCTTAAGGGGCATTTCAGTTTGTCCTTTTAGACCGGATTACGTGGAATTGCGCCTTGCTGCAATGATCTCAAATCGATATTCAAAAGGGATGAAGATCACCATTTTTATTGTCGCTTTCTCTGCTTTCGTTTTTTCGGTTCAAGGTGAGGAACCAAAGGTCGAAGACTTTTCCAGCGGGCAGATTCCTCAAGCTTGGAAGGGCATGAAAGGTGCCTGGGCGATATCTGATGGGGCCATGTCAGGGAAAGAACTGGCGGCAGATAATCATGGGGCGGTCTTTATGATTCCCGACCCTCACACTGACTCTAGTTTTTCGTGCCGTTTTCAGGTAAATGGGGCGAAGGGATTCGGGCTGAGCTATAACCATGAAAAGGGGCATCTCTTCAGGGTTCGTATTAACGCTGCAGGGGTGCAGCTTTCTTTGGACAAAGATAAGAAAGATCCCACTTCGAAACCGATCAGTTTTGGTAAAGTGGATGTCGAGATCGAACCAGGCGAATGGTATGATCTCACTTGTACCGTTAAAGGCGATACGGTGACAGTTGAGTGTGCCGGCGAAGAGTTGTCAGGAACCCATGAGAAACTCAAAATGGGTAAAACCGGCTATCGTTTCACGGTCGCTGGTGAATCCGTCCTCGTCGATGACATTGCCTATGCGAGTGCAGATTAGTTGGGTGTCCGGAGATCGGCGTTGTGGAAGATGCAAATTCCATCCGTACCAGGGTGCGGAGTGTTCTGAAATTATTTCGACTCGGTGCATTACTTTCCTGCGCCGCCATTCCCGGCTGCATCTTTTCCGATAAGTCCCGTCGTCGTGTAGATTAATGTAATGAGCTAAGCAACTCCGTCGAACAGAGGTGGATGGCCGGGTATAGGATTGGGGGTCATTAACACTTTGGATTGGTCCTCACCGCAGTGAGTCGAGTAATGCCTTACCTTTTCACGATCTGATTTGCGAAAGATCCTTGAAAAAAGGCGCCGTTTGAAATAGTGTTCACTTAAACACTTTATTCAGATTCAGCCAGATATGACGGGAATAGATAAAGCGGCTGCGTTAGCAGCGCTAAGGGACCAGCTGGGTACCAAAATTCGCTCGGGAAGCGATCTCTTGCGCGTGCAGAGGGCACAGGAAATCAAGGCTTCGACAGGGCTTGATAGTCTCAATGAGCATCTTGGTGGAGGCCTGCCGAAAGGTCAGCTCACGGAAATTATCAGTGAGCGGGGATCGTGTGGTGGTGGTGGGCTCGTCATGGCGGCGATGCTCTCGCGGGCTCGGCGGGAGCAGCAGTATGTGATGTTGTTTGATGTCGGCGGCAGCTTTGGAGCCGAGAGTTTTCCGCCTGTGGACTTGGAGGCTCTCCTTTGGGTTGGTTGCACCTCGCCGGGGGAATCGCTTGAGGCGCTCGACATTGCCTCGCGGGATGAAAATTTTGGCCTCTTTCTCCTTGATTGGCGGAACTGTCAGGCCCGGGACTGGCGGGGAATAAAGTCGAGCCTTTGGTATCGCATCCTCGGGCAGTTGCGAGAGCGTGAAATCCCGGCGGTGTTGTTTGCGGCGCAGAGTGTGACCTCAGTCGCGAAGCGAAAGTTGCAGGTGAGTGTCCCGGTGCGGTGCGGAAATATGGATGAAGAACGGAAGGTTCTTTGGGAAGAATTGGCCTTCGAGGCTTTTCATGTAGCGGTGAAAGAGGAGGAGCAAGTTTTTGAAAGAGGAGAAGCGATCGCTTCCTAAGAGTAGGAAGAAGATTGGAATGGGGTTCACCAACCAAACTCAACCCACCGGTTACGCGGTAATCTCCTGCCCTGACTTCAAACTGCAGGCGGTCGTTCGTCGCGTTCACACCACGTCGGAACCGGTCGCGCTCGTCGATGATACGCAGCGGCAATCGATCATCCTCTGTCGCAACGAAGCAGCGATGCGATTCGGCGTCGAGACCGGCATGAAAACGGTGCAGGCTCTGGCCCGGTCTCCGGCGCTGCAGATTGAACGCCCTTCTGTCCCCGCCGAAACTGCGGCGTCACGTCTTCTTCTCGAAACGGCTCTTTCCTGGGTGCCGGGTATTGAGGAGACAGAGGACGGGATGCTCACACTCGATCTTTCGACCCAGCGGGAAGGAGAGTGGGTCGACAGCGCACGACGACTTCGGGGACGGCTTTACGACGCAGGGCTCGAAGCAGTCATTGGTCTCGGAGAAACACCATCGCTCGCGCGCATCGCCGCCTTTGCCGCGAGACAGAGGGGCGAGAGTTTTTGGCAGCTTGTCCCGGAACGTCGTCTCGAAATGCTCGATGGACTTCCGCTGGGGGTGGCGGAGATTGGCAAGGAACTTCAGGATCGCCTGTCGCTTTGGGGCGTGCCGACACTCGGTGCTTTTGCCCGTTTTTCCCGCGAAGCGGTCGCGGCCCGTCTCGGGGACGAAGGCGTCGAACTCTGGCTGCGATTGACGGGACAAATCCGCCGACCGCTTCGTTTCGCCAAACTCGAAGAGCTCTTCGAAGCTCATGAAGATTTTGAGCACGAGGTCTGTGATCGTGAGCCACTGCTCTTTGTTGTGAATCGTTTTCTCGATCAGCTCATTGTTAGAGTTGCACGGACGGGACGGGCCGCGACGGCGGTGCATGTCCTCCTGACTTTTACGAACGGGACCTGCCATGCCCACCGCCTTGCCCTGCCGGAGCCGTTGCTCGATCATGAAATCCTTTTTCATCTCGTGAGTGGGCATTTTGATGCGCTTGAATGGAAGGCACCCGTTGAGTCTCTGCGGCTGCGGTTTGAGCCCTCCGACCCGGTCGCTTCGCAGCGATTGCTTTTCGGGGCAGGGTTGCGAAATCGCTTTCAGTTTGAGGATACGATGAAACGTCTCCGCCGCCTCGTCGGGAGTGAAAGGGTCGGATCACCGAGGCGGGTCAATACCCATCGCCCGGGTGCCTTTGAGCTGGTGCCCTTGCCATCGGAAATCGAAGATGCCCCGAAGTCAGGTGGACCGCCTGTGACCGGTTTCACCCTCTGTCGTTTCCAGGGGCGCGTTCGCACTGTGGTGCAGTGGCAAAGTGGTCGACCTCATCGGATCGAGTCACGACTCGTCTCCGGCATCGTTATCGGAGTAGCAGGGCCATGGCATGTGGGCGGTGACTGGTGGCATCTGGGGAAGCAGTGGCAGCGGCGCGAATGGGACGTCGAACTTGTCGGGAAGGGCGTTTATCGGCTTGTCGAGAGTGACGAGGAATGTTTCATCGAAGGGCGATACGACTGAAACCTGATGGCCATGTATCACGAACTTCATGCCCGCAGCGCTTTCAGCTTTTTGCGGGGAGCTTCCGCACCGGAGGCACTCGCGGACCGGGCGGGACAGATTTCGCTGCCGGGGGTCGCGCTGCAGGATCGGGATGGTTTTTATGGCTCAGTCAGGTTTCATCAACGGGCAGAGGAAAATGGTTTCCGTGCTTTTGTGGGGACGGAGTTGACAATGGCGGACGAGACCGTGCTGCCGGTCCTGATTCAGACTCGCGAGGCTTACCGTCGGGTCTCCCGTCTTCTCACGAAGGCACAACTACGAGCGGCGAAAGGTGAATGCCGGATCGAGTGGGCGGAGTTGGAGGAAATCAACGAAGGTATCGCAGTCCTCACCGGTGATGCGGAAGGCCCGCTCGAAGTCGGGTGGCGGCGTGACGGGCATCGAGGCATGGAGGCGGCGATGAAACAGTTGAAGCGCTTCCTTCCCGAGCGCACTCTCTGGATGGAAATGCAGCGTCATGCGATCCGGGGCGAAGAATCACTCATCCGCGCGAAGCGCGATCTCGCGCGGGCAGAGGGACTGCCGCTTCTCGCGACGAACGGGGTTTCCTATGCGCTTCCGCAGAACCGGCAGGTGCAGGATGTTTTTACCTGCCTGCGACTTCACACGACACTCGATGCGGCGGGTTGTGAGTTGGCGGTGAACGGAGAGAGTCATTTCAAGGCTTCCCACGAGATGGAGGCGCTCTTTATCGACTTTCCGGAGGCGATTGCAAACACGGAGAGGCTTGCGGAAACGCTGGAGTTTTCGCTCGAAAATCTTGGCTACGAATTTCCAAAGCTTCCCGTGCCGGAGGGACACTCGATGGATACCTATCTCGCGAACCGGACCTGGCATGGGGCGCGAAAGCGATACGGCAAACTCTCCCGTGTCGTGAAAGCCCAGATTCAGCATGAGTTGGACCTCATCACGAGGCTCGGTTTCAGCGGGTATTTTCTGATTGTTTGGAGCCTCGTTAATTACTGCCGGAAAAATGACATCATGGTGCAGGGGCGGGGGAGCGCGGCGAACAGTGCGGTGTGCTATTCGCTCGGGATCACGCCGGTCGATCCGGTTGGGAGCAAGCTGCTGTTCGAGCGTTTTCTCAGCGAAGGGCGGAAGTCCTGGCCGGACATTGATCTCGACCTCCCGAGCGGGGATCAGCGTGAGCAGGTCATTCAGGAAGTGTATCGGCGCTACGGTCGTCATGGGGCGGCGATGACGGCAAATGTGATCACTTATCGAGGTCGGAGTGCGGTGCGCGAGATTGGGAAGGTTCTCGAGTTTCCCGAAGAAATGCTGAGTCGCTTTTCGGATGTCTATGCGAGTGGCGACTACAAGCACACGATCACTTTTGAAGAGCAGGTCGCCAAATCGGGGATCACGGCAGAGCACCCTCGCGCTCATGCTCTCGCGGCGCTTTACGAGCAGATTTACGGATTGCCCCGTCACCTCGGCCAGCACTCGGGAGGGATGATTATCTGTCAGGGGCAGCTCGATGCGGTGATGCCGCTGGAAAATGCAAGCATGCCGGGCCGGACCGTGGCGCAGTGGGATAAGAATGATTGTGAGGAGATGGGGATCATCAAAGTGGATCTGTTAGGACTGGGGATGATGGCAGTTTTGCAGGAAACCTTGCAGCTTTCGGAGCAGCGCGGTCGCCCCGTCGATCTCGCCCAGATCCCGAAAGATGATGAGCCGACTTATGACCTGATGTGCTCGGCGGATACGATCGGGGTTTTCCAAATCGAGAGCCGCGCCCAGATGAACACGCTGCGACGAATGCAGCCCCGCTGCTTTTACGACGTAGTCGTCGAAGTGGCAATCGTGCGTCCGGGGCCAATCGTGGGTGGGCTCGCGCATCCCTACTTGAATCGTCGTGACGGCAAAGAGGCAATTGATTACATTGATCCCAAGCTTCAGCCAACGCTGGAGCGAACCCTTGGTGTCCCGATGTTTCAGGAACAGGTCTTGAAAATGGCGATGGTCATGGCCGATTTTACGGGGAGCGAGGCGGAGGAACTACGCAAGGCGCTGAGCTTTCATCGTTCTCACGAGAAGATGAGACGAGTCGAGACGAAGCTGCGCCGTGCTCTCCTCGAACGCGGGGTGACTGAGGAAAAGATCGAGCAGATCGTGAAAGTGATCGGTTCCTTTGCGCTCTATGGCTTTCCTGAATCACATGCGATCAGCTTTGGGATTCTTGCCTATGCGAGCAGCTACCTCAAGGTGCATCGCGCGCCGGAGTTTTACACTGGGCTCCTCAACAATCAGCCGATGGGGTTTTATTCCCCGGCGACCTTGATTCAGGAAGCAAAGCGTCGGGGGCTGAAATTCCGTGCGCCCAGTGTTGTCACGTCAGGATGGCGGTGTGAGATCATCGAAGCGAAAACGGTTCAGCTTGGGTTGCTCACCGTGAAAGGGGTGAACGAAGCGACGGTCGTGTCGATGATCGCAGAGCGGGAGCGCGAACCCTTTCGTTCGCTCGAAGACTTTCGTCAGCGAACAAGGTTTGATCGCCGCCAGATGCGTCAACTTGCCGCGGTGGGGGCGCTCAATGATTATGCCCTGACAAGACGTCAATCGCTCTGGGAAGTCGAGTCAGAGAAGTTGGAGCAGGGCGACCTCTTCGCTGATCAGGGATCTGAGTCGCTCGTCGTAAAGGAGTGCCCGCTTCCTGAGATGTCGTATCCTGAGCGGATCCAGGCTGACTTCGCGGGACTTGGGATGACGGCCGGAAAGCATCCCATGGCCTTGGTAAGGCCGCAGTTGCCGGATTCTATTTCCACAGCGATGCAGCTTCGGGAATTGCCGCAGGGAGCTGCAGCAGCGACGGCAGGAGCGGTGATCTGTCGTCAACGCCCCGGGACAGCGAAGGGAGTGGTTTTCATCACCTTGGAAGACGAGACTGGCCTTTCGAACGCGATTGTCTATGCCGATCGATTTGAGGACTTTCGTCTCACGATCACGACGGAGCCGTTTTTGTTGATCACGGGAAAGGTTCAGCAAGCCGAAGGGACAACCCATCTCATGGCGGAACGGATTGAGGCGCTGCGGACGCCCTCAGAGTTGCCGGCGGCTGCTTCGCATGATTTTCATTGAGGGAAACCGAGATCGACGTCGCGCCGACGCCCATTCCACCCCTTTATGCCGCCATCGACGCGGTGCATTCGATTTAGTAGATTTCAGTCATGAAGAGAAAGCTTTTGATTGGGGCCCTTATTTTTGCGGCCATATCGGTGGGCTGGCATATTTTTGAGGGCAACTGGGACCGGTCGCTTTTTCCTGCAGAATCCTCCGAATTGAAGAGTGAAAATATCGGGGTGACCAAGCTCCGCCAACTCATGGAGGAAATGCCTGATCTCCAGTTCGTCGATGTTCGTCCTCGCGGTAGCTACGAGTCGGCTCATTTTACCGGAGCCGTTCACACGCCCTATCGCGATGGAGAACTGACAATGACAGATCCAGAGTCGCTCGATCCGACCAGGCCGGTCGTTGTTTATTGCGATGGCGGGTATCGAAGTCGCACTTCCATCCCCGCTTTCAAGGCGGCCGGTTTTCAGGAAATCTACCATCTCCATCGGGGAATTCTTTCGTGGCGTCTGAGGGGCGGGGAGTGTGACTCGTTGGCCGGGAATCCCTGATTACCCGTGAAGAGGTTTCAGGATGCCACGTGAATGCGTGATCCCGAAATCAGTCGAAATGACGCATTTTTACAAAAACGAGCCTACACAGGACAATAACCCGATCGCTTTCGTGTTAGTCTTTTTATCAACCCCGCCAGGCTCAACCCTGTTTAGTCCATGACTCAACCCTGTTTACACTCTTCAACTCTGAAACCGTTTCTGGCTGCCTGCCTTACGATCGTGGCGACAGCTGGATCTGTCCGCGGAGATGATGATGCGGGGCGAAAGTTCTATGAAGAGCAGGTCTATCCGATCCTGAAGGATAACTGCTTTAAATGTCACGGCGCAGAGGCGCATCTCAAGAGTGACTTTCGTCTCACGAGCCGGGAAGGCCTGCTCCATGGCGGTCACTTTGGCCCGGCCTATAGCGAAGACGAACCTGGGGCGAGTGTGCTCCTCTCAATGATCAGCTACAAGGATGGGGATCATGAGATGCCGCCGAGAGGAAAGCTTTCTGATGACCATCTCGCGATTTTAACTGAATGGATAGCGATCGGGGCACCTTACGATCCTGCCCTGGAGATCAAAGGGAATGCTCATGAGCGGCGCGGTTTTACCGTTTCTGAAGAAGACCGTCAGTGGTGGGCATATCGTCCTATTTCCAAAGAAGCTCCGCCCACGGTCGAAGCGGAGTGGGCGCGCAATGGGATTGACGCTTTTATCAAAGCGCAGCTGGATCGCGAAGGATTGGTTCCAAATCAGCGGGCGACGCCCGAAGTTCTCATTCGTCGGCTCTTCTTCAACCTCATTGGTCTTCCTCCGACTCCGGCTGAAGTGGATGCTTTTGTTGCGGCTAGTGCTTCTGATCCTGACGTCGCCTACACGGCGTTGGTCGAGGATCTTCTCGCCCGCCCGCAATATGGGGAAAAGTGGGCCCGCCACTGGCTCGACGTGGTGCGTTACGCAGAGACCAACGGTTTTGAACGAGACAATCCGAAGCCGCACATCTGGCGCTACCGCGACTACGTCATCGACGCATTTAATAAGGACAAGCCGTACGACCAATTCGTGATCGAGCAGATCGCGGGGGACGAAATTCCGAATCCGACCAAAGAATCAATGATCGCGACCGGCTATCATCGTCTCATGCAGTGGGATGATGAGCCGGCCGATCGGAAACAGCATGTCTACGACGTCCTCGC
>JARGOD010000007.1:121-56599 GCA_029210205.1 Verrucomicrobiales bacterium | reverse complement strand
CGGCAGCGACCCGGCCGGAAGTGAGCCAATCACCTACATCGACGATGCGAGAGGTGAGGGGGCTCAGTGGTTTTACACAACGACGAAGCCGACTGACGACTGGAGCGAGATCGGATTCCTCAACAAGTCGTGGTACAAAGCAAAGGGCGGTTTTGGCGCAGGCAACCCGCCTCGTTCAGTGATCAATACTGAGTGGAAGACGGACAACATTTGGATGCGAACGACCTTTGGTCTCTCCGCGATTCCCGATTCGCTCACTCTTGAGATTTATCACGACGAGGAAGTTGAAGTCTATCTCAACGGTCATCTCGTCTACGAGGCAGGCGGATACACGATCGACTACGAAATCATCGAACTCGACGAGAAGGCGCTTGGTGTCATTCAGACGGGCAAGAATGTGGTTGCGGTTCATTGCCGTAACTCAGGTGGTGGGCAGAATATTGATCTCTCACTTCGCACGTCTTCATCGACAGCCGGTCTTCAGGAAATGGCCTCCGGCAAAAAAGGGAAGCGCTTCGCGGCGGAAGTGAAGAAGAGCCTCGGTCGCGATCTTGTCAGTGAATATGCCGCGACCCTCAAAGAGATTTCGGAGTGGCGTACGAAGAAGCCGGGCGAGCAACTTAACGTCGTTACTGAGAGAGGTGAGAAGGCACCTGCGATGCATGTTCATCTCCGCGGTAGCGCGCACGCCTTCGGCGAAGAAGTTTATCCCGGTCTGCCTGCCGTTCTCGCGAGCAGTGATTCTGAGCCGCTTCCAGTGGAGGCGATTCCGGTGAGAGAAGATGGACGCGTCTCTTCAGGGCGTCGTCTCCAGCTCGCGAATTGGATCGTGAGTCCTGACAATGTCATCACACCACGGGTCATGGTGAATCGTATTTGGCAGCATCATTTCGGAAGAGGGATTGTTCCGAGTAGCTCTGACTTTGGTCAACTCGGAGAGAAACCGACTCACCCTGAATTACTCGACTGGCTTGCGGGACAGTTTGTCGAGAAGGGATGGAGCATGAAGGAGATGCATCGACAGATACTTCACAGCAAGACTTACCAGATGTCCTCGGAGCCCAACAGCGCGAATCTCGCGTCCGATCCGCAGAACGACAACTTCTGGAGGTTTTCGATGAGACGGCTCACCGCGGAGGAACTTCGCGACACAATGCTCTCAGTTACCGGGAGCCTTAATCCAGAGACCCATGGGGAGTGGGTCTTTCCTCCGGTTCCGCCGGAAGTTCTCGCGACCTCATCGAAGCCGGAGCAGGTCTGGCCGATTTCGAAGAACGAAGAAGACCACTATCGACGATCACTCTACGTGCATGTGAAGCGGAGTCTTCGCTATCAAATGCTCGCAGACTTCGATCAGGCTGACACTGATACGGCTTGCGCGGTTCGCTTCGCGACAACGGTTCCGACGCAGGCACTAACAATGTTGAACTCCAGCTTTGTGAATGATCAGGCGATCATTTTTGCCGACCGGATGCGTGAAGCAGGCGGAAACGTCCGTGAGCAGATCGCTTCAGGACTTCAGTTGGCCTTGCAGCGTAAAGCGACCGATGACGAAGTGGACTACCTCGTAACGTTTCAAGAATCGCTACAAAGCGAAATGAAGCTTTCGGCTGATGAAGCTCTTAACCGCGTGGCTCTCCTTGCTCTCAATCTAAACGAATTCATTTACCTGGACTGATCATGAAAAGAAAGAAGACGACAGATTTCTGCGGGAACGTGAATCGCCGCGAGTTCCTGAATACCGTTGGGGGGGGATTTCCCGCTCTCGCTTTGACGGGCATGTTAGGGCAGGAAGGTTTTTTCAATAAGGCAAACGCCGCGACATCGGCGATGAATCCTCTCGCCGAGCAGGCGCCGATGTACAAAGGGAAGGCGAAGAGCGTTATTTTTCTCTTCATGTATGGTGGCCCTAGTCATATCGATACATTCGATTACAAGCCGAAGATGGTCGGCATGGATGGGAAAACGATCGAGGTGAAAACCTTCGGCCGGGGAGGTAAGAAAAACGAGGGACGCATCGTCGAGCCGAAGTGGAAGTTCAAGCAATACGGGGAGTCAGGTAAATATGTCTCCGATCTTTTTCCTCATGTCGGAAGCTGTGTCGACGACATTTCGTTCGTTCACTCAATGACGGCCGACTCGCCTATTCATGGTTCGGCGCTTTTGATGATGAATAGCGGCTCATTGATCAGTGGCCATCCTTCACTTGGCTCCTGGGTGAACTACGGGCTCGGCTCGGTGAACGAGAACCTTCCTGGTTATGTGGTGATGTTAGATCAAAGTGGCGGACCCATTTCCGGGGCGAAGAACTGGACGTCAGGATTCATGCCGGCGAGTTATCAGGGGACAGTTTTCCGATCGCAGGGAAGTCCGATTTTAAATCTGGATCATGTGAATGGGATGCCGGCCTCGGAGCAGAAGATGCTCATTGATTCCCTGAACCATCTCAACTCAAAGCACCTATCGCCACGCTTCGATAACACCAATCTTGCGGCGAGGATAGCGAGCTACGAACTTGCCTATCGGATGCAGGCGACGGCCCCTGAGGCAATCGATCTTGATGATGAACCTGAAGAAACGAAGTCACTCTATGGGATCGATCAGACAGAGACCGAGGATTTTGGTCGAAAGTGTCTCCTTGCGAGGCGCCTCGTTGAGCGGGGGACACGTTTCATTCAGATCTACTCCGGGGGAGCGCACAATGATCATAATTGGGACGCCCATGGCGATCTTGAGAAGAACCACAATCTGCATGCGGGAGCGACTGACAAGCCGATCGCCGGTCTCCTCAAAGACTTGAAGCGCCGGGGCATGCTTGAAGACACACTTGTCGTTTGGGGCGGTGAATTTGGTCGCCAGCCGACCGCTGAATATGAATACGGAACAGGGCGTGACCACAACAGCTACGGCTTCACGATGTGGATGGCCGGGGGCGGTGCCAAAGGTGGCGTCTCAGTCGGCCAGACTGACGAGTTGGGAGCAGCTGCGGTTGAAAATCGCTATCATGTCAGGAACCTTCACGCGACGATCCTGGCACTGATGGGGCTTGATCCAAACGACCTCAGTTTCTTCTTCGGCGGGCTCGATCACAAACTGGTTGGGGTCGAAGGGGCTGATCCGATTCCGGAGATCATGGCGTAGAGGCTAACGTGACACTGGCACTACCCCATGGGTGACAAGTCGCCAGCGGAAGTCTGGTGTCATGCTGCTCAGCCTACCCAGGCAAAGACGACGGCCTTCTCGATATCGGGATGGAGGCTGAGATAAACAGGACAGCTAACGGCCGCTTTCTCGATCGCGCGCCGTTGAGGATGGTCCTCCGCAAGGGGGACCTCGATGTCTACGACGAGGCGGGAAATTCGCCGGGGTGGATCCGGCGTCATGTGCTTTTCGACACGGACTTTCGTCCCCCTCATTTCAACTTCATGACGGGTCGCGAGGATCCCCATGATGGTCATCATGCAAGTGCCCAAAGCTGTCGCGACAAGGTCGGTTGGCGAGTAGCGCTCTCCCCGACCGTGGTTGTCGACAGGGGCATCAGTTTCAACGGTGGAGCCAGAAGGGCCGTGAGTGGCAGAGCATCTGAGAGTGCCTTCGTAGACAGCATTAATTTCAACCATAGGATCAGGGTGATAAGTTTTTCATGACACTGCCTTTGAGTGCCCCTCTTAGTTCAATTCCTTCATCGAGAAATTCGGCGGCATAGACTTCGAGGTCTCCGTCGATTTTAGTGGCAGCCCTTGCAAAAACTTTCGCACCGGAAATGCTCACATTTTCGGTGAAGTAGCCTGAAAAAGAGATCTCAGTGCCAAGAATTGCGATCGGCACATTCGTAGCCGGAGCACTATATTCAATGCTTTGACCAATATAGTATGTCGGTTTGTCAGGAGCGACAGTAATCTTTGTTTGAGCTTCCTCAAAGCTTACTACTTCGTAGCCATCAAAAACATAGCGTCCAGGTCCAAACCATCCCACGACAACAAATAGTGCGATGATGAGAATGACGACCAACCCGAGCAGTCCTCCGATGCAACCGCAGCAACCACGACAACCTTTTCGCTTCTTCAAAGGCTCGTAGGGGTCGAGGGGATGAGATCGTTTTTTATCTTTCCTGGAACGTTTCGAGTTTTCTTCTTTCCCGCCATAAGTTGGACCTTGCGAGAGGGGATCGATGATGTCCGGCGTAGGCATGATCGGAGGTGGCGGCGGCACGTCACCCGAATCAGGGTTTTCGCTGTTCCCTGGTGTCTTACTGGTCTCACTCATCTGGATCCTGGTTTACCTAATTGATAACAACTCCACGATTCGCATCGCGAATCAACCGAAAAGAGTCCACTTTACCGCTAGTATGTCGACCGTTGCGGTAGTGATACCATCATTCAATCGATGCAGTCTCCTGATGCGGGCGATGGAAAGCATTGCCGGGCAGACGAGGTCTCCTGATCAGGTAGTGATAGTTGACGATGCTTCTACCGAGGAGATGTCAAAGAGTTTGGAATTAGCAGCGGAGCTTGGGTTCGAATGGCGTCAGCTGTCCAGTAACCGTGGCCCCGCGGCGGCAAGAAATGCGGGCGTTGCCGCGACATCCTCTGACTGGGTCTGCTTTCTTGATTCCGATGATGAGTGGTTGCCTGATAAGTTGGCAGAGCAGTCACGGTGGAATGAAGAGCACCCTGAATTCTCTATTTCCCAGGTTCACGAGAGCTGGCACCGAAATGGGGCAGTGGTGAAGAAGCCCCGCCACTGGGAACAGGATGGTGGTGATCTTTTTGCGGCCTCGATTGAGCGATGCTCAATTGGTCCATCATGTGTCATGCTCTCTCGCAGACTGTGGGATGATTTCGGTGGGTTTGATGAAGATTTTCGGGTATGCGAAGATTATGAACTTTGGCTGAGGGTTTGTTCTCAGACGGAAATCGGGCTCGTCGATTCTGAACCCCTGGTTCGTAAGCACGCTGGCCACGAAGATCAATTGTCCGTTGTCACTCCTGCAATGGACCGTTTTCGGGTTCACGCGCTCATCAAGGCTCATTTCGATTCCGGTTATTCTGAAAAGCAAAAAAAGATGATCGCTCAGGGAATTTGTGAGAAATCGATCATTCTCGCGGACGGGGCAGCGAAGCGAGGATCACTGGAGCGGTCCAAATTCTATCGTGAAGTTTCTGAAGTAAAATGGGATGCTCTTTGCACGGATTTGAAGCGGAAGTGGTTTGAGCACTCAAAGCGGTTTCTTCAGACTTAAGGATTCGTCCGATTTGGCGTGATCGCCGTAAAGATTCTCATTCTATGGCCCGCTATCAAAACGTGATTCACTGGTTTCGTCGTGACCTCCGCCTTTCCGACAATATGGCGCTTTGGAATGCGTCGATTGATTCCGAAAAAGTGCTGCCGGTCTATATTTCCTCTGATTGGAACACGGAGCATCACTGGACCGGACCCGCCCGTCAGGCGTTCCTTTGCGGATGCCTCGAGTCGCTCTCGAAGAATGTGGACCACGCTGGTGGAAGACTGATTTTCCGCCGTGGCGACGCCGTTGAAGAGCTGCGGCGGTTGATCGACGAGAGCAAGGCGGAAGCTCTTTACCTTAATCGTGATCCCGATCCCTATGGTCGCGAGACCGAGCAGCGGGCCAAAGAATTATGTCGCGAGAAGGGGATTGAGTTTCACGACTTTCAAGATGTCGTTCTGCACGAGCCGGATGAAGTTTTGACTGGATCGGGGAATCCCTACAAGGTTTACACCCCCTATTCCCGAACGTGGTTTGATCAGGCTAAACCGGACGGTGTCGATACCGTGAGGAAGCTGCATACTTTGACAACAGTTCTGAAAGGCGAAGTGCCAAAGGTCGAAGACTGGGGGTTGAAGTTCGAAGGCGAGCTACTCCGGGAGCCGGGTGAGAAAGCCGCTCGTATTCGCCTTAAAAGTGCGGTCGAAGGAGTGCTTGGCGAGTATGAGTCGATGCGAAATGATCCGGCTGCTGACGCGACTTCCCATCTCGGGGCTGATCTTCGTTACGGCACGCTGTCAGCGAGGGAAGTTTTCCACCGGGCCGAAGAAGCCAGGGCCGCAGCGAGATCTGAGTCGGTCCGCGGTTCGGTTCATACCTTTCAAAAGCAGCTCGCTTGGCGCGAATTTTTCATGGCGATTCTCCATCACTACCCGGAAGTGCTGGAGACTGACTTCAACGAGGGCTGGCGGGGATTGAATTGGGATGATCCGGGAGATGATGATAAATTTGAGCGGTGGAGAACGGGCAGGACCGGTTTTCCAATCGTCGATGCGGGAATGCGTCAGCTCCTCGAGACAGGCTACATGCACAATCGCGTCCGGATGATCACGGCTATGTTTCTAACCAAAGATCTGCATATTCATTGGCGTCACGGCGAGGCACATTTCATGCAATATCTGCTCGATGGGGAAATTGCGAATAACAATGGGGGCTGGCAATGGTCGGCTGGTACCGGAGCCGATGCCGCTCCCTACTTTAGGATTCAGAACCCCTGGACTCAGACTGATCGTTTTGACAAAGAAGGTGAATACATCAAGCGTTGGGTTCCTGAGCTTGAGAAAGTCGATTCGAAACAATTTACGAAGCCACCCGAGGGAGGCTCAAAGCTCTGCGCTGACTATGTCGAGCCGATCGTGGACCACAAAACGGAACGTGATGAAACTCTTCGCCGCTTCAAGGAGCACAAAGAAGGGTGAAATTTCTCTGATTCTTCATTTTCCTTCCACGAATCTTCTCTAAAGTGGGAGCGTGAGTTCCAACTATCAGGTCTTTGCCCGGAAATATCGCCCCCGCACTTTTGAAGACGTGCTGGGACAGGATCATGTTGTGCAGACGTTGCGCAACGCGATCGAAAAAGATCGCCTCGCGCATGCCTATCTTTTCGTTGGCCCGCGCGGCACAGGTAAGACATCTACCGCGCGAATACTTGCCAAGGCGCTTAACTGTCCCGGCGGGCCAAGTGCCACTTTTGATCCTGATGATCCGATCTGCGTGGAGATCGCAGAGGGGAACAGTCTTGATGTTCTCGAGATTGACGGAGCATCAAATAATGGAGTTGAGCAGGTGCGGGAGTTACGGGATACCGTCAAGTTCGCACCCAGTTCCGGTCAATTTAAGATTTATTACATCGATGAGGTTCATATGCTGACGACCGCAGCATTTAATGCGCTTCTGAAAACTCTCGAAGAGCCTCCCCCACATGTGAAGTTCATCTTTGCGACGACTGAGCCGCAGAAGATATTGCCGACTATTATCAGCCGTTGTCAGCGTTTTGACCTTCGTCGTATTCCCACTGACATCATTGCGAAGCATTTGCAGTTCATTGCCAGTGAAGAGGGGATTTCGATGAATGAAGCGGCGGCGTTTGCGATAGCAAAAGGGGCTGAAGGCGGGATGCGTGATGCCCAGTCGATGCTTGACCAGCTCGTCGCTTTTTGCGGCAACACGATCGATGAATCCAACGTCCTGGAGATTTTCGGATTCAATTCGGCAGAGTCGATTTCTGACTTAGCTGCAGAGATCCTGCGACGTGATAACTCCGCCGCACTCGAGTTAATTCACGCTCATAGTGATGGCGGCAAAGACCTCTCAAAGCTTCTTTCAGATCTGATCAGTCACTACCGAAATGTTCTCCTTCTGAGAGTCGATCCCGAGGCGAATACAGGGGAAATACCGGCCGATCTGTTGGCTTCGATTCAAGAGCAGGCTGGTCTTGTCGACACACAGAGGCTCCTGAAGTTGATCGATCTGTTCGCGGAAACGGATTCACGCATGAAGTGGGCACCGAACAAAAAGCTTCATTTCGAGATTGGGATCATCAAAGCGATCCAAACGCTCGGCGAGGCTTCGATTGACGATGTCATTGCGATGATTTCCACCGCAGCCAGTGCCGCAAGCCAACTCCCTAATGCTCCTGCTGCGACGATGCCTGACTCCACGGCGAGAGCTCTGGCCCCTGCAAAAGCAGTCGCAGCAGTGCCTGATGCTTCGAAAATCGAGCCTGAAGTATCTGCCGTTCCGGTTCCTGTTTCTGATCCCGTTTCCCCGTCTTCTGTGACTGAGGAGATTCCGGCCGCGATTCCAGCACCTTCGAGTTCGCTCTCCGGCGCGGCATTATGGGAGGCTGCCCGAAAAACCCTGATCGAAGAACGTCCTCTTTTCGAAACCTGGCTCGTCGCGGCCCAGTTCGTCAGTCATGAAGGCAATGAATTCATGATCGGATTTTCAACCGAGCAGCGTTTCTTCCGTGAATCACTCTCTCGCTACGAAAAGGAAATTGCTGAAAAAATCAGCTCGCTCGCGGGTGGACCCGTTGAATTGTTGATTGAAGTTCGTGATGATCTTGCTCCAACAATCATTCCGACTGAAGCCGAAGAGCCGGTAGAGGACTCAAACAACGATGCTAAGCCTTTGCCTGATGTCAAAGCTGAGGTGCCAGAGCCGGAGCCGGAACCTGAAGACACCGAAGAAGAAATCGGCAAAGACCCTTTGATCTCCGAGGCGCTGGATGTTTTCCAGGCACGAGTCATTAAATCCTAACACCCAAGAAAGAGAAGACTTATGAATATTGCTAAAATGATGAAGCAAGCCCAGCAGATGCAAAAAAAGATGGGCGAAATGCAGGCGGAATTGGCGGACAAGGAATTTGAAGCTTCTGTTGGCGGAGGCAAGGTCACGGTCATTGCGAATGGTGCTGGCGATGTGGTTTCCATTAAGATCGATCCTGCAGTAGTAGATCCTGATGATGTTGAATTGCTGGAAGACCTTGTTCTCAGCGGAGTGAAGCAAGCTATTGAGCAGGGCAAGGCTCTCAACCAGGAAGAGATGGGCAAGCTGACATCGGGTCTTGGATTGCCTCCCGGACTCGGGTTTTAGTGGCCTCCGGGTATTCCCGGATCGAAGAAGTAGCGGTATTCGAAAGGGTTCCGGTTCAATGCTCCGGCAAGCGATGCTGATCAACCCATGAATAGCATTGAATAATCTCCTTCGTTTTCTTGTTCCGCGGATATCGTCCGGGGACTTGGTTCGTGTCGTGATGATTACTTTCGTCGGGGCTGTTATTGCCGGCGTTTATGGAGTCCTGCACGACCAGGTGACCTACTCGATTTCACCTGAGTATTTCACCCGATTCAAGTTTTACCAGTTTGCCTATGCGGAGCCGGATAGTGAATCTCCGAGGGTCTTTGCCGGGATCATCGGGTTTCTTGCGACGTGGTGGGTGGGTGCAATCATTGCATGGTCGATCGCGAGAGTTTCGATGTTGCGGGGAAAGAAGCTTCCTCCGGTTCGAGACTTTGCGATAGCATTTGTGATTATCTTTTCGGTTTCATTTATCATCGCCTGTTTCGGCTGGCTCTATGGCCAATGGAGGCGGTCTACAGGTTATGCATTGGAATGGCTCGAATGGATGGACACGATGAGTGTTCAGGATTCTGAGGCCTTCATGACAGTGGGATACATCCACAATTCCAGTTACCTCGGTGGGGTCATCGGTACAGTGGTCGCGATCATTTTTCTCCGCCTTCGGAGGCGAAGGCAAAATTTTGCGCCGGAGCTTGCAGAGTAGGGGATCCGGCGTTAGAAGCGGACATGCTCGCAGTTGTTGTCACGATAGAAGCCGTCCCCGGAAAAGCCGATGATTTAATCGCCGCGCTCAACGGAAATGGAAGTCATTCGAGGGAAGAGCCTGATTGCCTGAAATGGGAATGGTCACGGCACGTCGACGATCCTGACAAGTTTGCGATCTATGAGCTCTACACAAATCGGGAAGCGTTTCTGGCCCACAAAGCGAGTGAACATTTTGCGGTTTGGGCGGAAGCGAGCGGACCGTGCATCGCCAATAAGGTGGCGGGACAGTATCACGTCGAGGGACCTGACATTCGCTAAGCGATTTCCTTGAACTGATACTGAAGATCGAGGTGCTTCGAGATCACCGAGAATAGTTCGTGTGATCGAAAAGGTTTTGCTACGAAGTCGTTACAGCCAGCTTCGATCGCACTGATTTTGGCCTGCTCAAGCGCGTAGGCAGTCAAGGAGACAATAACCGGATCTTCTCCCGCCGCTGAGAGCGATTTGATTTCGCGGGTAGCCTCGCTTCCCTTTTTCACCGGCATATCTTCGTCCATTAGAATGAGATGTGGTTTCCAGTCATGCCACATTTCAATGGCTTCCTGACCGTTCTCTGCCTCCGCGAGGTTGAAGCCGGCTTTGCCGAGGATTTTCTTGAGGAGAAGGCGGTTTGTCGGTTGATCTTCTGCAATCAAAATTCGGATTTCATCACCGGGGGAGTCGAAACCGATGATCCGTTGAGCGCTTGTTTCATCGAGCATCGCGCTAAGTTGGCGCTCTTCCGCAGGAGCAGTGGCCAATTCCTCGCATTCTACATGAAACCGGAATGTGGTCCCCTCTCCAAATACTGACTCCACAACGACATCACCGCCCAGTAGTTGAATGAAATTGCGTGCGATAGGAAGGCCAAGGCCAGTTCCTTCAGATGAGCGGCGTCCACTTTCGGTCTGGGAATATCGTTCGAAAAGTCTCGGAATTTCATCCTCGGTGATGCCGCGGCCGGTGTCCCTCACTTCAAACTCGATCCTGACGGTGCGGCGCAATCGATGATCAATTTCCACCGGCTCTGTCACAGGGACAGTTCTCACTGAAAGGCTGACTCCTCCCTGGGCTGTAAATTTGATCGCGTTTCCGATTAGATTGATCAAAATCTGACGGAGCTTGCTGCGGTCAGTCATGACATCACCAGGCATGACTGAACCTGCCGAGAAATTGAAAGCAATGCGTTTTGCTTCCGCCTTCATGGAGAGCATCTCATAGACAGACTTCAGCATCGGAACAAAGGAAAAGGCCTCGATGTTCTTTTCCATTTTGCCTGCCTCGATTTTCGAGAGATCAAGGATTTCATTAATCACGTCGAGAAGGTGTTCGCCACTGTTATTGATAATATCAAGGGTCTCCCGCTGTCGTGGATTTAGAGTCTTGTCTTCTCCAAGAATCTCCGAGAAGCCGATGATGGCATTGAGAGGAGTTCGCAGCTCGTGAGTCATCTTGGCGAGGAAGTCGCTTTTCGCCCGGTTTGCGACTTCGGCTCCATGCTTGGCCTCTTCAAGATGCTTTCGGTATTTCTCCTCGGTTTCAGCAGTATCAAGCTGTGCGATAGCGATGCCAAACTGACCGGTCAAAGCTTCAAGCAGTTTGATATCCTCCGAAGTCCAGATTTTGTTTTCACCAACGCAGAGGAGAGTCACGAAGCCATTCGCTGCATCCAGAAAATTTGTCCGGGCAGAGATAAATGAAATCGTCGTGCCTTCATCGAAGCGGTTCCGGATTGATAGCGGGAGTAGATTGGATTTCGAGATCACAACAGGTTCATCAGATTTTAGAATCGATCTGATGACTGGATCTGAAACATTGAAAGAGGGAGCGACCTCACCAGGTTGATGAGGATGGTTTCCAAAGTAGCCAATTCTGCTGAGCTTGAGCTCAGGCTCTTCATCGCTGTTTTGAGACGGGGTTTGAGAAACGCGATGAACGAGGCAGTGAGTCGCCCCGAATTGCTCAGTAATGTCCTCAAGAGGGTCATTGAGAATTTGGTCTTCACGGAGCTCTTTGTGAAGTTCCGTGGCTGTTCGTTCAATGAGGAGACGGTTTTGAAGTTGACGGGCAAGAGCGGCTTCGGCCCGATCTCTTTGTGCGGTAATGCGCTGTTCCCTTCGCTGGAGTTGTTTGAGGCGCGAACGAACAATGCCTTTTGTCAGAAGAATCGTGGAACAAAGTAAAGTGAAAAGGCAAAAGGACTTAAACCATTTGTTCTCCCACCACGGCGGAGTGATGTTGATACGAACTTTCGCGGAGACAATATCGGGCCAGTTTTGGCCATCGAGAGAACTTTGTACTTTGAAGGTGTAGTTCCCGGGTTGGAGGCCGGCAAAGGAAACCCGCCGATCTTCGGGAGCAGGGATCCAATCTGTTTCCAGCGGAGAGAGCATGTATCGGAAAAATCCGTTGGTTGGGGAATTGCGATCAAGGGTTCCGAAGTGAATGGCGAAACGGCTTCGCTCATCGAAGGGGAGGCTGAACTCTGAAGTCGCGGCAATGCTCTTTTCGAGGATTCCGCCTGGTTGCGGTATAACTTCCTCGCCGAAGTAATCCAGGCCCGTGAGAATTGGAATAGGCGTGAGCTCGGATTTTGGCAGATTTTCCGGATCAATAATATTGAAACCATCGATGCCTCCGAAGTAGAGCGCTCCATTCTCTGCTTTGACGGCGGCGAGTCGAGAGAAGCCATTTTCCTGGAGACCGTTCTCTGGAGTGAAAAGGCGAAAAGCGTTCTGCATCGCGTTGAGCTGGGCAATCCCGGTTCTTGTCGAGATCCAGAGAAGGTCATTGTTGTCTTTGATCAACGATTGCACCTGACTGTCAGGCAACCCGTACTCAGCGGCATTGAAATTCACCACTGCCCCGGTGTTCCGATTGAACCGATCAAGGAACTGATTTTCGCTTCCTATCCAAACGACTCCGTTGTTGCCTTGTAGAATGGCAGTGGCTCCTTTTGAAGAACGCTTCTGTGCATTCGGGAAAAGCTCCTCGAAGGGGATAAGTTCGTCTTCGTTTTTCGGTAGGATTGAAATGTCAGAGTCTGTCGATACCCATATCTCGCCCTCTGAATTTTCTGTGATTGATTGAACTAGATCTCCTGCCGAGTCGGAAGCAGTGTTGAGACGTGTGAAGCGTTCGGTGTCATGATCGAAGCGATAGGCACCGGCCCCGAATGTTCCGATATACAAGGTTCCGTCACTCGACTCAAACGCAGTCGAGATATTGTCATGGCCGATTGAGCCCTGCATGTCCTTGTCGTGACGGAAAAAAGTTTTCTTTCCTCCGGGGGAAACTCTGACAAGTCCGCTCCCTCTTTTGCCGATCCATCGGTTTCCTTTTTTATCCAGAAGGATAGCAGTGATCCAGCTATCTATCTCCGCGAGCAGTTCATCGACGGGTTCGAATTTCAGCGACTGCGGATCCCACGCGGCGACTCCCTTTCTAGTTCCGAACCAGATGTTTCCGTCGGCGCCGGTCGTTGTCCATTGGATCGTTGAGTCGGGCAATCCATTTTCCTGGTCCGGGTTCGAGCGGATGTGAGTGAACCATTCCTGCTCCAGGCTGAAACGACTTGTTCCGCCGTTGGCGGTCCCGATCCATAGAATCTTTCCATAGTCTTCGAAGATGGAAGTGACATGATTGTTCGCCAGGCTCTCGCCATGGTGAGGTGAATGCTTAAACCAGCCGAAGGTATCGTCGCTGCGGAAGTAGGCCGCCACGCCGCTCCGCGTTCCGACCCAGACGTTGCGATTCTTGCTGTCGAGGTGAAGGGCGGTGATAGATTTGGCGTCGAGAGAGGCGGGCTTGGTGGACTTGGAATCCGGATTATCTCTTCTGAACAGCCCCTTCCCTGAGGTTCCAATCCAAAGTCGGTTGTCGGCATCTTTCACAATGCAGGTGATCGCGACTGTTGTTTGCCACTGTTTCTTGAAAGTTTCGCTACCCGGCGCTCGTTGGAATAGTTTTCCTGATACCGTGCCGACCCAAATATCCCCATCACTGAGGCAGGTAATAAATGAGATCGCCTCGGCTGAAAGTTCTCCGTCGATTTGTTGAATACTCTCTGATCCCAGCTCCATCGATGAGAGCCCCTCACTGGTTCCAATCCAAAGTATGCTGTTGTCGGAAATTGAAAGGTCGGTTATGTGATCACTTGCGAGGAGGTGCCCGGAGGCAACGCTGAAGCGGGAAAAGTTGCGGCGGTCGTGACTCATTTTCAGCAGGCCGCCATATGTCCCAAGCCAAACTGGCCCCATTGAATCTGAGAAGGTAGCAACAGCGGTAAGGTTGGTGATTCCGCTTTGGGTGCCATCCTCTTCCTGATTCAGGTAATGGGTCGCTCTCCAGTAATCAAAACGTGCCAATCCCTTGTCCGTCGCAATCCAGACATCCCCACTTTTATCCTGTGTGATGTCTTTGACGAAGTCTGACGGAAGACCAAATTGTGACGATTCAGACAGGTTCGTGAAGCGAATGTGCGTCGCTGCCTCCTCACCAGCCCAGCTTGTAGAATCCAACAGAAAGAGGGCTCCTAAAGCGACCACAGAGTGTTGTATCAGAGTCTGTTTAGTGAATGTCACGGCGGAACCAGAGAACGAGGATGTGAAAGTTTATGGAAATTACCTTATAATTAAGATATTTTTAGCTTCCAAGTAATTGCAAAATATCTTAAATACGTGTTAATTCAAGATTGTTCTAATAATTCTCAAAACTTCTCGTTAATGCAAATTGTGACCGATCAAGCGTCATCAAGACAAGAGGGGCTCTCTTTGACAGAGTTACTTCTTATCGTCGCTGTGATTGGAGTTATCTCTGCTATCGCCATTCCGACCATTTCACGGCTTAGAGATTCGGCCAAAAAAGCGGCGGCTACCCAGAATGCTAAGAATATTGCTCAAATGTCGGAGGCGCTCGCAGCCCTCGGCGTGGCTCACGTGATTCCTGATTCAATGGGCGGAGCTGAGGCCACCGCCCGCTTGCTTCGTGAAGGGGTCATCGTTCCCGAAGGACCGATGGCAGGCGAGAGATTTATCCTCTCCGGGATGAAAGAGAAAGAGATCGAAGAAACCGCGGCTTACCTCAGAGTTGAGTACGGGACGACCTACTTGCGACTTGTCTACTCTCCCCCCTTGCCAGCGGCTCAAGCTTTACAGGGGAAACTAAGCGGGCGTGTCCTCTTATGTTCAAGCCCCGCTGGAAACCGCCTTTCCCCGTTTTCTCTAATGAGCTGCCTCGCTGGCAACTTCTTCAATCGTGCTCTCTGATTTGATTGCATCGATCACTTTTTCGATCGCTAAATTTTTCTTTTCGAGGGCAACGTTCTCCGCGATTCCATCGAGTTCGGAAATTGGAAGCAACTTTGGTTCTTTTCTGTCCGTGACCTTGAAGACGTGAAATCCGTAGTGGGTCGCGATGATCGGGCTGATTTCATTCACCCGCATTGAGAAAGTGATCGCCTCGATTTCCGGCATCGTTTCTCCCTGTTTCATGAATCCGAGATCTATCTCGCGGCTGTCGTCTGAACCGTGTTCTTTTGCAGCTTCGTCGAAATCTTTGCCCTCGAGCAACTCTTCCCGAACGTTGCGGAGTGCCTTGTAAGCTTCCTCTGCGGCTTCCTGGCTGGATGGCTCGATAAAGATCTGACTGACGCGGACCTCTTCCTTTGTCATGAACTGATCCTGATTCCGCTCGTAGTAGTCTGCGATTTCTTCTTCGGTTGGAGTCAGGGATTCGTCAATTTCATTATTGAGGTAGCGATCAATCGTCATGCTGCTCTTCAATTTGCGAAGTATCATGGGAAGATCACCCGGGTTGAATCCTGTGTTGTCGAGAAACTCCCGCTCTCCTCCATGCTCAGCTTTGAGCTCTTCGAAACGAGCCTCAACTTCTGCGTCATCGATTGGTCCGTATTTCTTTTCTGATTTTTGTCCGATCAGAGTCCGATTTATGACGTTGTCTTTTGCGAAGGTCCAGAACTCATCGTCGCGGTCGCAACAGACGACTTCGCCCATGCTCTGGTAGTGCTCTTTGATCGACTCAAACTCTTCTTCCAGTTCTGAATCTTCGATGCGCTCGCCGTTGATGATAAATGCCATGACTCAATCTGGAGTCGATTCCATTGCCCTGCAAATAGCTAGGCCCCCGTATCGACGTCAGGAATTTAGGCTTACTTCAGTTTCGGCCTTCACCTCGGGGATCGATCGGAGTCGGAACGCCTGCACCGACTCTGAAAAGCCCTTGAGAGAGAGGTCGGAAATTACTTCAGCGTCGGGGAAGGGGTCGAGTTGGCGAATAGTCTCGTCATCAGTGATGACTTCCATCGGTCGGGCTGAACTGCAAAGCCTGGCCGCAAGATTCACTCGCGATCCGAGGACTGTGTAATTCAGCCGGTCCACCGACCCCATACATCCGGCAACCACTTCTCCGGTCGCGACGCCAATGCCGATCTCAACTCTGGTCTCGAGAGATTGATTCATGCGTCGGCGCTGCTCGATCATTTCCAGCGCGCACGCCGCAGCGTTTGCGGCGTCATTTCCGTACGATTTCAGACCACCAAAGACCGCCATGATTTCATCACCAACAAACTTATCGACAACTCCTTTGTGTTTTCTAACGAGGTCCGTCATCGCCGTCATGTGATCATTCAGCATGCTAATGACCGCACTTGGATGCATTTTCTCAGTTTGACGAGTGAAGCCACGAATGTCGCAGAAGAGGACTGAAACTTCCTTGATTTCTCCGCCCAGCTCGAGGTCGAGGGAGCCGCTCACAAGAGCTTGTGCCACCGTCTCATCACTGACCTTACCGAGAAGTTCCCGATACAGCGCCTTTTGCTTGAGCTCTTCTGCCATCTCATTGAATGACGAGGCGAGATCTCCGATTTCATCTCCAGTCTTCACGGGGACCCGATGATCAAAGTTGCCCTCCCGAATTGCTTTGGTTCCGGTAGCAAGTTCATTGATGGGACCAGCGAGGTTGCGGGCGAGCAGGAACGCAATTCCGATGGACACCAGCAGTACTGAGGCCCCGATTCCACTACCTCGAACGCGAAATTCAGCAAGATCTGCTCTCAGACCGCCAATGGGGAAAGCGGCCAATTGATAGGCTGGCTGGAAAAAGGTTTCTTTGTTAATTTGATCGACATAGACCAAATATTCTTCGTCTTCGATGAAGGTTTCGAATCGGCTTTCATCCTCCTCCTCAAGTGGAGTTTTGAGGAAGTCGGCAATTGATTTACCGAGGTTTGCAGCAAACTCTTCGTCGAGACTTCGGGAGTAAACGTCTCCACCAAGGTAGATGCCGCTTTTGGTTCGACGATGAATTCCAAATTCTTCCTGGTAGCGTTCCAAAGATCTCTCCGCATCCGTCTCTGAGGAAGAGGCGCGAAGGAATAGTCCGACTGTCTCACCTGTCTCAGGATCGACAACCGGCGTGCTCACCATTTCCTGCATCACCGGTTTCCGGCCTTGGTATTCCATCGGGAGAAAGATGGTCTGCTGAGCATCGCTCGATAGGAACTCTTGAAAGGCCGTCGCTGCCTTTTCCTGTGGAATATTGGATCTTCTGAACTTCCCGCGTCGTACCTCTGAAGCTCGAGGATGCTCAAGAGGAGTGACTACGCCTTCCAGATTCATCAAGGCGACCACTCCAAGTTTACTGATCACATCCTGGGCCAGTCCTGCGCGCCCACTGGATGCCTGTGGGTTGGGGCCCTGAGGAGATCTCGAGGGTTCCAGTTCTTTAAGTCCCGCTGTGTATTGCTTCCAGAACTCTTGCAACTGATCAGATGAATCACCGTTTTTCAGCGTTTCAATCACGAAAGGATGCGCTGCCAGCATGCGGCAAAGACTCATAAACTCTTCACTCCGGTTTTTCCGTGACTGCTCCAAACCACCGCGGAGGATGTTATACTCAGATGAAAACTGATTCACATAGGTCTGGCGGATCTTCATCTCCGTCGCCGTCATCAGGGCAATTGTCACGCCGATCACCGCCATGACCAGCGTGATGACCAGTTTTGTTTGAAATCTCATGCCTCGTTTCATCTTTTTGATTGAACTCCGATCGTTCTACAATGTTTTGTCTTGTAATCGGAAAGGTGGCAATGATCAATTCCGGTTTGGCCTTGACTCCATGAGCGTTTTTGGCGAAGAGATAGATGTTCTCTCGCGTCGCACTCATGGAAAAACCGAACTTCGACGAAGCCGTCAAATCGATCGTCTCAAAAGACAACCGGTTCGAAGTCGACGCCTACCACTTTTTGCGGGAAGCGCTTGATCACACCGTAATTAAGTTACGCGAGGATGAGCTTGAGGAACACCGGCACGTTAGCGGTCCTGAGCTGTTGGAAGGGGTCGTTAGTCATGCTCTGCGCGAATTTGGTTCGATGGCAGCGACGGTTCTGGAAGCTTGGGGTGTTCGTACTGGTGAAGATATCGGGACGCTTGTTTTTCAGCTAATCGACGCAGGAGCATTTGGACGTTCGGAAGAGGACTCGCCGGCAGATTTTGTGGATGTCGTCAACTTGCGTGAGGAATTGATTTCACCGTTTAAGCCGTCTCGCGAGGTGATTCGCCGGGGCGAATCCGGAAATGACAGCGACCCGCCTGCCCGCGGGAATCAACCTGCCAAGCCGACTGAAATTTGAAGAGCAACTCTGAGTCGCTCGATTTCCCTTCTACTTCCGCCCGCGTCTGGACTCTCGGGAATGGGTTGGAAATCATTGTAAAGGAAGACCACTCGGCTCCGGTCGTCAGCCTCCAGGCCTGGTCCCGTGCCGGTAGCATTCACGAAGGAAGCTGGCTCGGAGCAGGCTTGTCTCATTTTCTCGAGCATATGCTTTTTAAAGGAACGGTTCGCCGTGACGCAAATGAAATTGCGCAGACCGTTCAAGCAGAAGGCGGCTATATCAACGCTTACACCTCCTTTGACCGGACGGTGTATTGGATTGATGCTCCTTCCAGTGGAACTGATGTCTGTCTCGATGTTCTTTGTGACGTGATAGGATTTGCACAGCTTCCCGAAGACGAGTTTGCAAATGAATCAGATGTGATTCGTCGCGAAATCGCGATGGGGGAAGACAATCCTGAGCAGGTCCTGAGTCGTGCCCTTTTCAATACGGCCTACACAAATCATCCGTGCCGGTATCCAGTGATTGGCCATCTCGACTTGTTTAATCAGCTATCGAGAGACGAACTCTATGATTACTACCTGGAAAAATATTCGCCTGATAACCTCTTCATGGTCATTGCCGGCGATGTCGATAGTGAATCAGTTGTTGCCGCGATAAAAGAGCAATTAGGCAGCCACGAACGACGGAGACGTTCTCCGGTCGTGATCCCGACAGAGCCGGTGCAGCAGGGGATTCGGCAGGAACAGATCGAGTTTCCGACCGATCTCCATCGATGCAGAATAGCCTGGCCGATTCCGGACGGAAGTCATCCCGATGTGCCGGCAATTGACTTGCTCACCTCCATCCTCGGCGATGGTCGTAGCTGTCGGCTTTACCGGGAAATCAGAGAAGAGAAAAAACTCGCTCATTCGGTTGGGGCTTATGCCTACACGCCTTCATTTCCCGGCCAGTTCATCGTGAGTTTCGATACCGAAGGCGAAAAAGTGAAGCCTGCAGAGGCGGCCGTGTTGCGCGAGTTGGAGCGCTTTGCTGAAGCGGGTGGCACTGAGGAGGAACTCGAAAAGGCGAAATACCAGGCGCTCGCTTCGCAATTCTCAACACTTTCGGAGATGAGGGGGCAGGCGTCCGACCTCGGATCCAATTGGCTTCTGACCCGCAATCTTGACTACACGAGAGACTATGTAAGTGATCTTCAGGAAGTCACTCTGACCGATCTGCAACGTGTCGCAAAAGAGTATCTGACTCCGAATCGTTTCAGTCGTGTGAGCCTCGTTCCGAAGGAAGAGGGGGCCGCCGGGAACGAAGCCAGCTTGTCGGTAAAGCGCTCCGAAGAGATCAGGAAAGTTGAGCTCGGGAACGGGCTCACGGTGTTACTCCTTGCTGATCATCGACTACCTTTTGTTCAGGGGACGGGAGTCTTTCGTGGCGGTCTCCTCGCAGAGAATGAGCCTCTTCAGGGGCTCACCCGCTTGATGTCGAAGTTGCTTGTGAAAGACACAAAGCGACAGTCGGCAGCCTCTTTGGCGGATCGAATCGAGTCGGTCGGCGGAGGAATCGGGAGTTCGATCGGAAACAACACTTTTGGCGTCTCGCTTAATGCACTAAGGCCTGACCTTGAATTGGTTGTTGATTTGTTAGGTGAGACCCTGCTTGAGCCGGCATTTTTCGAGGAAGTCGTCGAGAAGGAGAAAGAATTTCAGCTTGCACAGATTAAAGCGGAGCGGGATCGGCCATTTTCAGTCGCGATGAAGAGTCTCCGCAAGGCTATCTACGGCGATCATCCCTATGGGCTCGAAGTGAGCGGGACGGAAGCTTCGCTTGATCGAATCGAGAGAGCTGATGTCATTTCGTTGCATAAGCGACTCGTTAGCGGAGGGAATGGAGTCCTCGGAGTTTTTGGTGATCTTGATCTCAATCGCACGGAGGATCTCGTCAGGGCTCGCTTTGAATCGAGTTTGGCAGCCGGGCCCCGGGAATTTACCCGGCCTTTGGAGTTCTCATGGCCTGAGGCGGGTGGCCGCATTATCGAACTCGAGCACGAGAAGGAACAAGCTGTTCTCCTGATTGGCTTTAAGACGGTTGATCTCGTTCACCAGGATAATCCGGCACTGGAGTTGATCGATGAGGCCTGCAGCGACATGGCGTCTCGACTCTTCATTCGGATTAGGGAAGAGCTGGGTCTGGCCTACTCGGTTGGCTCAACGAGGCTACTCGGTCTTGAGCCTGGAATGATCATTTTTTATGCGTCAACCTCTCCTGAGAAACTTGATCTGGTGCAGGAAGAAATGATCGCTGAAATCGAGTTGATGCGCCGCGAAGGGCTTGCTGATGACGAGTTCAAGCGGGCCAAAGCATCTTGGCTGGGGAAAGAAGTGATTCACCTGCAGGGTGTTCGTGAGCTGGCTGGATCGGCCGCCATTGACGAACTTGTCGGATTAGGCTGGGACAACTATCGCAAGGCACCGGATGTCATGCGTAATGTAACCGCTGAAGAGATTCAGTCTGCCGCCGAGAGATATCTCGGCGCTGAAAATCGCGTCGTCGTGAGGCTGACCTCGAAAGGGTAAAGCCCCGGATTAGGCCTCTTTTTCCACCCCCCCGATTCCGTTGATTTCAGTCACGCCGGGAACAGGGACAGTTCCGGGATTGAAAGGATCGCCCCACTGCATGCCGCCTTCGTTGGCAAAAAGATCTTCGTCGGCTGCCATCGCTTCTTCCCAGGTGACTTCTTTGCCGGTATGAGCTGACATGCGGCCCATGATCGCCATCATCGTTGAGTGCATCATGCGTTGCCCATCGTTGATATGTTCCCCGCTGCGAATCGAAGCAAAGAGCTCATCATGCTCGACTTGATACATGTTAGGCTCACCTTCGCGTGGTTTTCGGAAACGCCAGATGATCTTTCCGTCATTGTCTTCGATATAGGGATCTGAGCCGCGTCCGATAATAAGACTACCCTTGGTGCCACGAATGTAATCGGCATTCTCGTTGAGACATCCTGGGGTTTTCCTTGAGGCGAGGTGACACCACACGTTGTTTGGATATTCGTAGGCAATGTGATAGTGATCGAAAATGTTTCCAGTCCCGGTCTGAGGAGCGGCGAGGCCACCGGTAGCGCGGCATCGAATTGGACTCTCGTCTCCCATGGCCCATCCAATTTTATCGACACTATGCACGGCCTGCTCGACGAGTCCTCCTCCTCCAAGCCAAGTGTAGTTATACCAGTTTCTGATCTGCCATTCGATGTCGGTCATGCCGTCGGTTCGAAGGGAAGGATCGAGATGAGGCTTGGAGTGTCCGCTGTAGTAGGTCGCGTAAATACTCGTGATGTCGCCAATCAGACCTTCCTCCATGACTTGACGATAGGCTTCGACACGACTTGGAGAATAGCGCCAGCAGAAACCGGCGACGATCGAGAGTGGACGGCCTTCAGCCATTTTGAGAGTCTCGTAAGAATGCCTCACCCCGGCCGCGTCTACCGCCATCGGTTTTTCGGCAAAGACGTGCTTACCTGCTTCGATCGCGGCACGGAAGTGAAGCGGGCGAAAGCCTGGACTGGTCGTGAGAATAACGACATCGACGTCTGAATCGAGCACTCGCTTGTAGGCATCTAATCCGACGAACTTGCGATCATCGGAAACGTTCAGCTTGTTCACATATTTTTCATTTTTAGCAAGAGTCTCGAGAGACTTGTCTATTTTGTCTGCGAAGACGTCGGCCATGCAATGCAGTTCGATATTGTCGTCTGCGCTAAGCGCCTGAGCAGCGGCGCCAGTGCCGCGCCCCCCGGTTCCAACGAAACCTATCTTCAGCTTCTTTGAAGGATCTATCCCGGCCCCTTTGGCCGCTCCAGTGAATGCGGCTGTCGCTGCGGTGGCGCCTGCGGCAGTCCGGATAAAGTCACGGCGATCAAACTCTGATTTCTTGGCGGTCTTAGTTGGCATGATGAATTAGGTTTTGATAACTGTCGCCAATGGGCGAGCACCAAGGCAAGATCAAAGCCTTGGCGCGATCAAGCGGACCGATGTGCGGATATTAGGGCGTGCAAGCTGAGTGCGTCGCGCTAGGATGGCTAAAGATGGATTTTTTCTTCAAGAAGCACGGTTTCGAATTTTCTGCTGCTTCGCTGATTGGGCCCGGTGCGGGCTTTTTTGTAAGTCTGCTTCTCGCGCTTCCTCTTCAAGCTCACAAGGTCTCATCGGTTTCGCTGATCACGCATCTCGACACGAAGGAGGGAACTTATCTCTTCGATGCCGCGATGGAGGTGGTCCCCAGTGATGACGACCTCTTGAATGAGCAGATTCCTCCCGAGGAAGCAGCCCGTGAATTTGCCGAGGAGTATCTCGTTACGATGTTTGATGAGGTCGAGCAAATGCCGGAGTTGGAAATCACGATTGAGACAGCCAGTGACGAAAACACACCGCCAGAACTCCAGCAAAAGCAGGTTCTTGTGAAAATGTCTGGGTATATTCCTGAGGGTTCCGGTGAATTCCTTCTCTATCTGGAACCGACTTGCCCAATGGCGGTGGTCATGGTCGTGATCAAGGATGACAAACCATCGCGACGGATGCAGGTGATTCTGCCCGGGGAATACAGCAGGCCGGTGAATGTGTTGCCCGTCATGGAAGGTGATCCGTTCGACTTTGCGCGTCCGGCCGCGACAAATGCTGGTGAATCTGCAGAGGAGTCGGGGACGTCCGAAGATGCCTCGCCGAGCAATGCCTTTGTTGCAGGTTGGACAGGCTTTTGGAAAGCGACCTTCCTCCCCTTCGCATTGACACTCTCCATTTTCTTGATCACGACGCAGCGAAAGATTGTTTTTCTGCAGTTCGCGGCTTTCATGATCGGACTGAGTCTTGCGGTTTCGCTCGCTGCCTGGAAGATCCTATCGATGCCCGCCTCAATGCCGATGATCACCTCGGCTTTGCTCGTTGTTTTGGCCGGGGAGTGCCTCTTCCATCAGCGATTCCATTTTTGGCGCTACTTTGCGTATTTTTTTGCCGGTTTGGGCGCGGGCTGGCTCATTGCTACCCTTGCTTTGCCTCGTCTAAATATACCTTCAGGATTGGAACTGAGCTTAGGGCGCCTCATCATCTTTGTGACGGGGATAGAGCTTGCTCTGGTTGTTGCCGGTCTCTTCTCAGCAATGTTTTATCTCACGATGGGAAGGTTCGATTGGTACCGTAAAACGGTAGTCACTCCCGTGGCTGTTGTCCTTGTGGCGTTTGGAATCTTTAAGTTGGTCGAACCAATTTTGTGAAATTTCCAGATCGACAAACTATCAGTTTCGCGCCTGAGTGAAGCGCTTTGCGAAACACGAATTCACATCATCGAGGCGTTGCTCTTAAGTTTCGTCGCAGTTGCTGCCTCGCCTTCATTTTTCTTGCGGTGCTTCAGCAGAGCTGCGTCCTGAACAATCTGCAGAAGTCAGATTCCGCGGCGATGGTCGGTGAGCTCCCGGAAACATGGACTGGTGGTAACCGGACTATTCCCGGAGCTGCAATTACCGGATGGCTCTCTGATTTCCAGAGCCCGCAGCTCACCGCGCTGGTGAACGAAGCGGTTGAGAATAACTACGATTTGTCCGCGACACTTTCGCGAGTGCAACAGGCTCAGGAGCGTGCTCGCATCGCAGGATCAGATCGAGTTCCTTCAGTTGATTCCGGTATCCGGACAACGCGCTCTCAAAATTTGCGGGGGGCGTCGTTCCGAAGTGTTCGTGCCAACAGCTTCAGTTTTTCGCTCGATGTTTCATGGGAGGCTGACCTATGGGGGCGGGTGAAAAACCTCAGAGATTCTCAATGGGATCTCGTCACAGCACAGACCAACGTCTACGAAGCATCGCGTCTCTCTCTCGCCGCCAACGTCGCGAAGACAGCTTTCGAAGTGATTGAGTCACAGGAACAGGCCAGGCTCATTCGACAAAATCTCGCAAGTTTGCGAACAAACCTCGATATCCTTGATTCCAAGTTGGAAGCCGGGGACGCTGATGATCGTACTGCACTGGAGATTAGCCTTAGTCGTGCCGACATTGCCGGAGCGAAGTCGAGGTTGCTTGCGGAGCAGAGGCAGGAGGATGCCGCACGACGCACCCTCGAGACGCTTTTGGGACGCTATCCGGCCGGGGAGATTGAAGCACTGAAGTCATTGCCGCGTCCTTCTCGAAAAGTTCCCGCCGGCTTGCCAAGTGAGCTTCTCTTGCGTCGCCCGGATCTCCTCGCGGCTGAGGCACGTGTCGATTCTGCGCTGAAGGAACTTGCCGCAAGCCGCAAGGCGCTGCTTCCTGCCGTGGCAATTACCTCCGGGGCTGGAACTTCGACGACTGACGAATTCAGCGATATATTTGAAATTCAGAATTTGGTCTGGAATCTTGGCCAAAACTTCACTCGTCCCCTATATCAGGGTGGCCGATTGAAGGCCAATATTCGTCTCGATGACTATGAGAAGGACGAACTTGTCTCGACTTATGCCGAGACCGCGATGACAGCTTTCCGGGAAGTCGAGACTGCTCTTGCAGCCGAAGCTTACTTTCTGGGTCAGGCCGAAGCACTAAGTGAAGCTTCCGCGGAGGCACGTCGTTCCGAGGGGCTCAGCCGAAGTCAATATGAACAGGGTTTGGTCGATATTATTACCCTGTTGGATAGCCAGCGTCGCGCCTTTGATGCCCAAAGCAGTCTGCTTGCGATCAAACTCGAATTACTTCGAAATCGAGTTGATCTTTATCTGGCATTGGGCGGCGATTTTGATCATCCTCTCGCCGAAAAGTGATTTCGGTGAGTTGAGACATTTTCCATTGCGAGAGCGTAACCGTTTTTCTCCTCGAAACCTCTATTGCTTGCGGGTGTTAGATCCGAAGTGCTCCCTGTATGAAGTTGATTTTCCGTATCCTCGCCCCGCTTGTCATTGTCGTCCTGGCGATCCTTCTGGCTCGCTTTTTTGTGTTAAGCAAGCCTGAAGCGAGAACCTTTGAAATGCCGCCGCAGGTGACGAAGGTCGAAGCGACACGAATCAAACCGCAGGCGTACCAGATCTTCCTGGAAACACAGGGAACGATCAGGCCAAGGACGACGACTAATCTTATTCCTGAAGTGAGTGGTAGAGTCGTCGAGGTGTCTCCAAATTTCAGAGATGGTGGATTCTTTGAGGAGGGAGAAGTTCTCTTGAAACTTGATCCCGTGAACTACGAAACGGCCGTGATTGTTGACGAGGGAGCAATCGCCGAAGCAAAACGACAGTTGCACGAAGAGAGAATCCGGGGAGAGCAGGCCCTCGAGAACTGGCGTCGTCTCGGAAAATCTGGGGAACCCAGTGATTTCGTTTCTCGAAAGCCTCAATTGGCTGAGGCTGAAGCGAGACTTCGCGCTGCGGAAGCGCAGTTGGAACTGGCCAAGCGGGACTTGGAAAGAACTGAAGTGAAGGCGCCTTTCGCGGGTAGGATCATTGAGCAGAATGTGGATGTGGGTCAATTTGTGAACTCAAACACCCAATTGGGGCGGGCCTTCTCCACTGATATCATGGAAGTTCGACTTCCACTAACAAATCGGCAACTCGAGTATGTCAATCTGCCTGATGAGTTTCGAGGTGACGCGGCACCTTTGGTGGGTCCAGAAGTCGCAATATCGGGTCGGCTCGGGCAGAATCTCAGCCAGTGGAGTGGCCGGGTTGTTCGTGTCGATAGCTCCATAGATGAAGCATCAAGGCAGCTCTTTGTCGTAGCTGAGATCGAAGATCCTTATCGGCGCGAGGAAGGTCGCACTGGCTTTCCGTTAAAGATTGGAATGTTTGTTGATGCGATGGTCAAAGGGCGAAATCTCGAACAAGTTTTCGTGATTCCTCGCAAAGCAGTGCGAGTAGGTGGTGAGGTGATCGTGATTGATGGAGACAATCGGATCCGGCGGCAAGAGGTCTTCCCCATTTGGTCTGAGGAGGACAAGGTAGTGATTCCGATTTCTGGAGCCGGATTGGATTCCGGAGATGTCGTCTGTCTCACTCCGCTAGCCTACCCTGCGAATGGGGCACTCGTTCTACCCACGATCGATGGAGTAACTCCTGAAGTGGAAAGCCCTGCGGGAGGACCGGGTGCGATGCCTTTTACCAAAGGGGGCAAAGGAAAAGAGGGGAAGGGTAAAGGAAAGAAGTCAAAAGAAGCCGAAGTGTCCCCTCAGAAATCCTGAAATTGTCGAGAGGAGGAAACTGATATGATCGCCTTTTTTGCTAGAAACGGAGTCGCTGCAAATCTCCTTCTGATCAGCATTGTGCTCGCCGGAGCTTATGCATTGAGCTCGAAAAAAATTCCTCTCGAAGTCTTTCCCGAATTTGAAACACGCAACATCTCAATTTCGGTCAATTATCGGGGCGCCACACCTGAGGAAGTGGAGGAGTCGGTCGTTATCCGAGTGGAAGAAGCTATTTCGGATGTGGAGGGGATTGAGGATATGCTATCGACCGCTAACTCCAGTGGCGGGAGTATCACGGTTGAAGTGGATGACGATTATGACGTGCGGGAGGTTCAGGATCTAATCGAATCTCGCATCGACGGACTGGAAGATTTTCCGCCTGGTGACGCGGAGAATGTGGTGATCCGTAGAGCCGAGTCTAGTCGCTGGGTTATCAGCGTGGTGATAAGCGGCACGTTAAGTGAGCACGACATGACCCAGTTGGGGATGCAGATTCGAAATGAAGTGGTCGGTCTTCCTGAAGTGACGAACGCGCAGTTACAGGGTGTTCGCCCGCACGAGGTATCTATTGAAATTGATGAGAGTGCCCTTCAAAAATATAACCTGACTTTCAACCAGGTTGCGAATGCCTTAAGGGAATCCTCGATTGATGTCCCGGCTGGAACTTTGGAGACTATTTCCGGTCAGGTTGCGTTGCGAACCAAAGGCCGGGCATATAATCAGTTACAGTTCGAAAATATTACTCTGCTTGCCCGTGAGGATGGAACCCGTGTGACGGTTGGAGATGTTGCAGTGGTGAGGGACGGGTTCGATGAGAATCCCTTTATTGCGAGGATGAATCAGGAACGCTGTGTCATGGTCGCGGTGTTTCGCGAAGGGAACCAGAGCGCGATTCAGATTGCAGACGAGGTGAAAGACTTCATGGCTGAATATGAGGCAAAGCTTCCAGATGGAGTGTCGATCAGCTATTGGAGTGACCAATCGAGAATCGTTCGAGGTCGACTGGATACCCTCCTCGATTCTGCTTGGAAATCGATGCTGTTTGTCTTTGTTCTCCTGACGCTTTTTCTCCGCCCAAGTCTGGCTTTCTGGGTAGTTCTCGGTATTCCGGTCTGCTTCATGGGGGCCTTCGCCATCATGCCGCTTGTTGGCGTCTCGATCAATGTCGTGAGTCTCTTCGGTTTTATCCTTGTGCTTGGGGTGCTGGTTGATGATGCAATTGTGACTGGAGAGAATATCTACACACGTCAGAAAGAGATTCCTGACAAAGTGGAGGCGGCTATCGTCGGGACGAAAGAAGTCACTCTGCCGGTGGTTTTTGGAGTGCTGACAACGATGCTCGCTTTCGTCCCACTCTTCTACATGTCGGGATTTCATGGAGCCTGGATGCCGCAGATTGCGACGATCGTGATCATCGTCCTGGCCTTTTCCCTCGTGGAGTCGAAGTTGATCCTGCCGTCCCATCTGACGCACAGTCCCCGGAGGTGGATCAAAGCATTGCTCCGGTTTTTTGTAGGAGACAGGCTCACTCAAGGCGCGAGCAACCTGTATGGGTACTTTTCTCGTTTTCAACAGGCTATTGCAAACAGTATAGAGTGGTTTGTTAGGACAATTTTTCAGCCTGTTCTTAACTTCGTGCTGCGTCATCGCTACATCGTGTTGTCTGTTTTCATGGGCACTTTGATAATCTTGGTTGGCGCGTTTCAGGGAGGGAGAATCAAGCAGGTTAGTTTTCCTCGCGTCGAAAGTGAACGTGCGACTTGCCGATTGACGATGCAGGAGGGAACCCCCTACGAAGTCACGGAGCAGTACATTCTGATGATGGAAGAGATCGTCATGGACATGAAGTCCAAGTATGTCGGTCCTGACGGGGTTTCCGTGATCGAGAATGTTTTCACCAGTATTGGCGGGCAGGGAGTTTCATCCTCGCGTGCTCGCAGTCGGACCGGTCAGAGCCATCGAGGTGAAGTGGTGTTTGAGATTACACCTCCTGAAGAACGGGAAATCGAAATTGGAACACGTCAGCTAGCTTCAGAGTGGCGTGAGGAAATCGAGAAGCGTGGCGGAATTGTCGGGGCAAAGGAACTCTACTTTCGGGCAGAGATCGGGCGTGGACGAGATCCGATCGAAGTGCAGCTGCGTGGTAACAACATTGATCATCTCACCGAGGCCGCCGCATTGATCCGTGATCAGATGGGCACCTACGAAGGGTTGTTCGACATTTCGGACAGCATGGATGAAAGCCGAGAGGAGATTCAGTTGCGTATCCGTCCTGAGGCGGAGTTGCTGGGTTTGACGATGTCGGATTTAGCTCGACAAGTCCGGCAGGCTTTCTTCGGGGAAGAGATTCAGAAAATCCAGCGAGACAGAGACGAGGTTCGGGTGATGTTGCGCTACCCGTTGGAGGACAGAAGGTCGATTGCTGCACTCGAGTCGATGATGATTCGAACGGCTGACGGCCGGGCAGTGCCCTTCACGACCGTTGCAGATGCCGTCATTGAACAGAGCTTTCCAAAAATTGAACGAATCGACCGTAACCGGGCTGTCGAAATCTCAGCGGATGCGGATAAAGAAGCCGTCGACCTTGCTCTGGTCAGAGAGGATCTAAGCCAATGGATTCCAACTATTCTGACGCAGTACCCGGGAATGTCTTTCAGCTTTGAAGGGGAGGCGAGAGAGGAGCGGGAAAGCTCGGGTGGCATCTTGATCGGAGCCATGATGATCGTGTTTGGTATTTACGCGATGTTAGCGATTCCTTTCCGCTCTTACGTTCAGCCTCTCATGGTCATGGCTGTCATCCCCTATGGATTGATCGGTGCGGTTGGCGGTCATCTCATTGAAGATTTCTTTCGGGGGGATATCGGTGGGATGCCCCTGAGTTTCCTGAGCTACTTTGGAATGTTGGCACTCTCCGGAGTCGTCGTGAATGACAGTCTTGTTCTGGTCGACTATATCAACCGTCGTCGCCGGGCCGGTGATGGAGTATTTCAAGCAGTGAGCACTGCGGGAGCGGCGAGATTTCGAGCCATTATTCTTACCTCGGCGACCACTTTTGCCGGGCTCTTCCCTTTGATCAGGATGGAAGCGACTCAGGCCCAGTTTCTGATCCCGATGGCTGTCAGCCTCGGCTACGGAATTTTGTTCGCGACTACGATTACGCTGTTTCTTGTGCCGATTAACTATCTGATTCTTAACGATATCAAATGTCTCGTTTCGAAGGTCTACGAAGATGACAAGGACGGGGTCGATGCTCCCAGGGTTTCAGCGTAGCGGCAGGATCTGAAACGAGAGCTCTGGAAGAATTTCCGGATTGCGATTCCCCGGGGCCGGGTGCGTTCGAACTTTCACAGGATCCCCATATTGCTGGTAGCGGGAGTTACTTGTCCGTCGCTGCAGGGAGAGTCACATCTTCAACACGCAACTGGCAGCGCAGAAACTTTACCTGATCCAATTCTCCCGGGATCAGGATCGTTGTTCGATTCCAGCGGAAGTTAGCCACCTTCGATGAGACCATTGCTTCGAACGGTTTTAGCGCGGCACTCCATGCTCGCATCTTCTCGTTGTATTCATCAGCTGATTCCTGAGCTCCGCGTTTAGGCAGAGCGGGACCGTGATCGCCGACAAGACGGCACTGATTGATCGTGAATCCGTAGGGGTTTCCAATCTCAAGGGTCAGTTTTGTGCCGAGATCGGTTTTTTCAGTTTTTTTGACCGAGATCAAAAATGCGCCGTAGTCCGTGCGAAGAACCGAAGCGCCCTTCGAGTCGATCTGGATATGGGAGAATGTGCCACTTCCGCTCCCAGAATCCTGTCGTTTCAGTCGGGCGTTTTCGATGTTCATCGAAAAGCGAATCATCTCAAGTTGATCCCGTGAGTCGGCAGGAAGCTCGATATCAAAAGGGGTCCAGGAAAACGGTTCGAGGGTTCGGGAGACCCTCGTTTCGAAAGGTGTCAGGGTTTCCTGCCAGGCGCGGATTTTAGGGTTGTTGATCGTGTAGGCTTCACCTTCTGCCAACTCAGGGGTTCCTCCACCAAAGTCCCCCGCGAGTGAAAACTGTTCGACGGCCACTGCATGTGGATTGCCGATATTGAGGTGAACCGTGTAGCCGCCCTGAGTCAGGTTCAAATCCATTCCCTCCATGCGCACAAGAAAGGTGCCATGATCTGTCAGAAGAGGGGCATGGCCTTGGAGGTTCGGCCGCAGGTAGACCATGCTGTTGGTCGCGCCCTTCATCGAAATCACTTCGCTCAGCGAGCCTTCAAGGTCGGCGATTCTCTCATCGAAAGAGCGGCCGTCTGCAGAAACACCCAAACTGGTCTCGGCGGCGATAACTCGCGATTTGAGTTCTGCTACCTCATCACGCGTATCCGAGCGCACCCCGCGGAGTTCGGCTTCGAGACGATCAACCCGCTCCTGCAGGTCCTTGTCGCAGCCTGTCAGCGCCCCTGCTGTAAGAAGGAGGATGAGCGTTCTTTGGAGGGAAGGAGTCATAGACTTGGCAAATAAAGAATAGGGGAAATCACATTCAAGAGAACAAAGAACTACTGTTTTCGCAGAATAGTTGGCACTGAGAGAATTCCGGTAGCACTGATGTGCCTGATTGCTACCTGCTCAGGTTCCTTATCGAGGCGAAATCTCTCCTGATTTGCAGGAAACCGTCTCAGAGTTACCCAGTTTCTACCTTCCTTCACCTGCACAATTTTCCAACGTGCGTTGGCTCCGGGTTTGAAGGCAAGAGTGAGTCCTCCGTTTTCGCGGATCGGCGCGACATAGACGGGATCGGGAGATTTGTTTCCGAGCCAGGGAGAAGCCGGGGGGATCGCCGCCTCCGAGTAGGAGCTTCGCAGACGTGCTCTCAGTCCGCCCCGGTCTTCTTTAATTGCTTTGATGCTCCAGTGAATGTGCCCGGCTCCCATCGGTGAGGGCTTGTTGCGGGTGACGTCGATTTGTTTAATCGTTTCCGTCGAAGGCCGTCCTTTGTCTTCAGAGCTCAGGATCCGGCTTGAGGCGATTCCGGGCCACAGGTGTCTGCGTTGCGTGTTTTGATCAGTCCACCATGATTGCAACGCGGTGAAACTCTGATCGGCGGGATAGATTCGCCAGTAGAGCTGCGGAGAAAAGTAGTCGAGCCAGCCATTCTGGAGCCACTTCTTCGAGTCCGCGAATATGTGGTCATAAGCGTCCAGCCCTGCTTTGACAGAGCTTGGATGACCGGGACGCCAAATTCCGAATGGGCTTATACCTACTTGAACCCATGGTTTAGTGGACTTCACTGAAGAATACATTGACTGCACAAAACTGTCGATGTTTGAGCGACGCCAGTATCGCACATCAAGCTTCCCGCCCCTCGCTTGATAGGCTTGAAACGCTTTGGAGTCATTAAACTGGTCGTAGACTTTTCCGTTCACCGTCTTTGGGTAGGGATAGAAATAGTCATCAATGTGGACCGCATCAACGTCGTAGCGCTTCGTCACGTCTGTCATCACCGCGATCGCCCGCTTGCGAACATAATCTGAGGAAGGGTCCGCCCATTTTTGAGAGCCTACCGAGAGCATCAATGAAGAGTGAGTCCTTGAGATGTGCTTCGAAGACTTGGGGGAACGCTCTGTTGCGCTGGCGCGAAACGGATTGAACCAGGCATGCAATTCGATTCCGCGACGATGAGCTTCCTGCACTGCAAATTCGAGAGGGTCGTATCCGTCCGGTGGAGGGGATCCCATTTTGCCGGTCAGAAACCATGACCAGGGTTCGAGGTTGGATTTGTAAAAAGCGTCACACTCAGTCCGGACCTGCAAAACAACAGCGTTCAATCCAGTTTCAGCAGCGAGATCAAGAAGAGCAATTAATTCGGCGCGTTGCTGGCTCGGAGAAAGAGTGTAAGTCGAAGGCCAGTCGATATTGTGCACCGTGGCGATCCAGGCGGATCTGAATTCCCGTCGAGGTTCCGGTATTTTTCCTTTCACGGGAAGGTATTCGCCCCGCAGGAGTGAAGGTAGTAGCAATGCCGGTAGGAGAATACTCAGAAAGCGGTGCGGGACGCTCATAGAAAGTTTAAGAAAAGTTAATCATACCTTGTTCGACCATTTCCGGCAACTTCTATCCTCTACTCTGGCGGCCAGTTCCTAGTCTTTTACTCCTGCTTCGCGGATCTTCAGTTTAACGATCCCGGTCCATTCCTCGTAGCCATATCTACTGAGATGGAGCCCGTCTTCAATGAACCACCTCGATTGCGGGGCGCCTTCCCGGCCTTTCAGCATCGGGGCTGCGATATCAGCGAAATGCCAATGAGCATTTTTTTGGCAAAGAGACGCCACGAGATCATTTGCCTGCTTCATCTCCGGCCAAAGTTTCCAGCGGGCTTCGCTGGGTTTGATTGCGATATAAATCACGGGTGTCTCCGGGAATTGATCGGAAATGAGTGAAGCGAGTGTCTTAAAGTCCTTTGCTACTTCTTCGGGACTGAGACCTTTGTTAATGTCGTTGTCACCAGCATAGAGGACGACGGCGGCCGGCGCGTAGGGAGTGAAAAGTCGATCAAAATAGTGGATCGAGTCGGCCAGGGTCGATCCACCGAAACCGTTGTTCACGGTTGGGGATTCGGGCCAGGACGTATTGAGATCCCACATCCTGATGCTTGAGCTGCCGACGAAAAGTATCGTGTTCTCTTCTGGAGGAGATTTTGCATCTCTCGCTTCAAAACCAGCAATGCTGCTCTCCCACTTTAGGGATGCCTCTTGTGCGGAAATGCCGGTTGTCAGCGCGAGAAATGTAATTAGGAAAAGACGGGGAGTGATCATTTTGGAGTAGCGTAAAGGGAACAGTGACGCTTCTTCAACTCTCTATTGAGGCCTTTTTGGGTGCTTCAACTTCGTCAGCTTGCGTTTTGAATCGCGACGACGACAATGGCGAATTATGGTTGAGGAAGAGAAAGAAATTCCGGTCAGCGTCGAGGTGGAAGATATCCTCGACGCCTTTGAGAGCCATTCTTCGGAAAGAGTTTTCGAGCTCGTGAGGCGGGCTCATCCGGGAGATGTTGAACAAGCGTTTGAGCGTCTCGATGATCACTCTCGGGAGAAAATTCTCGATCAACTGCCTTCAGATGTTCTCTCTGAGTGGGCAGACTATCTCCCGGCGGCCGATGTAGAGCGGCGTTTAAATACCCTTCCGAAAGGGGAACAGCGAGAGGTTCTCGATTCACTTTCGGATGACGAATTGGTCGATCTCCTTCAGGAAATGGAGGAAGAGGATCGCCCGCAATACATCGAATTGTTGCCTGAGGGTAAGCGTGAGATTTCTGAAAATCTCATGCAGTACCCCGAGGAAACTGCCGGTGGTCGGATGACGATGGCAATGGCGACGATTCCTGTCGGCTTGACGGTAAAAGAAGCGCTGGAGGAGTTACGCGCCATCAAGGAAGAGGCTGAGTTGCTCAGTCGCATCTATATTCTAGATGGAGAACGTCGCATCGTTGGCAAAGTGCGAATGCGGGATCTTGCATTCAGCACCTGGGACACCCCGATTGCGGACCTAATGGACAGCGATCAACTCTCGATCAATGCCCTCGAGGATCAGGAAGACGCTGCTCAAATGATTGCACGGTATGATCTTGTCGCACTCCCGGTAGTTGATGATGAAAACCGCCTCGTTGGAGTGATTACTCACGATGATGCGCTAGAAATTCTCGAAGAGGAATCGACCGAGGACATGGAGAAGATCTCAGGTATCGGAGGTGAACGTGGTGACGTTGCTTATCTCCAAATGACCGTGTTTTCGCATTTCAAAAGACGCGCGGGATGGGTCGTGATTCTGGCCTTTCTTGCCCTGACTTCAGGATGGGTGCTTCTTAAATATGAGGATGTCCTCATTGCGGTTTATCTGCTTGCGCTCTACCTGCCTATGGTCGTCGCCGCCGGAGGAAATACGGGTGCTCAATCGGCCACGATGGTAATTCGCGCGATGTCTCTTGGTGAGCTCGATAAAAGGGAATTTGGCCGGGTCGTTTGGAAAGAATCTTGTATTGGAGCTTTGTTAGGAGGTATGCTTGGCGTCCTTGTCGCGCTGCAGGTTTGTTTCTTCCTTCCTGAGTTTCTGCTTCCCGAGTCGTTGGATTTTGGAAGCTTCAGCATGGTGGACGTCGCTGCGGTGGTTGGACTGGCGATCGCAGTGCAGGTGTTTTCTTCGACCCTGATTGGTGCGATTCTCCCGATTGGTGCCCGAGCTGCTAAGCTCGATCCTGCTGTCGTCGCCTCGCCGGCGATCACCACGATTGTCGATGTGAGCGGTGCGGTGATCTTTTTTACGCTCGCAAAGATGTTTTTCTTTTAGGAATCCCTTTGAGAAGCGGAAGATTCGTGACCAGACTGGCACCATGACGAAAATTTCAGAGCCATTGCTAAAGAGCGCGATCCATGTTGGGGAGATGCCTTCGGGTTCTCTCCTCATTTTGGATAATTCTCATTACCCCTGGTTTCTGATTGTGCCCGCTGGCGAGTTCGTGGAATGGATCGATATACCGCTGGAGACGCAGCAAAAGATGCTGACCGATATTAATTCACTGTCGAAGTTTCTTCTCGAAGATTCCGGTCTCAACGTTGGAAAGATAAACGTTGGGGCGATCGGAAACATCGTTCCGCAATTTCATCTTCACATCGTGGGACGCCACACTGACGACCCCGCATGGCCAGGGCCGGTCTGGGGTCACTCGGCCCATCGCAATTATGCGGCAGGGGAAATGAGTGTCCTCGTCGATCGACTTAAAGATTACGTGGATGATTTTGACGATGCCCGAGGCTGCTAAATCAGAAGAACCTCTCCCGCGCCTGAAGCTGACGCTGCGCCCGACTGCGGAATCCATCGTTCGCGGTGGTCATCCATGGGTATACTCGGATAGCATTCGAAAGCAAAACCGGGAGGGAGAGGCCGGAGAAATTGCGGTGCTCTACGACCGAAAGGACAAGTTTCTCGCGTTGGGGTTCTACGACCCTGATTCACCGCTTCGCGTTCGAATTCTGCATCTCGGCAAGCCCGTGAAACTGGACGAAGACTGGTGGCTCTCAAAGTTGATGGAGACTCAAAGTCGTCGAGATTCGATTCCGGATAGTGGAACGAACGGCCTCAGGCTCATCAATGGCGAGAGTGATGGCTGGCCGGGTCTGGTCATGGATCGGTATGACGGGACTCTGGTGGTGAAGGTTTACACCGCTGCCTGGATCAAGCTAATGGAGATGCTTCTGCCCATCTTCATCGAGACGTTGAAACCAGAGAGGGTGGTTTTGAGATTAAGCCGAAATTTGCAGGCTTTGAGCTCGGCTTCGGGCGGACCGGGAGATGGCTCAGTCCTTCACGGGACCTCGCCAGAGGGAGTCGTGACATTTTTGGAGAACGGGGTGCGATTTGAAGCGGATGTTTTGAAAGGTCAGAAGACCGGGTTCTTTCTCGATCAACGTGAGAATCGGAAGCGGGTCGGAGAACTGTCCGAAGGTAGAGACGTTCTCAATGCCTTCAGTTTTTCGGGAGGGTTTTCCCTCTATGCGGCGAAAGGCGGAGCAAAGTCGGTCACCGATTTGGATATCAGTGCCCATGCACTAGAAGCGGCAGAAAGAAATTTTGCATTGAATCATGATGATGGGGGAGTGGCGGCTTGCGAGCATCGGTGCGAGCAGGATGATGCTTTCAAGTGGATCGAAACTGCAAAGAGCTCATCTTATGATGTTGTCATCGTCGATCCGCCGTCTTTGGCAAAGCGGGAAGTTGAGCGGGGCCGCGCGATACAGGCTTACGCGAAGCTTAATGCGAATGCAATCAGGCTGCTGCGACCTCACGGGGTTCTCGTTGCAGCATCCTGTTCTGCGCATGTTAGTGAATCAGAGTTTTATGATGCTGTGCGGACTGCGGCGCGTCAGTCAGGACGATCATTTAAGGAGATGGAAACCAGAGGTCATGCTCTGGACCACAAGGCAAAATTTCCGGAGGCACATTATTTGAAATGCATCTACTTGCAGTTCGAGTAGCAGTAGTTCGTGAAACGCCGAAAACCGAAACGCTGCGAAGAACTAAATTCGGTGGAACCCGGCCGCGGTCAAAACGGTAAGCCTCCTCCACCGCGACCGCCGCCCATTTGCTTCATCATCTGATTCATCTTGCCCTTGTTGCGCATCATCTTGCGCATCTGGCCGAATTGTTTGAGGAGCGAATTGACCTGAGGCACACTTGTCCCGCTGCCTGCGGCAATGCGCTTGCGACGCGAAGCCTTGATGATTTCGGGGCGCGTTCGCTCTTTTGGCGTCATTGACAAAACGATTGCCTCGACATGCTTCATCCGCTTTTCGTCGACGTCGACGCCTTTCATTTGGTCGCCCATGCCGGGGATCATCCCCATGATCGATCCGAGCCCGCCCATCTTGTTCATCATGCGGATCTGCGAGAGAAAATCGTCGAAGTCGAAGTTCTTCTTCTTCATCTGCTCTGCCATTCGCAAAGCTTCATCCTCGTCGAAAGCTTCGGCCGCTTTTTCAACGAGTCCGACGACGTCGCCCATGCCGAGGATCCTGCCTGCCATACGGTCGGGAACGAAAGCTTCAAACTCCGATAGCTTTTCCCCAACTCCGGCGAACTTAATCGGCTGACCGGTGACGGATCGCATCGAAAGAGCCGCGCCTCCGCGGGCATCACCATCGAGCTTGGTGAGAATGAGCCCACTGAGTCCGATCGTTTCGTTGAAAGTCTGCGCGACGCTTACCGCTTGTTGACCAGTCGCGGAGTCGGCGACGAGTAGCGTTTCCTTAGGAGCGAGAAACTTGTGCAAAGATTTCAGTTCGCCAATGAGTTCCTCGTCGACCTCCTGACGTCCGGCAGTATCAAAGATGATGACCGTTCCAGCTTGATCGTCAGCCCACTTCAGGGCAGCTTTCGCGACTTTGAGAACGTCGGTTTCTCCGGGTTCCGGCTGAAACACAGGAATGTCGATCTGTTTGCCGAGCGTCACGAGCTGGTCCACCGCAGCAGGGCGATAGAGGTCGCAGGCGACGAGCAGTGGTCGTCGCCCCTCTTTGCGAAGGTGCAGCGCGAGCTTCGCTGAGGTCGTTGTCTTACCGGCACCGTTCAGTCCCACGAGAAGAAGTCTCGCCGGAGGATTGAGGTCCAGCGGAGCGGCATCGCCGCCGAGGAGTTCGGTGAGTTCATCGTTAAATATTTTAACGATCTGCTGACCCGGTTTGATGCTCCGCGTCACTGTTTCGCCCATCGCCTTTTCCTTGACCCGTGCGATGAATTCTTTGGCCACAGAAAATTCCACGTCCGCTTCAAGAAGAGCCAACCGGATCTGACGCAGCGCGTCGGAGATATTTTTTTCGCTGAGTTTGCCATGACCCCGCAGCTTCTTGAAGGTTTCCTGCAGATTGTCAGAGAGGGAATTAAACATGAGAACTAAATGGTCTTTGGGTCGGTCAGGCTAGAGTGACGCCGTCGGAGTATCTGCCGGTTCGGCTTCAGGAGGCAGCGCTTTGTTTGATCCCGGCAAGGTTGCATCTGAAGAGAGGTAATCTGCGATGCGCTTCACCTGGAAACTCCATCCAATCGTTTCGTATTCTTCACTGCCTTCGTGCTTGAAGCTGACTTGCACACCGCAATGTTCAAGACGGAGACGCTGTGGGATCTGATAGGAGACAAGCCCGTTTATCGTGTCGTAATCGTGGGGCACTTTGCCAAATCCAGAGATACGCATTGTGATACTTTCCGCATCGAGGGAGGTGAGTTGGGAAAGATCGACTTCGATGAGGGGGAGGCGATTACCAATCAGAGATCCATCGGTTGGTTTCACAGTGACGAGAGGCGCTTCTGTTTCGCCTTCATCAGTCTTCGTGGCCGTCATCAGCTTTCGACCGGACGAAGTGATCTGACCACCGCCGAAATTTATCGAAGGTTCAAAGTTGGCGAGAGTCGTGCCGTGAACAATGTATCGACCGATCTCCATGTTCTCGACATCCCAGACTGTCTTCTTTCCATTGACCGTGAAGGCCGCTTCGTAACCGACCTCTTTTGCAAGTTCAATGACGCGGTCATTGTAGATCCCGTAGGGGTAGGCGAACGTATTGATCACTGCACCAGTGTCCCCGAAGTTCTGGACGAGGAAACGATGAGAATCTTGAAGTTCTTCGAGAAGCCATTTGTCGTAGGATTCGTTCGATCTGCCACCGCGACTTGACATATTCTGGTGGCTTACGGAGTGGCTCGAAAGGGTTCCTCCGTTGGCGGCGAGCTCGCGAATCTCATCATGCGTCATGGATCGCCCGCCCACACCAATGTAGTTCTTGTAAAGGAAGGCGGTGAACGGGTATCCAAATTCCTTCAAGACCCCTAAAGCAAGAGTGTGAGTCGCCTTCCAACCGTCGTCGATGGTGATCATGACGCACTGAGCGGGAATATCCGCTTTCCCTTTTTTCCAGTCGAGAAATTGCCGCATACTGATGACGGGAAGCTCAGCGTCCTTGATGGCCTGCATCTGACGCCGGAAATCCTCGATGTTGAGGATCATGTCATTGTCCGAGTCACCCTCGGTGAAATCGTGATAGCCGAGTATTCCAACTCTCGCATCCTTATTCACAACCGGCTCCATGGCAACTGGCTCGGGCGGAGGAGGTATTTCTTCGAGAGGAATGGCAACGATCTCTTCAACCGGTTCGCGATCCAGTGCTTCTTTGAGAGCATCGAGGACCGGTGCTGCCTTTTCGCAGCCGGAAAAAGCAAGAGAGAGAACGAGAATAGCAGAAAGGGCAAGCGCTCGGAAAAGGCCGGATTTCATAGGCTCATGGGCAAAATAGAACAGCTTATTATAGGGCGTGCCCCGTTCGATTCAAACCGCGATTTGAGGAGGGAATCCGGTTCAATGCTATTTGCGTAAGCTGAAGCGTTGGCTTATAAATTAAGAACCGGCAACCCAAATCATTATGGCAGAACAAAACCCTGAAATCACCGCTTACCTGAAGACTTTTTGTGGATGGAGCGAAGGCGTCCGTGCAATCTTCCGGAAGTATGACCTCGAATTCACCGAGAAAGATATTATTAAGAATCCAGCTCTCCGCTGGGAGATGGAACAGAAGAGTGGCCAACCGCTTTCCCCCTGTGTCGAAATCAACGGCAAGATGCTCGCTGATGTGAGTGGTGAGGAAGTGGAAGCCTGGATGATCGAGAACGACATTCTGAATAAGAGCGAAGAGGCTCCGGACGCCCCGATCGATTCTGCCTGCACCGATGAGCAGCATGCTGCGATGGAAGCCGATTTCAGGGCGAATTCAGGTGGCACTCCGAATGTGCGGATCATTGACTAGTTCCTGACTGCTACCTTTGTATTTCCGCCTTATGCCTCCGGCAAAGACACCCAAAAAAGGGCTCGGGAAGGGCCTCAACGCCCTCATCAAGGCTCCGGGAGCTGTTCCTGTCGAGTCATCTGGCAAGCCTGAATCGACTGATTCGGGCGAGCGAGTTCTCCGCGTCGCTCTTGACGAGGTGGTGCCGTCGCCGCTGCAGCCTCGAAAGCGGTTTCATGAGGAGAATCTTGACGAACTCGTGGAGTCAATTCGTGAACACGGGGTGATCCAGCCGCTTGTCGTTCGTCAAGTTGATGGAAAGTATGAACTGATCGCCGGAGAACGGCGTTGGCGCGCTTCGACGAAACTGGGGCTTGACGAAGTTCCGATCATTTTGCGCGATGCCTCGGATCGTGACGTGCTTGAGATGGCACTTATCGAGAACCTCCAACGCGAGGATCTCGACCCTCTTGAGGAGGCTGAGGCCTACTCAAGACTTGCGAAAGACTTCGGTCTCAAGCAGGAGGAAATTGCCCAGCGAGTCGGTAAAAACAGAGCAACGGTTTCCAATGCAATCCGTCTTCTCGAGCTTGACGAGCAGGTTCAGACCCTCGTTTCGCGCAAGATGCTGAGCCAGGGGCATGCCAAGGCCATTCTCGGTCTGAAAACGAAAGCTGAGCAGCGGATGCTCGCTGACATAGTAGTTCGGAAATCACTTAACGTCCGGGATACCGAGAAGCTTGTCTCTGAACAGATCAACGGCAAGACGACAACGAAGGCAGCGAAGAAGAACAAGGTTTCTCCTCAAGCCGAAGCCTACTTGCGTCAGATTCAGGATGAACTGCGTGGTCGTTATTCGACGAATATTTTGATCCAGCACTCCGACAAAAAGGGAAAGATTGAGATTGAATACTACGGCAACGAGGATCTCAGTCGAATCCTCGACTTGATGGGCGTGAACCTTGACTGAGATGGGTCTCGGCTTCATGAAACCATTGGGTTTGGCAGCCTGTTTTATCTTAAGCGTCTCCCTGACCAGTTGTTCAGAACAGCTTGTCCCTTTTGACCCGGCGACAGCTCTCGAGAAAGAAATTTCCGGTCAGAAAGCCTACGATCACGTCAAAACTCTAGTCGAGTTCGGGCCACGTCCCGCAGGTTCGAAAGCTCTCGAACGATCACGTCTTTACCTTATTGAGCAACTCGCATCGCTGGGATGGGAGACGAGGCGTCAGACCTTTAAGTCTCAAACGCCACAGGGTGAGATCGAGTTCACCAACCTCAGAGCTCGCTTCGGAAAGGATCGATGGGAGGAAAAAGTGTCCGGTCTGCTTTGCTCTCATTACGACACGAAGCTCTACACACGATTTGAGTTTGTGGGCGCGAACGATGCCGGCTCCAGCACCGGGTTGCTCGTTGAACTGTCGCGAGTCCTTCAAAGTCGTCCCGATCTGGCGCGGCAGCTGGAGTTGGTTTTCTTCGACGGTGAGGAAGCTCTTGGTCCTAACATCACCCCGCGTGATGGTCTTTACGGGAGTAAGCATTACGCCAAGGAAATGCTCCTGACGCCGGATTTGATTCCGGACTGGGGACTGCTTCTCGACATGGTTGGCGATAAGGATTTGAAGATTCGGGCGGGCGTTCAAATCCCTCGATCATCGATTCAAGATCTCGCTAAAGCGCGGGCCGAGGGCTATGTTGTCGACATGGAGGTCGTGCAGGCTTCAATCGAGGCGATGTCGCGTGATCTCCTCTCTGCCGCCGAGGATTTGGACGTGCGAAGCGAAGTGGGAATCAGTCCTGATTACATTATCGACGATCACATTCCGTTGAATGTCATCGCTGGAATTCCAACGATCGACCTCATTGATTTTGATTTCCCTTACTGGCATACCCCCGGGGACACGCTAGACAAAATCAGTGCCGAAAGCCTTGCCATCAGCGGGCGTGTCACGCTTCAGATGGTTGAAAAGTATCTGCTGGGCCGGTAGGCGAGGGTCTCTTCAGCAGGTCGGACTGCCCGGGTCCGTCTTGATTAACCCACTCCTGAATTCTACAAAAAGGAACTCTGTTTACCCTGCAGTCGCTGCCAGTTCCCGAAAGCAAGCAGCCCGAAGAGAATCGCCATGAAAAGTTGTTTCGTGACGAGGAAGCTTCCCACTGCGAGAGCTGCCGCGAGTATTAAGCCGGTCCAGAGCACGAGTTGGAAATTCTTCGGGCCGGCGATTCCGGCAAAAATTTGCCCGCCGTCGAGGGGAAAGATGGGGAGAAGGTTCAGAATCGCCCAACCCACATTGACCCAAAGCATCCAGAAAACAAAGACCGCAAGCAATTCACCGGAACCACCGGTATTCGACATAGGAGCGAAAAGAAAGGTGACGAGGCCCAGCGCGAGGCTTGCGGCTGGTCCTGCCGCCGCGATGAAAATCGACTGTCCCCGGGTAAAGTTTCCGGGACCCGAGCAGACGCCCCCAAACCCGTGAAGCATGATCTCCGAGTAAGGTGCTCCAGACTTCTTTCGTGCCCAGGCGTGGCCCAACTCGTGCCAGAGAATCGAGCCGAAAACTATCGCAGCAACGATGAGAGCTTTGATGACTCCGTCCGGGCCTCCCGACTGAAGATAGTTCATCCCGAGGATGAGACAAAGGACCCAGAAGATCCACTGGACGCGGACCGGAAAACCGAAAAGGCGGAAGCTCAACATAGGAGAGAATACGCCGATTTCGGAAAGAGGATAGAAACAAAAACGGCGGCCTTCCGCTACGAATCACGTCGTCGCGATGCGGGCCACCGTTTCAGGTTGAGCAGAGAAAGAAGCCTCGCTTCCTTCAGAGCGATTTCAGATAAAATCGTTGATGAGATTCTCAAGCATTTCCTGACGAGCGCTTTGAGTCTGGGGTTCACCTTTCTCGAGTGTGTACTTTGAAAGCTCTTCGAGGCCAACTTCGCCAGCTTCGATCTTCGCTCCGATTCCTGAATCAAAGGAGCTGTAACGCTTTTGCTTGAATTCGTCGAGACGACCGTCCTCGATGATGGCATGTGCGATTTTCAGTCCGCGAGCGAAGGCATCCATGCCCCCGACGTGAGCGTGGAAAAGATCGACCGGTTCAAAACTCTCTCGGCGGCACTTCGCATCGAAGTTGAGGCCGCCTTTAGTGAAGCCTCCCATGCGAAGGACGCAGAGCATGATCTGCGTGGTGAGATAGATGTCAGTCGGGAATTGGTCGGTGTCCCATCCGATGAGTTCGTCACCGGTGTTTGCGTCAATCGATCCGAGTGAGTCTGCCGCCATTGCGACTTCCAGCTCATGCATCATTGTGTGACCAGCGAGAGTTGCGTGGTTGGTTTCGATGTTAAGCTTCAGCTCACCGAGTAGGTTGTGCTCGCGGAGAAAGTTGAGGCAGGCTGCTGAGTCGGAATCATACTGGTGAGTCGAGGGCTCGCGAGGCTTCGGCTCGATGTAGAAGTCGCCGGTGAAACCAATTTTCTTCTTATGATCGACCGCCATCTGGAGAAGTGCCGCAAGGTGCTTCAACTCACGACCCATGTCGGTGTTGTAGAGAGTCGCGTAGCCTTCGCGACCGCCCCAGAAAACATAGCCTTCTCCGCCGAGACGATGGGTCACTTCAAGGGCCTTTTTGATCTGTGCGGCACCGTAGGCAAAGACATCAGCATAGGGGGAAGTTCCTCCACCCTGATTGTAGCGCTCGTGAGCGAAGAGGCAGGCGGTTCCCCAGAGAAGCTTGATGCCGGTCTGGTTCTGCGCTTTCTCGAGCTCGTCGGCGACAGCGTCGAGCGCGTCATTGGAAGCCTGGAGATCGTTCAGCTCGGGAGCAACATCACGATCGTGGAAGCAGTAGTACTCAATGCCGCACTTCTGCATGAACTCGAACATGGCCCAGACACGCTTCTGAGCGTTCTCGACCGAATCAGTTCCGTCATCCCAGGGGCGGATCGCAGTCCCAACTCCGAATGGATCGCCGAGTCCGTTTCGCATCGTGTGCCAGTAAGCGCACGCAAAACGGAGATGTTCTTTCATCGATTTACCGCCGACAATTTCTGAAGCGTCATAGTGTTTGAACGCGAGGGGGTTCTTCGAGTCGGAGCCTTCGAAGGCGATGGCCGGGATATCGGGAAAAAATTCGTTGCTCATAGGAGGTGGATTTTCTATGAGGAGGCCCGACTTTCAAGCAGAATCGTGGGGTAGCCCCCCTACTTCGTGACGTTTGAAGAATAAATTTTGGCTGAAACATCATAAAAATGAGATCCCGTTACCCTCGCTTACTCCTTTCGCTGGCCCTGACCTTTTCCCTCGGCAAGCTTCCGCTCCTTGCTTTAACCGTGAATTCTCTCTTTTCTGACTACGCGGTTCTACAGCAGGATAAACCAATTCCGGTTTGGGGAAGTTGCGAACCGGGTGAGACTGTTTCGGTCACCTTTGGTGAGCGCAGCGGTGAGACCAAAGCTGACGAAACCGGGAAATGGATCGTGATCCTTGATCCACTCGCCGGGAGTATGGAGCCCCGTGTCATGAAGATCGAGGCTGGTGATGCTGAGATTGAGTTGAATGAAATTCTTGTTGGCGAAGTCTGGATCGGCTCTGGACAATCGAATATGGCATGGCCTGTAAGAGCCAGCCTCGATGCCGGGGATGTCGCGGAAAAAGCCGCCGCTGGAGGCTATCCCCGCATACGGCTTTTTAAGGTTCCTGTCGATGGAAGCGACCTCAGGGCTTCGAGCGTGAATGCTACCTGGGTTCTTCCGACGGAAGCCAGTACCGCCAGCTTTTCAGCGACTGCGTTTTACTTCGCGGTAAAATTGGCACAAGATCGCAACGTCCCCGTTGGCATGATCCAGTCGGCCAATGGAGGAACCAACGCCTTCTCCTGGATCAATTCTGAAACCCTTGCTAGCGATCCTGCCGCGGAAACAGTGCGAACTTACTGGGCAGCGACGCTGAAAAACCATCCTGCGGCGATGGATCGCTATAAAAGCCAGCTTGAGAAATGGAGTGCCGATTCGGCGGCGGCGAAAGAGAAAGGGGAGGCCTTCACGGTTCGTGCCCCGAGAGAGCCGCTCGGAGCAGAGCACGTCAAGCGACCGGCCGGGCACTACAATGCGATGATTGCTCCACTTCAGCCCTATGCGATCCGCGGAGTGATTTGGTATCAAGGGGAAGCCAACTCGAGAGTCCCCTTCAACACGGGATACAATGAGTTGATGCAGGCGCTCGTCGAAGATTGGAGAACTGACTGGGCCGCTGCCTCGGGGGATGTCCTCGAGCGAACTGATTTTCCGTTCTACCTCGTCCAGCTTCCAAATTTCGGCGGAGGAGATCCGGAAGGGTGGCCACTCGTTCGCGAGCAAATGCTGAAATTCTGGAAGGAGGGAACCAATACCGGCATGGTCGTGACCATCGACACTGGTGACCCGGACGATATTCATCCAGCGAACAAAACGCCGGTTGGGGAGCGTCTCGCTCAATTCGCGAGGGCGAATACCTACGGAGAGAACATTGTCTACTCCGGCCCCATTTACGATTCTCTTCAGATCGAAGGAAGCCGCGCGATCCTGAGCTTCACCGAAGTCGGCGGCGGACTCGTTTCGCTCAACGAGGAACCGCTCGCTGAATTCGAGATTGCCGGGGCGGATGGAGAATTTGTTCCCGCTGTTGTTTCAATTCAGGGCGATGAACTCGCTGTCACTGCCGAATCGATTCCTGAGCCGCGCGCGGTGCGCTATGCCTGGAAGTCGAATCCTGAAGCAGCCAATTTTGGAAATGAAGAAGGACTTCCAGCGAGCCCGTTTCGTACAGACTCGTGGTGATCACTTAGCGACTGCTCGTAAGTCGTAGCAGATGAGACGGGGACCATTCCCGTCGACATCGGCTTCGTGCTGCGACACATAAAGGAGTCCACGATGCAAAACCGGCAGTGACCAGGTGGATCGGGCGAGGAAGAGCTGGGTGCGGTCGAGGGTCTCGACGCCTTCCTGGCTGAGCTTGAAAATGCCAAGGCTTCCGAGTTCCCCCAGCGCATAGGTTTTTCCATCGGCGTGGAGAAGGCTGCCGCGCAGGTATTTCATGCGGTAGTCGCGTCCGCTTTCAAGGGGGATCGACCACTCTTCATCCTCGCGCCAGTTTTCCGTTCCGGTGGCGACGTCGTAGCTCGCGAGCCAGGCATCGGGTTCGTTGCGTCCGCGAAAGCCGTAGAGTTGACCATCGAGGAGAAGGGGAGTCATCCAGTGCATTCCGAATTCCGGTGCTTTCCAGACGGGCTCCCATTTTAACGACTCATTAAACTTCAAAAGAACGGCGCCGTGTTGATACGAAGCCGTGAGAAACACCTGATTGTCCCCAACCGGGACGGGAGTGGAACTGTTCACACTTTCGTATTTGTCAGGACGCCACGGAAACGCATCAAGAAGTTCTCCCGTCTGCGGGTTGATCGCGAGAAGGCCACCGAATGCGGGATCACTTTCTCCACCCTGAAAGACAAGCAGCCTTGGCTCGCCCTGCAGCTCGGCAATGATCGGTGAGGCGTAGCTCGCATTCCATTCGTGCTCAGTCGTCCAGAGGAGTTCGCCGGTATCCTCATCAAAGGCCGCGACACTGATTCCTTTTTCTTCGAGATTGGTTCCCATCGGGACTATCACCTTGCCGTCGAAAATCAGAGGGCAACTTCCGTGGCCAAAGAAGAAATCTGCGAGGTCGAATTCCTCATCAAGAACCCGCTGCCAAATCAGGGAGCCGCTCGCAAGATCGAGGCAGGTCAGGATGCTTGTGACGCCGAGGGTGTAGACTTTTCCTTTTGAGAGAACCGCGCTCGCCCGCGGGCCGTTGTTGAAGCCATAGCGATCCGAGTATTGGACAGGGTAGGAGTAAGTCCAAAAGCGACGACCGGTTTCGGGATCGAGGCAGTCGACAATTTCTTCATCCTCTATCCGATCAAAGAAAACGAGTTTGCCATCAACGATGACTGGAGAGGTGTAGCCTGTTCCTTTTTCCAGTTCCCAAACTTTCTCGAGCCCGCCCTCGGGAAATGATGAAAGCAGATGAGTTTCAGGCGAGATACAGTTGTCGGTCGGTCCCAGAAAGCGCGGCCAGTCCGCATTGACCGCTTCAGCATGACGCGGTGCGGGGGGGGCAAACTCCGTGAGACGATCAAAAACCTCTGGTTTCAGCGTCTCTGCAGCTGGAACATCATGAACCGTCGGTGGCGCGGGATCGTTGGCTTGTGCCGCGCTAAGAAAGAGGGCAGTCAACAGGGTTAAGAGCATGATCTTACCCTGTTGGGTCAGCGAGCTAACAGGGATTGGCCGCATCAAAATAAGGTTCATGGAAAGATTCTACGATTGGCATTGCAAGTGGGCCAGTGAGTTTTCGAGAGAAGGGCGTACTATGCACGAATCTTAAGATCCCTGGGACGCCGACGTCCGCATCGAAGAATCATACCGGAAAGCTCACATACTCCCCACGGGCTTGACGAAGCGCACTCTTCTTGTCAGTCTCGATCACGAATGGAGTCTTCGTGAAGAATTGGAATCGTTACTGCCTATGTTTTGCTCGCGCTATCATGGCGTTGCTTCTCACTTACACAGCAACTCTTGGACAACCGGCTCAAGGCGAGGAGCCCTCGATTTTCGGGAAGACTACTCCGCAAGTTGTCATTAACGAGGGTGAGCCTCGTCTCACCGATGACTTTGGCGAACCACTCAACTCACTCCTTTCGATTGATGACCGAATCGCAGTCACGACTGACGAAGTGCAGGAAGGCGAGTTCAACGTCTACGGAGAGCTTTTGATCTGGGATCTCGGCGCGGCGCGTCTCAAAAAACGAATCAAACTGCCGGCTCGAGTTGGTGCCTTTTCACGAGTCCCCGGGACGACGCAGATCGCGGTTGCGGGAGGACCCGTGGGGAAGGATTTTAATGAAGCGTTCCTTCAACTGTTCGATTTTACGACAGGGGAGTTGCTGGGCGAATGGCCTCCGCATCATTCGTTTTCGGATCGGATTGATCTGCGCGTCTCTCAGGATGGTGGTTTTGTTATTATAGAAGACGAGGGCTTTGGAAAAGATCCTGTAACGGGCCGGGGGGCGCTGGTTTACCATGCCTACACACTTCCTCGCACAGGTCCTGCTTTGACGATGTCAACGGTTCCGCTTGCGACGCAGTGGGCCGCGATCTCTGACCCTCATTTGGCTGCGGCTCATGATGCTCCGAACTGGATGAAGAATGTAGGAGCGTCAGACGCGGGCTTTGCGCTAGCGGAGAGTCGTAGCGGGACGGGCCTTTGGAGGACTGATTCGTGGGAACAAGTTTCAGACATGGGAGGGCCATCGGCTCAGTGGGAGAACTGGGTGCCATCGCGGGATGGATCCCGACTCGTGAGCTGGCGAAGCGGAGTCAAAGGCGGTTTGACGATCTGGGATTTTTCGGAATTTCGGGTTTCGACGATTGCTGAGCCTGATTTCTATCGGGGGATTGCTCCGGCGTTTAGTGAGTCGAATCGCTTTCTTCGCTACGCGAGAATCGATCCTGTTGATCATGCTGTGGAATTGGTGTCGCATGATTTATCGACGGAACAGACAGTTGTCGCGCATCGGATTGCGTCGGCAGAGTTCGAATCATTTTGGGACTCGGAGATTCGCGCGGTGTTCTCTGATGACGGGAGTCAGCTTGTGATTTCTCCAGGGAAGGCGGGGCAGGTAGTCCTCGTCTCGTGGGATGAAGGAGGAGTCTCTGCCGTTTCGACTCTGCCAATGTCGGGTCGCGAACCGGTCTTCGTCGCAGATGATGGTAGCCGATCCGGGTTTGTCGAGGATTCGATCGAAAATGGCGATAAGGTTCTCTATCCCGTGGTCATCTATGAAAGTAAAACAGGGAGGGTAGTACATCGATGGGATGTCTCTACGGTTGGTCACCCGCCGATCGTGGCGGGGGCGTTTGATAGTGCCTCGGGCCAAGTTGCCTACACCCAGCATACGACGGGGGCGAGTCTCGGTTACTACTCGGGTGACGCGGTCATTTTTGATGGGCAGAGAGGGGTGACGATTCCGGGGTTTCAGGTATCGGAGGAGCAATACCCTACTGAACGAATCGGAAATGCCTGGTCGACTTCTTTTGCCCGGGTTCCGGGCTACGCAGATCCGCTTGTCGTGATCTATACCAACCTGGGAAGAGTTGCGACTTGGAATCCACGCGCCACGAGGCTCGAACACGATCTGCAATGGGATTCGTTCAGTCCCTCGATTCAAGACTATGAAAACGGGTTTCGATTCATGCAACGGGTCATCGCTTCGGCAAGCGGAAGGGTTTTTCTCCCATTGCAGGAGGGAGGGATTCGTGTTGTTGATCTGATAGTAGGGGGCGAATCGATTCATCGGGCTGACCTTTGGAGCCTGCCGGGAAACGGTTGGTTCGCGGTGACTCCGGCGGGCTGGTATTCGGCCTCGGTTGGGGGCGAAAGGCATGTCTCTTTCCGTGATGGTGAAACAGTTCGTTCTTTCGACCAATTCGATGCGGTCCTGAATCGTCCGGATCTGGTTGCGGAGTCTCTAGGAGCAAGCGCGGAAACGGTTGCTGCCCTTCGGGCGGCTCATGCGAGGCGGATCGCTGTGTTGGGGCGCGAAGTCCTGACGCCCAAAGATTCGTCGACATTGCCTCAACTGCGATTGGAGGAAACAGCACCGCTAATTTGTGACGGTGAAACGCTATCGATTCGGTTCGCAGGTGAGGTTTCTGGAGGAAGTATAGGTCGGCGCGGAGGTGCGGGGCATGCTCTGGAGATCGAAGCACTTCGAGTTCTCGCGAATGGAGTTTTTGTAGAACCGGTTTCATTGACGAATCTGAAAGGGCTTACCTCCTTTAATGAGGAAATCGAAATCCCGCTCGCACCGGGAAGTAATTTTCTACAGTTTTACCTGGAAGATAGTGAGGGAAATCGTTCACCTGCGGAATCGGTTCAAGTTCATCGGACCGCGACGGCGGCATCACGGGATCTCTATGTACTCGGGGTCGGTGTATCCGATTATCAGAATGACCCACCCGATCTAACCTTTCCATCGAAAGACGCCGCTGATATCGCGACAGCTTTTGCGGAGGCCGGATCAAGCTTTGAGAATGTCCATGTGAAGCTGGTGCTCGATGCTGAGGCGACTCGCGAGGGGATTCTCGCGGCGCGCGAATTCCTGCAAAAGAGTCGACCGGGAGATCGAGCCGTCATCTTCCTCGCGGGGCATGGTCTGCTCGATTCGAATTATGACTATTACTTTGCGACCACTGATATTGAGTTAGAGAATCTTTCCGATACAGCAATGAACTTTGCACAGATCGAGTCGCTGTTCACGGGGGTCGCAGCGCGGGAGCGGCTCTTGCTGATTGACACCTGCCAAGCAGGGGGAGTCGATGGCGGGTTGTTGAAAGAGTTGGAAACGAGTATTGCGAGCCGCCCATCCAGTCTGGCGTCGATTACGCCGCAGATGGAGATAAGAGGGCAGCGTTTTATTGAAGAACTTTTTACCGATTTGCGAAAGGGCACTGGTGCGACGGTTCTGACTGCGTCGGGCGGGCTCGAGTTGGCGGGAGAATCAAACGAGTGGAACAATGGCTATTTCACTTACGCGGTGATCGACTCGATTGACAATTCGCCCCGAGGCGATCGCAATGGAGACGGGTTGTTGAGTGCATCGGAACTGGTTGAGGAGGTTTCGACAATGGTTCTCGGGATGTCTAATGGGACCCAGCGCCCTACTTCAAGAGCGGCTAATCTCGCGGTCGATTTTCCAATTGTTGGTGTGATCGGAGAGGTAGTGCTGGAGGATCCCTTAATTTTTTTGAACCGCTATTTGAATTTCTCTTCCGCGAACCTCGAGCAAGCGGCGACACCGGTCGAGAGGGTCGTGAAACAATTCGCCGAACAGGTTGATTACTTCGGCGATCGATTGGGACACCGGCAGATCATCTCGGACATAGCGGAATACGGTGAAACCTATGATCTGCGAACCTATCGGCTAAAGGGAGTGCCTACTGTCTCACTGAGCACGGATGGTTCGGTAGCTGAGATCGACTACGAGATGGATTTCGAAGTCGGATTTTTCGAGGAAATCGATGAGGATGTGCCTGGCCAACCCGGGGTGAAGTTGAAGTCAAGAGCGTATCGAAATGGCACTCTCAAAATGCACATGGAGATCGAACGAGCAGGTAGTGAATGGAAAATCTCTGTGTTGAAAACGAGGTAGACTTTGGCATGAGCAAGGACGCTTTAATTTCTTGATCACCGGACTGCGTCAGAAATCATAGAAGAGGTTTTAACGTTGTGATGACGGATTCAGGTGCGTGCCTTGCGTTTTAGGTCGTGATTACCGCGTCATCTATTTATCCTCTGAGGCTCTAGAAAGAAATGAAATATCTATCCATCCTCTTCGCTACCGCTATCCTTGTGCAGCCAGAATCCTTTGCTGCAAATGACACTACGATGAGTCCTCAAAATTTTGTAAACCTCTACGAAAGGGCACTGGACACGCAGGAGTGGGCGAAGGTCGATCCTCTCATCCACCCTGATTGCACGGTCACTTTTTCCAACGGAACTTCTCACGAGGGAAAAGAGAAGGTGCAAAGTGCGTTTCAGAGAAATTTCGACCTCATCAAGAGTGAAAAATATTCGATCTCTGAATTGCATTGGGTCGCCGAAACGCCGGATTTTGCCGTCTTCACATTCTCTTTCAGTTGGTCGGGAATTATCGACGGAAGAGAGGCCTCCGGTATGGGCAGGGGAACTTCGACTCTGATCCGCGTGGAGGAAGGCTGGCAACTCATCTCAGAGCATCTGGGACCTAAATCGTAGAGTGATTAAATGCCTACAGTTTTCACACGTGCAAAAGCAGCGTCGAAAGTGATCGAACTTTTTGAATCCCGGTGTGGAATTCCAAGGTCGAAGATCAACTGTGATGCGCGTCTTGAGTCAGACCTGGGAGTCTACGGAGATGATGTTTGGGAGTTGCTCGACCTGATAGAATCAAGCGGAGTCGACATGACCGAATTCGATTGTCATGACTGGATCTCGCGGGAAGGTCTGCCCGTTCTTCCAATGCTGGCCTGGCTCCTCGCAATTTCCGCCTTCTCATTCGCTTTGCTGATGTTATTACCGGCTTGGCCTGACTGGATCACTTTGACAATTGCTTTCCTGGGGGCTGTTGTGACTGCCTGGTTGGTTTCCCTTGCACTGCCCCGGTCCGAGCATGAAGAGATCCGGGTCAGGGATTTAGTCCTCTCTGTGGAAGCTGGTCGCTGGAAGTCGCCAAAAACAGGAAACCTTCTCAACCGCTAACAGTGGGAGCGCTTTTTCAGTTTGCTGGCGAAAAGTCTACGCTGGTCTCTGGTCAAAACGAAGTGAACGGGCGACTGTCTGAAAACAATGCGGGGCCCATCGAAGTGATGGACCCCACAAGGAACCGCTTGTTTTGTAACGCAACAGCCACTCTATCTAAAGGAGGAGTCCTAAAGCCAATGCGGCTGTTACGGTTATCTTTGTTTCCTCAGTTCAGAAATCGTTCGATGTTTTCTACAAAAAGTGAGAGTTTTTTAGCGGTCCTTTCGATGTTTTTCGTTCAAGTGATTAAATTTCAATAAGTTATGGCAAATATTCTTTTGGTGGAAGACGACGAAGACAACATCAGTCTGCTCACACGTCTGCTTGAGCATCATGGTCACGATCTCACGATTGCGACCGATGGAGCGACGGCTGTGTCAAAAGCGGCTGAGATTTTACCTGAACTGATTCTCATGGATCTGGAACTTCCGCCGACCCCGGATGCCTCTCCTGATCCCAATGCCGGTCTTGAAGCAACCCGTCAGATCAAGGCGGCGGAGTCGACTTCCGGTATTCCGGTGATTGCCCTGACGGCCCATACGATGGCGCAGCATCAGGAAAAGATTGAAGCGGCAGGCTGTGACGCTCTACAAGAGAAGCCAATCTTTCCTTTTGAGAATCTCTTAGACAAGATCAAGGCATTCACCGCCGAGGATGTTTGAGCAGGATATAGAAAAATTTGCCCTCGGAACTCTCCTTTTTATCGGGTGGGAGATTCTGGCTGTGGCGACGATCTTCAATGTCGTCATGAAGGCCCGCTCCGCGGCGGGAGCCTGGGGATGGGCCATGTCGATGTTGGCTTTTCCTTTCGTTGCAGTGCCGCTTTACTGGATCCTCGGGCGTCACCAGTTTCACGGCTACATGGACCAGCTCCGGGAGGCTCAAGAGTCGAACGAGCGAATTTTCTGTGACGTTGAAAAGACTCTCTCGGTTCATTTTGCGGACCTGACGGATGAACAGAAACGCTATGGTGGCGTGCTCGAAAAGTTAAGCGAACGGCGCTGGACAAAAGGCAACGAGGTTTGTCTGCTTATTAATGGCGAGATGACTTTTGAGGCGATATTCGCCGCAATTGAATCGGCGGAGGAGTACGTTTTGGCTCAGTTTTTTATCGTCAAAAATGACAAGGTGGGGAACAAATTTCGTGAACTCCTGGAAAAGAAAGCCCGTGACGGAGTCCGTGTCTATTTTGTCTACGACGAGATCGGCAGTCATTCTTTGCCAAAGAGGTTCGTGAAATCTCTCCGCGAAGCCGGGGTGAATGTTCATGCCTTTCACTCAACTCAGGGACCAAGCAATCGATTCCAGATTAATTTCAGGAATCACCGCAAAATTGTCGTTGCCGATGGCCGGGTCGGATTTGTTGGAGGTCACAATATCGGGGATGAATACTGCGAAGTGACGGAGCGTTTCGGGGCATGGCGTGACACCCACGTGCAGTTAGTCGGGCCATCCGTGTTGAGTCTTCAAATGATCTTTCTCGCCGACTACTACTGGGCGGCGCGAGAGGTTCCCGACTTGCGATGGGATCAAATTACGGCAGCAGACGGCTCAGGCTGCGGTGCCGGGGAATCAGAGGTGCTGACTCTGCCGACGGGCCCGATTGAAACGATTGAGGGAGGTACCATTTTCTTTCTCAATGCGATCACACGCGCAAGGCGTCGGATCTGGATTGCGACTCCATATTTTGTGACGGATGAATCGATCCGCTCCGCCTTGCAAATGGCCGCGCTGCGGGGTGTTGATGTCAGGATCATGATTCCGGATAAACCGGACAAATATATTCCATGGCTGGCGACTTTTTCCTACCTCGCTGACATGGAGGCCGCCGGAGTCAGAGTCTTCCGCTACGAGCCCGGTTTTCTTCATTCCAAAGTGATTCTGGTCGATGAATCATTCTCTTCGGTCGGCACCTCGAATCTCGACAACCGTTCTATGAGATTGAATTTTGAGGTTTCAGCAGTAGTTCTCGATGCCGAGTTTGCCAAGTCTGTAGAGTCCATGTTCGAGATGGACTTGGAACGCTGTCGCGAGGTTGGGGGTGCCGATTATCTTGAGAGGCCGGCCTATTTTCGCCTCGGGGTGAAGCTGGCCCGGTTGGGGAGTCCAGTACTTTGATTTTAAGGGCGATGTCTGATCTCTCCGGCTACTTTGATTACAATGCGACTACGCCCATGTCCGTCGTGGCGCGCGAGGCCTGGCACGAGGCCTGTGATCGTTTTTGGCATAATCCGTCGAGTCTCTATCGTGAGGCGGGAATGGCAAAACAGGAGCTCGAGCGGTGTCGCGAAGAGGTGGCTGATCATCTTAAGATTGATGAGCCGGAGCGTGTTATTTTCACGTCAGGAGCTACCGAGGCAAACAATGCGATCATCCGATATCTAGCTGAGACGCGGGAAGGGAAGCTGCTGGTCTCAGCGATTGAGCATCCTTGTGTTGAGGCACCTTCCCAGTCCTGGTTTGGCGGTGATCGGTGTCATGAAGTGAGCGTGAGCTCCGAGACGGGAGTGATCGACCTGGGGGAAATAAAAGCTCAATTGGAAAAAAGCACTGTCGCAGCAGTTTCGGTGATGGCGGCAAACAATGAGACAGGCACTTTGCAACCGTGGCAGGAGCTGTCTGAACTCTGTCGAGCTTACTCGGTTCCGTTTCACAGCGATGCGGCTCAGTGGATTGGGAAACTTCCTTCCGGGGAGCTCGAAAGCTGTGATTTTTTGACCGGAAGCAGCCACAAATTCAGCGGAGGCAAAGGAGTCGGTTTCATGGTCATCCCGGAAGGCTCTGATGATTTTAATGGACTAATCGGAGGTCCTCAGGAAGGCGGTCATCGTGCCGGAACGGAAAATTTGCCTGCAGTGATGGCAATGGTGGCGGCACTTTTGGATCGAAGTGATTCTCACTTGAACGAAGTCGCCACTTCAAGTGCCGCGAGCCGGGACAGTTTTGAGAGCAAGATGATTACGATGGGAATGATGCTGATCGGAGCATGCGGCCCCCGACTCTGGAATACATCGATGTTTGTCCTTCCTCACACGAGGAATTTGAAATGGCTGACCCGTCTTAGTCAGCGGGGGTTTTCGGTGTCGACCGGATCCGCGTGCAGCGCCGGCAGGGGAAATCCTTCGCGCGTCATGTCCGCGATGGGCCTTGATTATGAGGAAATGGGAAGAGTGATGAGGATTTCTGCGGGGTGGGACACAAGCTCCGAAGAGTGGGATGCACTGGCAGCCGCAATTGAAGAGGTGGCGGCTGATCTTGCTCAGTAGCGGGGAACATTTGAATCAATGCTGGTCGACCAGAGATCAATTCCCCCGGCAAGACTCCAGACTTGTTCGAATCCTTTGTCGCGAAGATACATCGTCGCATTCATCGAACGCATGCCATGATGACAGTAAACGACGGCAGGAAGGTCAGTGCCCTCGAGGAATTCCGGCCCTGCTTCAGCGAACCTCGATAGAGGAATAAGGGAGGAGCCTTCGATCTTACAGATCGCAAACTCGTCCTCTTCGCGGCAGTCAATGAGGTGAAAGGAGGGCGCAGGATCCTCTGAGAGGAGCGTTTGTAACTCAACCGGGGTGATCTCAAATTCGTCTTTGGAGGGGAACATGGGCGAAGTGTAGTGACTTTCGAAATGCGCTATTGAACAAAAAATCGCGTTGAACCGATCCCGTCCTCTATCATAATGGGAAGGGACACTGTCCATTTACTATGCCTACCTACGATTACGTTTGCAAAAAGTGTGACCACGCGTTCGAGTTTTTTCAGTCCATGAAGGATGATCGGCTCACCGCTTGTCCTCTCGACGACTGTGATGGCGAAGTGAAGCGGCTCCTTGGGACCGGGGCGGGCATTATCTTCAAGGGATCGGGTTTCTATGAAACTGATTATCGAAGCGATTCCTACAAGAAAGCGGCGAGCGCTGACTCTTCGAAGAGTGACACCTCTTCCAGCAAGACGGAAAAAAAAGCTGAGAAACCGGCTGCAAGTTCGACTTCTTCTTCGACCAAATCTTCATCCAGTTCCAAGAGCGGAACAACAACCTGAGCCAAACGTTCTATGAAGCCTCACCGCCGTAAGCCCACTTCGCCCCGAAAAGACAGCTCGCCATCTCCCGGCGGACCTGCGCCAGTGGAACCTCAGAAAATGACTCCGCCCCCCGCTGAGCCTCCTGCCGAAGAACCTGCTCAACCCTACGTTGATCCGAACCAGGCCTATGTTGATCCGAACCAGGCCTACGTCGATCCGAACCAGGCTTACGTCGATCCGAACCAAGCCTACGTTGATCCGAACCAGGCTTACGTCGATCCGAACCAGGCTTACGTTGATCCGAACCAGGCTTACGTTGATCCGAACCAGGCTTACGTTGATCCGAACCAGG
>JARGOD010000006.1:72221-84673 GCA_029210205.1 Verrucomicrobiales bacterium | reverse complement strand
CGCAAGGCCGTTCTTCCATAGCGATTTCAGCTCGTCGATCGATTCATTGATGAGGGTCTCTTTACCCCACACCATATTCAAATTCTGATGCTCAGACGCGGCGCGGCCGAGCCCGGCAAAGGGTAAGCCGTCGAACAAGTCGGACACTTTCTCCAAATTCTCCGGCGCCACTTCGATAACGAGTCGCGAAGGTGATTCACCGAAAAGCATCGCCGCCTTTCCGGCATCGTCATCCATCGGCAAGGAGCTGAGATCAATCTCAAGACCAGCCTTCCCGGAAAAGGCAGCCTCGGCGAGAGTCACGGCAATGCCGCCTTCGCTGACGTCGTGAGCAGAGAGAATGAGTCCCTCCTGAACCGCTTTGTAATATTGACGATACATTTTCATCGCCTCATCCAAATCAGTCGACGGCACCTCAGCATCACTCAACCCTGTTTGGCGGGCAAAAACGGAGCCACCCAGCTTAGACTGCGTATGACCGATGATGGCGAGGACGCTGTCGTCACGACGAAGGGAAGCCCCCGTGACATGCGCCGCCTCCTCAACGATGCCCATCCCGCTGATAAGAATCGTCACCGGAATTGAAACCGGACCCTCCTCCGTTTCAAAATAGTTATAGAACGAATCCTTTCCGGAAACAAAAGGCGCACCGTAGGCAACGGCAGCATCGGCGATGCCCTTGACCGTTTCGACGAGCGCTCCGAGTTCCTCCTCAGCCTCAGGATTACCGACGCAGAAGTTGTCGAGAATCGCAATGCGATCCGGGTCCGCTCCCGAAGCGACGAGTTGACGCATGCACTCATCGACACAGGCAGTGCCCATCGCATAAGGATCGGTCTTTCCCCATTCCGGCAAAATCGAGACACTCATCGACATGAGGCGCTCACTGCCATTGATGCGAAGCACCGCGGCATCCTGCGGCGCATCGCCCGAAGCACCGGCTAGCGGCTTAAGAACAGTGTTACCCTGGACCTCGTGATCGTATTCGCGAATGATCGGCTCGCGTGAAACAATCGCGAAATCTGCGAGGAGCTCCTTCAAAGTTGTGCCTGCGTTCGACAAAATCGGAGCCTCGACCAGCTTCGTCTTTTTCTCCCACTTCGCTTTGAGATGGCGAGTCGGAGCATCGTGCAGTTTCGAGCAATCGAGCTGGCAGACTGTTTCGCCATGGTGCGTCACCTTGAGGATTCCGGAGCCGTCAGCCTCACCGAGAATCGTCAGTTCGGTTTCGTAGAGATCAGCCAGTTCCTGCAACGCGGGGAGATGCTCTTCCGCGACCGCGAGGACCATGCGTTCCTGGCTTTCGCTAATGAAAATTTCCCAACTCACGAGACCGGGTTCTTTCAGTGGAGCGTTGTCCAAATTAATCGTTCCGCCGCACTCTTCGAGCATCTCGCCACAGGCACTGGAGAATCCACCGGCCCCGCAGTCCGTGATGAAACCAATCAACTCAGCGTCGCGGGCTGCGAGGACAAAATCAGCGGCCTTTTTCTCTTCGATCGGATTTCCGATCTGAACCGCCTGTTGATCCGATTCGTGACTCTCTGTGTCGAGCGCTGCCGAAGAAAAGGTCGCCCCGTGAAGACCGTCGCGTCCTGTGCGACCACCCACGGCGATGATCTTCATTCCCGCTTCGACCTTTTTGTCGATGTCTTTGATCGGGATTACCCCGGCGGTTCCGCAATACACGAGCGGGTTGTAAATATAGGAGTCGTCGAACTGGATCGCCCCACTAATCGTCGGAATCCCCATGCGGTTCCCGTAGTCACGAACCCCGCGAACGACGCCGCGCATAATACCCAAGGGGTGAAGGACATCGTCCGCCTTGATGTTATCCATCGAAGTATCCGGCGAACCAAAACAAAAGACATCAAGAGAACCGATCGGCTTCGCCCCCTTGCCCGCGCCGAGGATATCACGGATAACACCACCGAGACCAGTGTTCGCACCTGCATAGGGCTCAATCGCGCTAGGGTGATTGTGCGTCTCCGCCTTCAGGCAGATCGCCTGCTCATCGTCGAGCTTGATGAACCCGGCGTTGTCATGAAAGGCCGAAAGGACAAAGCCCGGCTTGCTGTCGAAAATCTTGTGTGAGACGTCGAAAATGTAAGTCTTGAAAAGAGATTTCACCGACTCCTTTTCGCCATCGATCTCGTGATCGATATCAGCGCCGAAAATCCGGTGCTTACAATGCTCCGACCAAGTCTGCGCAATGACTTCGAGTTCCACATCAGTCGGTTCACGGTCCCACTCTTTGTAGATTTTCTGTACCGCAAGCATGTCCTCTTTCGAGAGCGAAAGATGCATGAACTGACTCAGCTCAAGGAGCTTATCGCCATCGAGATCCGAGATCTTGAGAACCCGGTAATGGTCAGCGGGCGCTTCCGCAATTTCGTCGAGAATGGTTTTTTCAGACATCTTCGTTAGCTCCCTGAATCACGCTCCAGTTGTGGATTGCTCCGTTGCAAATATCGCGGATAAAGCGGTCGGAATGAACCGCTTTGGCGTCGAAAACATAGAGTTGCTGCCGGATTTTGAGATCCTTCAACTCGAAACCGGGTTTCTCTGTGCCACGGTAATAGTTTAAAATCGCTTCCTTCTCCAAGTCGAGCGCGCCCGGTCTCATCCCATATTCGAGGACAAACGAGAACCCATCGAGAGCCATGTCCTCTCCCTCATGAAACTCCTGGCTGATCTCATCGAGAAGCGTCTTTTTGATGAAAGCCTCCATTGCCGGTTTATCCCCATCGAACTCAACTTCATAACGACGGGTGCGGCGGAAAGTGACCCCTCCATCGAGCGGTTCGTAGAGAAGTTCATTTGCGTCGGCCGCTTCAATGAACCGGTCGCTGATTTCAAAAAATTCCCGCATCAATGAGAGGGGTTATGGTGTCGAGTTTCGGCCATTCGCCTTCACTTTCCTAGGCTCGTTTCGGGGCGAGTCAACCGCCCAATAGTTAAGAGATGCCGTTTATTTTCCGAAAGCCATCCAGCTTTCCTTTTGCCTTATAAAATTCAATCTCAGCAGTACCTGCTGTAATCAGCAACTGCTTGACGCTGTTCGCCTCAGCCGTTCCGAGCATGTAATCCCGAATCGCAGTCATCTTATCCTCCTGAAGTTGGAGAAACTCAGGATCAGCCTCGGGTGTTTCCGCGTAGCGTCCCTCAGCCTGCCCCGCCTGCAGTAGTTCGGTGAAGGCGACGCCCCCTTCCTGCCCGAGCGCCTTGGCTTTCTTGATGTCCTCAATCCAGTCGCTGTGCAGGAGTGTGAAGTAGTCACGCATCGCCTGTTTGTTGTAATGATTCACAAAACGCTCTCCCTCAAAGTCGAGGAACATCGTCGCACGAAAGGAGTCGGTATCGATCGTGTCGACAAAGACGAGGTCTGCCCCGTCTTTTGCGAATTCCCATTTGATGTCCCACATCAACAGCCCGATCTCCTCGACGAGCTGGCGAACCGCCCAGGCTCCGAGAATCGCGAGCTTCCCACTATCGATGAACTGCTCTCCGGAAAGACCACTCATGACGAGCGCCTCCTGCTTGCTGACCATGCGGTCTTCCGGCTCAAACTTGCTCGTGAAATCCCCTACCGGTTTTTCCAGATACTGCCACGCTTCGAGCGGTCGCGTCACTCCGAGTTCCTTTTCAAAAGCGCGACGGGATTTATCATCCATCGCCTCATACTTACGGTAAACCGAACTCGCACTCGTGATCCCGAAACGAACAATGTACTCCAGTGGGACAACAAATCTGTCTTCGCTCGGAAACTGCGCGTAGTCGAAAAGATGAGCGCCGAGAAACTCTGAACGGACCGGTTTCAGGATCTGGTATTTACGGACGACGTTGTATGAGCTCGGATTTTCCGGAACGCTACCACGACTGACCTCACCGGAAACCGCGTCAAGCATGCCTTCGTGGTGCGTCTTGGCCCCCTGGACGCAGGCGTCTTCGAGTGCACCTGAGATTAACTCATCACGGTATTCTGTACTCAAATCGGGAGAGGCCTCGATCGCAGCTCGAACTCGCTGCCAGACGATAGGGTCAGCCATTTTCGAATAGAGGACATGACGAAAGAGCGCCCGGTTCACATCATTGCCGGAAATTTCGAAAAGAGCACCGACATCAAAAACAGACCCCTTTGCTGTCGTCTGCGTGACCATGACCGCGTCGTCTCCAGGGACTGTAAAGAGTCGCTGCACCGATCCTTCATAGAACGGCTCAACGAGTGCGGATTGAGGGATGACCATGTTGAAATGACCAAAGCCTCGGCAACAGGAATGTCACGCGGAAATGTCGGGAAATGACAAGGATTCAACAGGGTTAAGCCACTGACTCAACCCTGTTATGTCTCACCCTCGCGAGACTCCGAGCACTTTTCCGGCTTCGACGACGAAATTTACCCGGTTCTCGCGACGGTCACGGGTCGCAGGCTGGGGCTTCCCATCGAGCATCGTGACACGATAGAGAAGCCCACGCTTCACAGCTAGTTTCTCCGCTTCGCTGAGGGAGAGACCAATCATATCCTGATCGCGTTCCTCTTTTTGCTCCACGCCGTCAGACTGTGAAGATTCGTCCCGACATCCAATGACGAAAATTCCGAGGGACATGGTGAGAATTAGAAAGCGTTTCATTATTTCAGAAAAATTCAGCCACGATTCACTTTGACGATTTTGCCCTGTTTGACCGTGAAATTCACGCGATCAACCAGGTAGTCCATCGTCACCGGGCGGTTGTCTCCATCGACCGAAATGATGCGAAATTTCAAGCCCCGGTCAGCGGCCATCGCTTCAGCCGCTTCGACGGTGAGACCTAACATATCCTCGTCATTCAGATCGATGACGGCACCGGCGCCCTCCTCTTCGGGAGCACTTGGTTCAGTTGAGTCCGAGCTGCAACCGGCAAACGCAAGTGACGTGGCAATGAGAGGTAGGCTAAGAAATTTCATTCCTCAGTTTCCACAGAACCAACGTCGGAATCCAGCGAAAACAAAAGGTCGAGGAACTTGAGATCCTCAAACTTTCGACTCTCTCCCTGACGAACGACCACCATTTCGACAGCAGGAAGAATGAAGAGCCGTTGCTTTCCGGCACCGGCGGCCATGTAGGCGCCCGCCAACCACGGACGGTTCTCGCCGACTCCCCGACCCAAAAGCCAGAAAGTGAGGCCGTATTTTGAAGTCACATCACTCTGTGGCAGAACGGCTTCCGCTAAGGTTCGCTGATCCAGTAGAGGCTTTCCATCCCACTTTCCTTCTTGCAGAAGAAGCTGTCCAAACTTTGCCCATTCGACAGCGGTGATAAAGGTTCCCGACGGAAGATTTGGGAACCCCCCGCTATCACGTCTCCACTGGGTGTATTCCAAGCCAATGTGATCAAAAACTTTTGCTTCTAGGTAGGCAACCGGATCGCGAAAAGGAAAATCCTCCCGGTCCGCCAGCTTCCGCCTCAGAACCTCTCCAAAAATCTGAAAGGCATTGGGGCCATATCGAAACGCCTCGGACGCTGGAGAAACGGCGGAAACGCCAACGACATCGTCATAGGAAGGAACTCGGCCAACTTTTCCCGGGTCAATCCCACTGGTCAAATTCAAGAGTTGGCGAATCGTTATCACCTTAAGTTGATCGTCGTCTTCCCACTCCGTCAGCGTAGCCGAGACGGCTTCATCCGGAGTGAGTAGCCCGTCCTTCACCGCAAGGGCAAGAAGCGCACCCGAGAAACTCTTTGTCCCGCTCGCGAGGCGATGGCCTTTCGTCTTATCCCATCCATTCGCATAGCTTTCGTGCAACGTCGCCCCCTTGATCATGAGGAGAAAACTGTGCCCCTCGTGATCCGCAGAATACTTTTCAGCCGCGCGGATTCCTGCACGGGTGACGTGGTCCCCCTCCTTGGGATTCAGAGATTGGACGACCTCACTCTCGCCGGGCTCCTTCTCCCGCAATGCAGCGATCGCACGCTGAAAAAACTGGCTCATTTCATTGCGATCAGCCATTCCATCACCGTCGCGGTCTGCCTTCTCCAACCAGGCTGTCGGTCGACCGACACCCTCGAGTTCTATCTCTGAGATCTTTCCGTCACGGTTTGAGTCCACTCCTTCAAATACTGCCTCCCATCGGGGGACAGCGTCCTGAGCGAAGGAAGAGAAAGCGACCCAAGCAGTGATCAGCAAAATGAGAAATCGCATGATTAGAAGAAACCCCGGAAACGAAGGTAAGTTGCTTCGTTCAAGCGGAAGCTTCTTCTTCATCCCCCAACTCGGCGTCGCCAATTCCCTTCCCCATGAGGGCCGAAATCCAGCGAAAGTCAGAGCTGTTGTCCAGCATCACCTTGACGAGCATGGTGAGCGGGACGGCGAGAAGCATTCCAACGGGACCCCAAATGAACCCCCACACGAGCACCGAGAGAATCACAATCACCGTAGAAATGCCGAAGCGATCACCCAGGAGCATGGGCTCAAGGAAGTTCCCGATCGTGATATTGATCGCGAGGTAACAGACAAGAACACCGGTAGCGGGCCAAAATCCATGCAGGATCAAAGCGAGTAAAACCGGGGGAATGCCGGCAACGATAGAACCAATTGCCGGAACGTAGTTGAAGAGAAACGCGACAAGCCCCCAAAGAAGGGGGAAATCAATTCGGAACACATAACATGCAATCATCGCGAGAACGCCAGTGAGAGCACTGACAGCTGTCTTAATCGCAAGATACTTCTGAATATCCCGGGAGATGTTTTGGAAACGAGTCAGATCAGGGCCTTTTGCTTTAAGTACATCCTGAAACTTGTGAGCGTAGCGCCCGGATTCGGCGAGAACAAAGATCATGATGATCAGTGCAAAAAATGCCTTTGAGGCTAGAGAAGTGAAACGGGAAACCAAATCAATCTGACCGAAAACCCCAAGAATCCTATCCGGATCAAAATACAAACGAACGAGTTCGCCAAAAGTGATCACAGGCGCAATTTCAAAGGAATCATCCCCGTCGGAGTTTAGTTCAGGATTTTGCACAGGAATCTGTTCAGGAACCTGCTCCACAACCGCCGGGACTTCCCCGGTATACTTCATCTCTGAACCGACCACACTTAACTCCTGCCAGTAATCTTCTAGCTTCGCAATTCTCTGATCTATACTTTCAGAAAATTCCGTGGCCTGCTCGACCATCCGCTCAACGTACTTTGGTGTCTTCTCCTGAAAATCTCCGATGACCCCGGATCCCAGAAGGACGATGCCCCCAAGAATCATGAAATCGACGAGAATTGTCATGAGGACGGCAAGCGGACGGGGAAGCCCTCTTCCATCAAGCCAGTTGAGAATCGGGAGGGACATCATCGCAAGAAGGAGCCCCAACATAATCGGGATAAACAATTCTGATGACGCCTTCAATCCTGCGACCACAATCATGACGCATGCGAGGGAAAGCAGGACTCTGATTCCGCTGCCCCCTTGCTTTCTTGCTAACCTTTCATCTCCCGACATAAACGGCGAAACATCCCGCAGGGTAGGATCTTCACAAGGTAATTTTCGCGCCGATTAAGCCTCTGTGCTACGGTCCCATTCCCCTCTCTCCTTATGAAACCTTTTCTGCGCCGCGCGTCTCTCGGTGTCGTCGCGCTCTTTGGACCGGCAGTATATTTTTGGATTCATCTTCAGGAAATGACCTTCCTGAACTGGTTCCTTGTCGGTGCCATCATAATCTGGGCGCTTCTTTTCGGGTTCTGGTATCTCGCTTTCGGTCAACGGCAGTTTCGAAAGCGCCTTGTCAGTGTCCTCACTGTCACTGCGGGAATTATCGCCATGGGCATGATCTCGAGCCAACTCCTCCGCTACGAAGGATCTGCCTCTGGATCATCTTTTCCAAAATTCGCCTGGGCATGGGAATCGGAGGAGGAGGGAGACGGCAACCCCGTCGCGGTAGTTCAAACTGAGTTGAGCAAGGAAGAGGAGCGTCTAGTTCGTGCCATGGGGGACTCCCTCAACTTTCTCGGACCGGATCGAAATGGAGTATTTCCCGAACCAACATTTTCTATGAAATGGTCGGACACGCCCCCCGAACTACTCTGGAGGCGACCAGTCGGCAAAGCCTGGTCGGGCTTCGCCGTGAAAGAACGATATGCGGTGACCCAGGAACAGGACGGTGACGCGGAACAAGTTCTCTGCCTTGATCTCTTCACTGGCAGCGAAACCTGGACTTATGCCAACGCGAATACACGTCTCCTTCTCGTGAAAGAGGAGAATCAAGGAGCCGCAATGGGAGGCGATGGCCCCCGCTCCACTCCGGTGATTCATGAAAACAGAGTTTACACTCTCGGTGCCACGGGAATCCTCAACAGCCTCGACCTGACAACCGGAGATGAGATTTGGACTCGCAACGTCATTTCCGATTTCGAAGGAGAGGTTCAGAAGTGGGGCTCGGCCAATGCAGTTCTCGTTGTGGGTGAGGAGGGCATCGTTGTTGTCCCGGGTTCCGATAAATCCGGAGCGACACTGGTTGCTTACGACCTCGAATCAGGAGCGGTCAGATGGATCTATGAAGGGAATGGAGCCAGCTACAGCTCTCCTCGGCTCATGGAAGTCGGAGGAACCGAAATGGTCGTCAGTGTGAACCAGAAAGATGTCACTGGTCACGTTCCTTCAACAGGAGTCCTGTTGTGGAAATACGACTGGGCTGGCAGTTTCCCAAAAGTTGGACAGCCAATCTCCGCCGGCGAAAACCTGATTCTCGTGACAGCAAGCTATGGCGTTGGAAGTCCTCTTCTTGAAATAACGATGAATGATACCGGTGAATGGTCAGTCTCTCAAAAGTGGAAATCCACGAGGATGAAGACGAAGTTCAGTTCTTCTTTTGTCATTGGAGACTTTGCCTACGGAATCGATGAAGGACGTCTCGCTTCAATCAAATTATCAGATGGAAGCAAGGCGTGGAAAAATCTTAAGGTTGGCTTCGGCCAACACCTCCTTTTTGGAGACGAACTGCTCGTGCAGACCGAACGCGGGCCCGTCATCACTGGTCGCATCACTCCGGAAGGTTTCGAAGAAATCTCCCATTTGGAAGCACTGAGCAGCATGACCTGGAACATCCCGACGGTCGCAGGCCGATTCCTCATTGTGAGGAATGACAAAGAGGCAGCATGCTACCTCCTTCCGTCTGCACCTTGAGAGGCTCCTAACCGATTTTCTTTTTGAGAGACGCGACATCAACACCGCGGCTTCCAAGCTGATCAAGAAAGTCAGTCGCTTCTTTAGCCTCGAGAACGAGTGATAAAGGAACTAGCCCACCCTGACTGCCGCTTGCGGCTGATGAAAATCCGACAATCAGTTGCTTCTTTTTCGAAGCACTCTTTTCGGAGGCAGGTTGGCGCGATGTCAAAAAAGCAATCGCGTCGACGTTTACAATCTTGCCGTTGGTCGTTGAAATAAAATCAGCCATACTAAATTACAAATCCAATTGTCGTCATTTCTCGAAACGAGACAGAATCATTCAAATAAAACCAAAGCGTGGCTTCCACTAAGCAACGCTCCATTCGCGTTTTCGAGGACTAGCCGAGTTCTAATAGTTTCACTCGAAGGATCAATTGCGGGCGATACAAACTCGATCGTGCCCACTGTGTCAATGGCAGAATTTTCCCGATCGAGGCTCAAGCTGCTTTGCTGAAGCACACGAACCGGCATTTCCTTCCCTTTTTCGAGCTGCTCAGCCCTGAAAGAGGGAACATGCACGACCAGTTTGAGTTGATCAATTCTGGCCACTCGAACCAATGGCTTCGAGGGATTTCCGCCTCCGGAAGCTGTCGCCGTCTCTGCCACATCCCGATTAATTTCCAGAACAATTCCCCGAATTGGGCTCCTCAAAAAACGTTTCTCAATTTGTGCTTTGATTTCCTCAACACGAAACCCGGCGATTTTCTTCTCTTCATTCGCAATGCTAAGCTGACCCTCAGCTTTTTTCTTTTCAGCGAGCGCCCGGGCAACCTCTGACGAGTGTGCTGTTCCGCTACTTTGAAGTTTTGAAAGCTTTGCAAATCTTTCGTCAGCCACATCAAGGTCTGCCTGAGCAACGATAACAGCAGCAGTGCTCTCAGATTGAATACTAGCAATTTCCAACTGTGCCTCGAGAACACTGTTATTCAGACTCAAAAGCGCGTCCCCTTCTTCCACCAGATTTCCCTCTTCGACAAAAATTTCACCAATCACGCCGACTTCGGCGACGTCCATATCAATACTCCGGTAGGGCTCAAGATAACCAAGAACTGTTCCGGGGTCAGCCTTTGCGAACAAGGTTAAAGACAAAGCAACTACTAGCGTGAGAATAAATGTTTTCATCGTGCGAGGGTCTCCTTGGTTTGCTCGAGCCATTCATCGCGTTCCGCCATGCGGAGACGCATTTCATACCGGGTAACTTCGACCTCTGATTGAACTTTATCAAAAATTCGTTTCAGATTCGACGGCAGTTCTCCGTTTTCGTCTGCACGCATCTCTTTCAATTGAGTGGCAGCCTCCGGAGCGTAAATTTGAAGCAAATAATCATCTGCAGAGACAAACGACTGCGCAGATCCGGCTTGCCCCTGTCGGGCTCCCCGACCAATCAACTGTCGATCAATCCTCACAGATTCATTTCTTTCAATCGCGATGACATGCAGCCCGCCAACTTTCTTAGCTGCACCCGACAGGTCAATATGGGTTCCCCGTCCTGCCATGTTTGTCGCGATAAGGATACTGCGGGATTGTCCTGCTTCAGAAACAATATCCTCTTCCTCGGCATCCTGCTTTGCCGTTAGAACCCGGTGAGGAAGCCCAAGTTCATGAAGCTTCGCAGACAATCTCTCGCTATCCTTGATGGTTCGTGTCCCGAGAAGAACTGGCTGCCCTCTACCGTAACGACCCGCTATGTCAGCAGCAACAGCCTCGTCCAATGCCTCATGACTCACGAAAATTCTCTCTGGAAGAATCTCGCGCCGACTTGGACGGTTCAACGGGACGGGTGACACCGGCATCTTGAAGAATCGCCAAAATTCACCCGCGCTCTCTGCACCAGTTCCGGTGAGACCGCAAATCCTGTCGTAGAGCGCAAAGAAACGCTGTCGGGTAATACTCGCGGCAGAATCTGATTCGGGCCTGATTTCGACTTCTTCTTTCGCTTCGACAGCTTGATGTTGTCCCTCTCTCCAGCTGCGATCTTCGAAGCGGCGGCCGGTGAACTCATCCACGATCACAACCTTATCATCCTCGACGACATAATGCTCGTCCCGGTAGAACAAATACTCCGCCTTGAGAGCGTTTAGCACATAGGTCTCCCAGGGGCGGCGCAAATCATCCCATGGAATAATCGAGTCATCACGAAATAGCTCGCGTTTGCCTTCCGATGTGAAATCAATCTGTCGACGATTGCGATCAAGGGTGAAATGGTCGCTCTCGAGTAATCTACGCGCAAGATCACGGGCCCCGTAGAACGGCTTCTCCGAACTCTCACCCATTGATGACGCCTCACTGATCAGTAACGGGCTTCCCGCCTCGTCAATAAGGACGCTGTCAACCTCATCGATGACGGCCACATTCAGTCCTCTCTGACAAACTTCCGGCATGGGTTTTTCGCGTCCAAGAATCGCATAGCGCAAGTCTTCCCCGGGAGCACCTCCGGGATGTCTCATCCTCGAAAGTTGGTCACGCATGTAGTCGAATCCAAACTCATAACCAACCCCATAGGTAATATCGCAGTCGTATGCTTCCCGCTTCTTATCCGTTGTCGCCTCTTTTCCTTCCGGCAGAAATCCAATCGAGATGCCCAAAAAATCAAAGATCGGCTTCGAAAACTCATAGTCACGCTCAGCGAGATAACTATTTACCGTGACCACATGCACCCCTTTCCCTGAGAGAGAGAATACGAAGGCCGGGAGGCTGACAGCGAGCGTTTTCCCTTCTCCGGTTGCCATTTCGGCTACGCCTCCCTTCACGAGAGCAAGGCCTCCAAGAATTTGCTCATCGTAATGAAATAATCCTGTGGTACGACGTGAAGTTTCCCTCAATAAGGCAAACCCGGGTTCCACAATGTCATCGACCGTCTTGTCGCCCGAAACAATAGACGCCCTGAGTTGTTCGACCCGGGCTAAGATTTCATCGTCTGAAAGGCTTTTTACCTCCTCAGCAACTCCATTAATTAATGCGAGGCGTTCTACGTCGGACTTCCCAAGATTTCCACCAAATACGGCCTCCCAACGTTGACGGATAAGCCCACTAAGAAAGCCTGATCGATCATATTGACGGCTGAGAGAAACTTTCTCCATTCAAAGCCCTATATGAAGGAGATTACCTCACCACAACGTGAATAAAATTTCTTCTTCACTCAGTTAGAAGTGGAGAATGGCTGTGATGCAGCAGAGGGAACAACCTGAATCGACTGAACACCTCCCCCTAGCTGTGGAACTGATCGAATTCGAATTGAAGGAGAGGATTCCCTGCCGAGCGA
>JARGOD010000006.1:65454-72121 GCA_029210205.1 Verrucomicrobiales bacterium | reverse complement strand
ATGAAATCGTTGAAACAGCGGGCTGGGCAGAAGCTGCAGGCTGAGCAGAGGCTGATGGCAGCGCTGATGTCGACCTCTGCGCAGAGGATCGGGATCTGGATGAAGTTGATCTGGCTGCAGGCGCGGACGAGCTAGCTACGGGTGCGGAAGCAACTGTGGTCGGCACCGGCTTAGGACTCGCCGGACGGGCGGAAGCTGAGGCAACCCCGTTAGACTTTTTCGAAGAAGAACCTACTGGCTCAGGACCGACCGGAGCAATTGAAGCGGAAGGAAGCTCACCCCCTTCTGCGAACATTCCGGCGTCTCCAGCCTCAGAGGCAAAGGAGATATCACGGTCTCGGGAAGGAAGCTCAAATCCTGCCATATCCGGAACATCCGGAATTTCTCTCTGGTTTGGATAAGCATCAAAGTAGCCGGATGTGCCATCACCTTTAAGGAGGCCATCTCCCTTAGTCACTTTCAGTGATTCAAGCTGCTGTCCCGGATGAGTTTCATCCGTCTCACGAATACGCTTAATCTCGACATTCTCTGTCCGGAGAAAAGTCCCGCGTGCCCGCTCAAGCGAGGCAAATGACGCATTGTAAGAAACCACTGAATCAAGAAACATCTCCTCGGCAGTTTGATTACGGTCCATAGAATCCAGTATCAGCTGAAGCTGAGATGCAGTTGTCCTCTCACCCCCCTCTTCAGTATCAACCTCAAGTCGGTCGCGGAGTTGGCGAAGCTCTTCGCGAGAGGCCTGGAGTGCAGAATAGCGACCCTGCATGTCGCGATAGGCAGTCATCAACTCGCGATATGATACGATTGACTCAAGGAGGACTAGGTCAATCGTGGAGCGAAGGCGGTTTGCCTGCTGACGAAGTTCAATTTCGCTACGTAGCAGCTGGGCCCGGGCGGTATCGTTGTCAATTGGCTGACTGAACTGAAAGCCGACATTGTAACCGGTGCCGTCTTCAAATTGGTCCTGAAACGCTCTACCCACTGCATCGTTCGGCTCAATGTCGCTCAACATCATCTCAGCGACCAAATTTAAGGTCGGACGCTTCTCATTTTTCTGCATGTCACGCCGAACAATAGCCGCCTTTAGTTCGTCAAACCCCTGCTGGATCTCCGGTCGGTTTCGCAACGCATCCGAAGCAACGCGCTGAACCCCGTCGATATAGCGAGTCATAATCGGGGGCGTAACGGGCACAAGCTCAGCGTTTGAACCAATGTCCTGATTCGGATCATTAACCAACGCACGGAGTCTCTCTTCGCTATTGCGAATCGCCATTTCAGCACGGCTCAACATCGCCTTACGCATCGCCGCAGACGACCTCGCACGCAGCACCTCACTCTGCAAAGCATCAAGGTCGGAACGCTGCTCCAACTGACCGAGAATCGACTCTGTCTCAGCAACAAGCTCACTGGTAAGAATGTAGTAAGAACGCGAGTAGTAGAGCGCCCAATAAGCACGATTCACCTCGATCAAATGCTCCTGTAACTGTCGAACAAACTCAGCCGAAGCCATGCTCGCGTCATATTTTGCCAGCTTGATTTTCGATTGATTATAGTGGTATCCATTTCCCTCCAAAAGTGGCTGAACAATTGAAAGAACCAACTCAGACGAGCCTTGATTCTGAGGAGTCAGGAAGGTTGAATTGTTATTGAGAGTCGAGACCCGGTTTGAAAGCGTGAGGTCAGTTCCGGTGGAGAATTTTTTGCGAAATCCACCCTCAAGGTAGTCCTGACTCTCACGAAAGCGCCTCGCGTTGTTTCCAGTTGTCAATTGAGAACCAATCGCTTCGTTTGTGCGGATGAGACGACCTTCGAGAAAGGTCTCCATATCGAATTCGCCGTCAGCCTCCTGCATCCCTGTCTCCCGAATAAGCGGAAGGTCGCGGAGAACCTTTACCTGATTCGAATACTCGAGGGTCCGGGAATAAACATCATCAATACCCTGGTGCACGGAGCGCTGCTCCGGCCAGACCGGCGAACTGGCACGGCCTTTCCAAGCCGCCGGAAAACCGGAAGGAACATGCCCCATCGCCATGATTCGAGCACCCCTGAGATCCGGCGGATCCATCTTATTGATTCGTGATTCGTAGGCCACGTAAATAGTCTCGATCAATGCTTCAATCTCCTTCTGGGGAGTGTTCTTAATCGTGAGATAACCGGGAATGTGAGGAAATCTCTCGACTGGATCATTCTCCCTCTGCAAACCGTCGGTAGCCTCTTTCACAAGTGCTGAGACTGTGTCGGTCTCACGATCCACATACTCGCCGTGGACAGTCTTGTGATCCAATGGACCTGGGTGATTAGTTTGACCGTCTCCCGCGAAGATCCTCTCAAAAAAGCCTTTCCGTTCGAGATTAGTCTGTTCCTGCGCCTGCGAAATAACGCAAAGGCAGGAAACCAAGGCCAAACTGGCGAAAAGAGGATAATTCGAGTATCTCATTCTTGAGAAAAAATTCATAGTAACCTTACCGCAGCGACTGGATCTGCACCCATCTGGAGAGTTCAAATCACGCTACAACAATACACTTAAACCCCTTTGTGACACAATCTTGCGTAAGCAGCAACCACAAAAATCGAGATAGGTTGATTTGATTTCTCATTTCTTTAACTCATCTGGAAAATTAATCTCTAATGATGGCACCATGACCAGTAAGACCTACACCAGCGAATTCGCAGTTCCGACAAGTGGAAAAGGAACCTACGAAATCACACAAGAACTAAAAACCCTCGTTCTCGAGTCAGGGATACGTTCCGGCCAACTTACCGTTTTCGTCCAGCACACCAGTGCCAGCCTCGTGATCATGGAGAATGCTGATCCAGAAGCTCGCACTGATTTGCATTCCTTCTTTGATCACCTCGTCCCCGAAGACCTTCCCTTTCTCGTTCACACGTACGAGGGGCCCGACGACAGTCCAAGCCACCTGCGCATGGCCCTGACCCGGACCAGTGAAGTCATTCCGATACACGAAGGCCTTCTTGCCCTTGGAACTTGGCAGGGGGTCTTTGTGTTCGAACACCGCGTGGCTCCGCATCGCCGTCGCCTCGTGGTTTCATTGATAGGCACCGGTGATTAAACCGGTTTCAATCCGATTCGTTTCGCGGCTCGATTCAAACTCGAGAGGCGTGATCGCAGAAGCCACTGCCACGATGAGATAAACAAAGGCACGCCCACCATCAGGATTATCGCCTCCGTCTTCAAACTGAATCCAAGGATGAGAAGCACAGGTGCCAGGACCGCGACCATAAGCGCCGAAATCCTGAACACCGCTCGAGGACGGGCAAGCAGACGCACACGGGTAAGGCGTCTTTTATCCTCGTGATATTCAGTCGCGCTGATCAAAGCCAAATTCCAAAGAAAGCTGCGCGACAGAATTAAATCCGTTTTACCGGATTCATCCACAGCCGCTGCGGGAGAATCTTCGCGGATCGCAGCGAGCAGCTCATCTCTGCCAACGCCATTCTCACTCCAGAAGGCTTTCTCACTCCCGAGTTTCCACCAGCCGGAAGCCACTTTCCGCCAAGTCGCTGTTGTCACGACTTCCAATCCGCGAGACCATTTTGCGTCCTTCCACCCGAGCATGACCCGGGATCCACTCCTGAGGAGACCTTGTAGCAAAATCAAACCGGCGACTTTGAGCCTTGATCTTCCGTAGTCAAAAGCGGCGTCAATTCTCACTCGCCAGGCTCGCTTCCACGCCACAAAAACGCTCCCAAACGTCATCAAACAAGCCACAGGCAAGCAAGCCGGTGTGAACACGGCGCCAATCAAAAGTCCAACGATGATGAACCACCAGATAACGTGAAGGCAAACTTCGCTCATCCCGAGATTACCATCCGGGTAAATTAGCTGAAAGGGTTCGTAGCCATATTGTCCATGGTAGACAAAGCTGCCCAGCGGAGAACGGGTCGTATAAACCTGTCCCTCCCAGACGGCCCCACCGAGACCTTTAAAACGATCACTGTGGAGCGGCATCAACATCGCTTCTGCCTTCCCGTAGCCCAATTGCTGGCGAAAGTAGGTCCGATAAGTGAAGCGTCGATGATGCCAGACAAACGCAGCGGCGTGAAAAGCAAGATCGTAGCCGCTCTCCATGACCCTCCAGCAAAAATCAACGTCATCTCCTGCTGTTCGAAAAACCGGATTGAAACCGCCCACTTTTTCAAAAGCTTCACGACGCACCGCGAGATTGCATCCCGGGAGGTGTTCCGCCTTGGAGTCAGTGAGAAGCACATGCGTCGGACCGCCCGGAGCCGCCGCGATTACTGCTGATTTTGAATTTTTGGGCGGGGGAGGAATGTTTGGCCCACCGGCACACCCGATCGATTCACTCGCCGCGAACTGGTGGGCGATCCACCGAAGCCAGTCGCGCTCGACAATGCAGTCGTCATCCGTGTAGACAAAAACATCACCCCGAGCCGCCTTCGCTCCGATATTACGAGCCGCGCTCAAACCGGAATGCGGGATAGCAATTTCCCGAATCTGCTCATAACTCGCCGTCAATTCCGAAACCCGCTTGTCGCTGCCATCATTCACCAGCAAAAGTTCAAGATCCGGATACTCCAGATTACACAGCGAATCGAGACACTCAACGAGCGTGGCACTCCCCTGATATGTGCACACGATAACTGACATCGACGGCGCCGTCTCAAGTGGAAGTTCGTCCGAACCGCGGCGGAGTGGCGACCATTTCGCATTCAATTTTTCCAGTGCCGGCTTCGCTGAATGATCCCGACGCACCAATCCGAAGCTGTAATCCTCGATTGTCTGCCCACCGCGCTGCCATAGATCTGACCAGGCGAAAACGGTCGTCCCTGCTGCCCCTGCACGACAGGCCTCTTCGACATGCCAATTGAGCATTTCCGCCTGCAGCGCCTCACCATGCGCCCCCGAATCAACGCCAAATTCTGAAATCAGAAGCGGCTTGTCGCCCGAAAAATTCTGAAGCCTTCCCAGATAATCAGCGAGGTTTTCGCGATCCTCAAGATAGAGGTTAAAGGCGGCAAAATCTTGATTTCGAGGAAGCAGATATTCAGTGCTCGGATAGTTCGCGTAAGCAAAGAGCGCGCCCGGATCATTCGCATGCCCGAGGTCAATAAGACGCTCGAGCTGCTCAAGAACCTGACGTTTTCCCATCCAGCGGACAAGAGTAGTCTCGATTTCGTTGGCAATGAAATAGCCTCCCAGTGCAGGATGCCCCCGAAACCGGTTGATTGTCTTCAAGAGCAGTTGGTCCGCCTCGGCAAGAACATGGGTCTCCTTGGTAAAATCGACGTGCTGAGACCAAGGCAGCGTGATGAAGACTCGCAAGCCATACCGCGCGCACTCATGCATGAAAAGTAGTGTCGGGATTTCATAGACACGAATCGCGTTGGCACCAAGATCGTCGCGAATTGCCCTCAACTGACAGATGCCCTCATCTGGAAAAGCTCCCGCGGGGAACGGGCCAAAAGTCACCATCTTCAAAAAAGTGACCTCTTCCCCCGCACAGAAAAATTTTCCACGGACATGGAGCGGTGCATCAATGGTCGAAACGGGATAGTCGAGGGGCGACATAAGAGAGGATCAGGTCACAGACCCAACAGGGTATGAACGATCAGTCAACAGGGTTTAGTAGAGCGAATCCTCGGTTTCTTCCCCTTTTTCTTTTCCCGCCCAATTTCCAACCCATCCTGAAACTCGGTGGTGGATAAGAATACGGATGCGGATAAAGATAAATGTCCCCTTCCCCGCATGAAAATTCTCCACACCGCCGACTGGCATCTCGGGAAACTACTGAACGACCAATCCCGCGATGAAGAGCACGGGCTGTTTCTCGATTGGCTTCTCAACGTCGTCAAAAACGAAGACGTGGACGCCATCATTGTTGCGGGGGACATTTTCGATACTGCTAATCCTCCGCAAAGCGCCCTGCAGCGATACTACGATTTTGTCTCGCGTCTCTTTGCCCAGGGGGACTGTCATCTTGTCATCATTGCGGGAAATCATGATTCCGCGGCACAGCTCGAAGCACCGAAACAGGTTCTCAATTCGCTCAAAACTCACGTCGTCGGGTTCTTACCGGAGAACCCTGAAGACCGGATCCTTTATCTTCCCGATGCACAAAACCCGGAGGCCGCGATTGCTTTGATCCCATTTCTTCGGGATCGCGATCTGCGTGTTGGAAGAGCCGGCGAGAATGCCGAAGAAATCCGGGCACAGCTCGCCGGCGGGATCTCAGCCCGCTATGCCGAAGCGGCAGAGGCAATTGTCACGGCGAAAGTCGAATGCCCCGTCATCGCCACAGGACACCTCACCGTCGTCGGATCGGAAACTTCTGACAGCGAGCGCGACATCCATATCGGCGGCCTTGGATCGATCACGCCCGGACATTTTCCCGACACCTTCGACTACGTCGCGCTCGGCCATTTGCATCGTCCTCAGGCCAGCGATGACGACGGCCGCGTCCGCTATTCAGGATCACCGATCGCGCTGAGCTTCAGCGAATCGCCTGATAAAAAAGAAGTTCGCCTGCTCGATCTCAGCAATCGTGAAATCCAGCAAACCTCCTTTCCCATTCCGGTGTTTCGAAAACTGTCGCAGCTTCGAACCACGACCGCAGAGTTGGATAAAGCGATCGGCGACTTTTCCGAAAAAGCCGGAGATCTCCGCACCTGGGTTGAACTTATCGTC
>JARGOD010000006.1:14473-65354 GCA_029210205.1 Verrucomicrobiales bacterium | reverse complement strand
CGGCGACTTTTCCGAAAAAGCCGGAGATCTCCGCACCTGGGTTGAACTTATCGTCAAGGACGCCGCTCTCGAAGACAATCTCACCGAACGCGTTGCCACGCTCATTGAGGATCGCGAGTTTGATGTCCTAAAAGTGATTCGCGGCCGAGCGGATTCTCTCGTAAGCATGTCCGTCGAAGAATCGACCGATGACGAAGCGATCGAGTCATTACTCGATCAACCAGCTCGTGTTTTCGAACATCTCCTCGACCAGCAGGAACAGTTCACTGAAGAAGAAACCGCCGAGCTCAAACTCGCCTTCTCACGCCTCGTGGAAATGGAAGCGCAACCCGAACTGATCGACGCGCCATGAAAATCCTCAGCGTCCGTCTTCAAAATCTGAATTCTCTCAAGGGAGAGCACCTCGTTCGTTTCGACGAAGAGCCGCTCGCCAGTGCCGGACTCTTCGCAATCACCGGTCCGACCGGCGCAGGAAAAACCACTTTGCTCGATGCGATCACCCTCGCCCTCTACGGCAAAGTGGCGCGATACGGGAACGAATCGAACCCCGAGCATGTCATGACGCGCCACTGCGGGGAATGCTCTGCAGAGGTCGAATTTGAAGTAACGTCCGGCGTCTACCGTGCCGCCTGGGAAAGACACCGAGCCGGGAAGAAACCCGGTGGAAAACTCCAGGCCCCGAAGCGTTACATCTATGACGCCTCTGGAGAACCTCTCGCCCAGCAAATCCGTGAGGCCGAGCAAAAGATTGAGGATCTCTTAGGCCTGAACTACGACCGCTTTTTGCGAAGCGTTCTCCTCGCGCAGGGAGACTTCGCCCGCTTTCTCAAAGCCGATGCCAACGAACGGGCCGGGTTGCTGGAAAGCCTTACCGGCACCACGATCTACACCCGCCTCGGAAAGCTAGCGCATGAAGAAGCAAATCGCCGCGAAGCGGATCTAAACGCAAGAGCGGCAGGACTGGAGCAAATCGAATTGCTCGAAGAAGAAGCACGGAAGGAACTCAGTGCCGCCCTCAAGGCTGGCGACGCCGAGGACAAAAAGCTCTCCGCCGAGATCGAACACGGGACTGAGATGCTGGCAGCGATTAAACAACTGACGACGGCCCGTGAGAAAGAAGCCGCTGCCCGGAAAGACAAAGCGGCCCTCGACGAATCACAAGAAGTTGCCAAACCAAAACTGGAGCAACTGAAACTCCACCGCGCGACCCTACCCTTCACGAAACAGCTCTCGGATCTCGATCACGCTGAGTCCACTGCGCAAGATGCCGAAGCGAAGCTTGTCGTTGCACAGAAAAACCACGAGGAGGCCAAAGCCCGGCACGACCGGGCGACTGCCGTTTTTCAAGTTTCCCTGAGCACTGCGCTTTCCAAAGCAAAAGACAGCGAAACCGCAGCAAAGAAGGCGGCGCAAGAAGCCGAAGCGGAAACGGCGACAGCGAATAAATGGCTGGAAGAAAATCGCGCCGATGAAACGCTCACGCAGATTCTCGGTGACTTGGTTTCCGCGATTGGAGAAACGAAAAACGCCCGCGAAACCGCGACGCGATACTGGACCGCCTGGACCCGGGTCGCCCATGACGTCGCTCCTGATCAAGCGACCAACCTACCCGCATCTTTGGTAGGCTTGTCAGGCACAGAACAGGGTTCCCTCATTGATGAAATGATCTCTGCCGGAAGCGGAAAACAGAGCTTACTTAAAGAGGCAGGGCAGGAAGCCGCTCGACAGCTGAATCTGCGTCAAGACCATCTCGACAAAACGCGTCTCGTTGCAAGCCTCGATCACCACCGCGCCAATCTCCAGCCCGGCGAAGCGTGTCCCCTTTGCGGCTCAGAGGAACATCCTTTTGCCGACGGCGCCCCCGCCGATTCCGGTATCGCTGCGCTCGAAGAAGAGGTCACCAAAGCCAACGTCCACCTTGAGAAAGCACGAGATGAATACAAGAAACTCTCGGACGACCTGAAGCGACTTGAAGCAGGACGCGCTGAACTTATCGAGGCCACAAACAGAGTCGAGGCAAGCGAGGCAGAACTGAAGCAACTCCTTAAGCCACTCGCCAGCGGGATCCCGGCCCCCGGCGAGGAAGCGGCCTTGCAATCCAATCTCCAAAAGCGAGCCGGAGATTTCCGCGAACACGAAAAGCAAGGCGAAGCAGGTGCAAAGAAGAAACAAGAAGCCGAGACCCGCATTCAACAGACATTAGAGGAGGCGGCACGACTCCTCAACAAGCAGAGTAAAATCGAAAAGCTATCGTCGGTCGTAGCCGGCAATGTATCTCCCATCTCTCTCGACAAAGCCGAAGACGATTTCCACGACGCAGTCTCGTCAGAACAACTCTCCGCCTCGCAAAGCACCGAGCGGAAGAAGGACGCCGAATCCGCCGCTGCCAAACTGAAATCGGTTAGCGAGGCACTCCACTTGGCAGTCGCCGATTCCGATTTCGCCAGTCTCCCCACTTTGCGTGAGGCTAATCTCACGAGCGAAGTCGCCGACGAATTGGAAACCCTCGAAAACGATTTGAAACAGCGAACTGCCGCCGCGGAGGCTCTCTCAAAACAAGCCGCGAAAGACGTTACCGACCTCCTCGCCAAACAGGTTCTCGAAGGCAGTGATGCCAACGCCTTTATCGAGAAGCAGCAAGAGCTGAGAAGTGGACGCGATCAACTCCTCGAAGCACAATCGGCGCGACGCAGCGCACTCGCGACTGACGATCAAAACCGGAAGCGCAAAGAGGAAAGCGAGAAAGAACTCGCGGAGGACAAAAAACATTTCGCCGTCTGGCGACGTCTCAAAGAATTGATCGGCTCCCACGATGGCGCAAAGTTTCGCCGTTACGCCCAGTCGATCTCCCTCGATATTTTGACCCGACACGCGAACCGCCATCTCATCAAATTGAGCGACCGCTACCGCATTTGCCGCGACCTTACCGGAGAACTCAATCTCGAAATCGAAGACCTCCATCAAGCCGGAGCAAAGCGCCCCATGGCGAGTTTGTCAGGCGGCGAAAGCTTCCTTGCAAGCCTCGCGCTCGCCCTCGGATTGTCCGACCTCGCCGGCCGCACTGTGCGCATTGACTCCCTCTTCATCGATGAAGGCTTTGGCAGTCTCGATCCTGACTCGCTCGAAGTCGCGATCGCAACCTTGGAAAGCCTCCAACAGGATCACAAAACGGTTGGCGTCATCTCTCATGTTGATTTGTTGAAGGAGAGAATCGGCACTCAAATCATCGTCGAAAAACAACCGGGCGGGGTCAGTGAGATTAAAGTCGTTCCGACAGTTTAAAGTTTTTCAACTTCGGTGAAATAGGCGCCCCCCGCCTCTCCCTTCTCATCATACAGATAGGTGACCAACTCCGTCGGCCCCTTGGGAAGGTCCATCTCAAAAACAACACCTTTGCTCCCCGTTTGCACCGACTTCTCCTCGACCTTCCCCGCTATCTCGATTTTCGCCCGCTCCGCGATGACTTCTTTATCCGCTTCTTTGGGGAACTGCCGGAGTGTAAACCGATACTTCCCTGCTTCTTTTACTTCGATCATCCACGGTCCGGTTTCCCGGGGCAGTTTCCTGATCGAACCGAAATTCCAGGGCGGATTTCCCACTTCCTTATACCAATCCTGGGAGCAAAGCACCGTCGATTTCTCCACAGAATTTCCAATATCAATTCGAACCGGCGTCATCCTCGGCGAGACTGACTCCCAAAACGGCAGGTATCGCTCACGCATAGACTTCACTACCTCCGGATGATGAGACGACAGGTCGTCTCTCTGCGCTGGATCATTCCGAATATCAAAGAGGCCCTGTCCATCTGAATTCACGAGTCGCCACTGCTCAGTCAAAACCGCAGAATATTCAAAAGGTGCCGGAATTCCCCGGCCGTAGGCACCACCCATGAATTGAACGATGAGATGCTCCCGCTCCCAGAGTTGGTCATCTCCTTCTAACAAGGGCACAAGCGAGACTCCATCGGGCTCGTAACCATCAGGAATCGGAATACCACAAAGATCCGCGAGGGTCGGCAAGACGTCGAGATGAGCTGCGAGCGTATCGATATCGCGACCGCCTTCGAGACCTCCCGCAGGCCAATGAATGAAAAAGGGCACCCGATGGCCACCGTCGTAGACCGAGGATTTTTTACCACGCAGCCCCGCGTTGTATCCGATCAACGCCTCAGAATTCAGCCCGTCGAACTTTGCGCCACCGGCCGTTCCATTGTCCGTCATAAAAATGAGGATCGTATTTTCGGCAATCTCAAGATCCTCGAGGGCCTTTCGGAGAATCCCGACATTGTGATCAATGTTGGCGATCATTCCATAAAAATTCGGATTCGCGACTTTGTCTTTTTGTCCTTGATAGGGTTCCGCCCACTCGGAGGGAACAAAGTAGGGACCGTGAGGGGCGTTCAGCGCGAGATAGAGAAAAAACGGATTTTCTTTATTCTCTGCGACAAAACGAACGCCCTCACGAAACCAAACATCGGTGCAGTAGCCTTCGAATTTTTCGAAGACACCGTTTCGCTCGTAAGTGTCATCGAAATAGTCGTTCCCCCAATAGTCGGAGGCCTGGCCGATGCCCCCACAACGATGCCAAACGACATCCTCAAAGCCCCGATCCTGAGGGCGGTGTGGTGCATTGTCACCGAGGTGCCATTTTCCGACCATGCCGGTCGCGTATCCGGCATCGGCGAAGAGGTTCGCGACGGTTTTTTCGTCAGGATGCATCATCGTTTTTCCGGCGCTGGTGCGGTAGGCACCAGTCCGTGCCGGATAGTTCCCTGTCATGAGAGCAGCGCGAGTCGGGGTGCAAAAGGGACTCACATGGAAATCCGTAAATCGAACCGCTTCGCCGTGGAGGGCATCCAAATGTGGAGTCTTCAGGATTGGGTTCCCGTGACACCCGAGATCACCGTAGCCTTGGTCATCCGTCATGATAAGAATAACATTGGGCCGTTCCTCTTCTGCCAAACTTAACTCCTTCGCGGAGTGTGAAACGAGAAAGAGGAGTGTGAGAAAGAGTATCGGGTAGCGTTTCATTCCTTTTTGTCAGTTTAACTGAATTAGCAAAATTTCACCGGACTGACTTCTCTTTTCCACACTTCTACGCGTAATCCACTTTCCAGTGAGATTTTGCGAAAGAGCGCATTCCTCGCCGTTGCCGTCACCGATTCGCGCGAAAACGTCAGGTGGAATCTCTTTCCTTTTCAGAGCTTTTCCGGTTCACTCGGCGACTCATGCGAACGCTCGCCCTTCTTTTTCTCGTCGCCAATCTTGGCTTTACTGCCACCGCTGCAGGGAAGCCGAATATCGTCTACATCCTCGCCGATGACCTTGGCTACAATGATCTCGGATGCTTCGGTCAGGAACAATTGAAGACGCCGCATATCGACGCGCTCGCAGCACGCGGCATGAGGCTGACCCGTCACTACTCAGGCTCGACGGTTTGTGCGCCTTCACGCTGCGTCCTCATGACCGGCAAGCATACCGGGAACGCAACCGTCCGGGGGAACGGGCGCGTTCTCCTCAAGCCGGATGACATTATCATCCCGCAGAAACTGAAGGAAGTCGGGTATGCGACCGGATGCTTCGGCAAATGGGGAATTGGTCATCCGCCGGAACGCGACGAGCCGAACCGCTTTGGGTTCGACGAGTTTTACGGCTACGTGAACATGTTTCACGCCCACAATTTTTACCCCGAATTCCTCATCCGGAACGGGGAGATCGAAAAGCTGAACAACGTCCTCGATGACCCCTGGTATCTGAAGGATGACTACGGCCTGGGCGAGCCGAAAGAGGGTGCCGGGGTCGCAAAGATCAAGAATGACTACGCCCCGCATTTTATCACGAAGGAGGCGCTGAGCTTTATCGACGAGAATGCACAGAATCCATTCTTTCTCTATTTCGCTCTGAACATGCCTCACACAAACAATGAAGCAGGACGCGAACCCTATCTAAACGGCATGGAGGTTCCCGGTTATGGAGAGTTCGCCGATGAAGACTGGCCTGATCCTGAGAAGGGCTTCGCAGAAATGATGAGGATCGTCGATGACTACGTCGGTCAGCTCGTTGCGAAACTGGATGAGCATGAACTCTCTGAGAACACACTCATCGTATTTTCAAGTGACAACGGCCCTCACGAAGAAGGTCAGCATCTCGCCGAGTTCTTCGACTCCAACGGTCATCTTCGCGGCATGAAACGCGACCTGTTCGATGGTGGGATCCGCGTCCCGACGATCGCGACCTGGCCCGGGAAGATCGCTCCAGGTTCGGAGTCTGACGTTCTCTCCGGCTTTCAGGACATGTTTCCAACCTTCGCTGAGGTCGCCGGCTTTGACATTCCTGAACAACTCGACGGCGTCTCCTTGATTCCCACCTTACTGGGAAAGCCTGACGAGCAAACCCACCACGATTTTCTCTACTGGGAATTTCTCGAGAAGGGCGGAAGGAAAGCGGTCACGACCACGAAATGGAAAGCGGTCCAGCTGGACACGCTGAAGCCCGACCCTGCGCCGACTCTCCTTTTTGATCTGGAAAATGATCCTTCAGAAATGACTGACGTAGCCTCTGATCATCCTGATGTGGTTCAGAAGATGGAGCGCTGGATCAAAGAAAGTCATACTCCTCCCGCTCCGTAAGGAGCTTGGGGTCCTCCCAAAATCTTGTCATTAAACTAAATCCCATGAAACAACTAATCCTCACCTTTCTCACCATTCCCCTCCTCTCCTTCGCCGCTGAACCAGGCGACTGGGTCGACCTTTTCAACGGCGAAAACCTCGACGGCTGGACACAGCGCGGCGGTATCGCGACTTACGAAGTCATCGATGGTGCTATTGTCGGGACGACCGTTCCAAAGACACCGAATTCTTTTCTCTGCACCGAAAAAGACTACGGTAATTTCATACTCGAAGTCGAATACAAGGTCGATCCGACATTGAACTGCGGCATCCAGTTTCGTTCTCTGAGCACTCCTGATTACAAAGAGGGCCGGGTCCACGGCTATCAGGCGGAGATCGATCCCTCAGATCGCGGTTGGAGCGCCGGCATTTATGACGAGGGCCGGAATGGCTGGCTCGCCGACCTTTCAGGGAATCCGGCGGCTCGCTACGCTTTTAAGCAGAATGACTGGAACCACTATCGCATCGAAGCGATCGGGAACCGTCTCGTTACTTTTATCAACGGAGTCCGCGCCGCCGATCTGACCGATGACACGACTGCGAAAGGTTTCATCGCGCTTCAGGTCCACGGCGTTGGAAATCGGGAGGACAAGCTTCAGGTTCATTATCGGAACATCAGAATTCAGGATCTCGGTGATGAGACTGACTATGCGACGCCGAACCCGACCACCTACACCCACGAGGGACCTCTCGTGAAGGCGGGAGCGGAATTTGTGACGCTTGCCGATGGATTCAAATTCACGGAAGGGCCAGCCGTTGGTCCGGACGGGAAGATCTATTTCAACGATATCCCGAATGAGCGGACTCACGTCTACGATCCCACGAGCGGAGAGACGACGATTTATCGCGAGCAAAGCGGGCGCGCAAATGGTCTCTTCTTTACGCCAGCCGGAGCGCTTATTGCCTGTGAAGGCGGGGCGCGCCGCCTCACTCGCACAGACTACGCGGGCGAAGTCACCGTCCTCGCAGAGAACTTCGACGGAAAGAAGCTGAACAGCCCGAATGACGTCGCCCCTGACGGGATCGGTGGCTTCTACTTCACCGACCCCCGCTATGGCAAGAGCGATGACCGTGAACTGGACGTCGAGGCGGTCTACTATGTCGATCGCAAAGGAAAGATCACACAGGTCGCGGCCGATCTCACAAAACCGAACGGTATCCTCACCTGTCCTGAAGCTAAAATCCTCTACATCGCTGACCCCGGTGCCGACAAGATCTGGGCTTATGACATCGAGGGGCCTGGAAAGATCACAAACAAACGCGAATTCGCCGCAGTCGGCAGCGACGGCATGACGATCGACAAACTTGGCAATCTCTACGTGACCTGGGAGGACGTGATCGCTTTTTCACCCGAAGGCGAAGAAGTCCTCCGCCTCACCCCACCGGAGAAACCCGCGAACTGCCTTCTCGTCGGAAAGACTCTCTACGTCACGGCACGAACTGGATTTTATGCGATTGAGCTGGAGGTTGAGGGGGTGCAATAGCGGCTCTCACCCCAACCGAAACGTCACATCCCGAATATTTTCGGCCCCGAACTGCTCCTGCATCTTTAGCAAGATCTGGCCTTTCATCCGTTCCAATTCGTAGAAAACAGTCGAGTGAAGGACCTGGATGCTAAGCACTTTTCGATGAAGCGCAATGGGCCGTGAATGGCTCGCTATGAAGGTGCTGACCATCACGTTCCAGGCGTCGAAGACCTGCTCCTCATTGAAGCGACTGTTGAGACCAAGGCTTCCCATCGCCTTCGTCACGGCCGACTCGGCGGTATGCTCAAACTCAGAAGTGTCCTGTGGTTCCCAATAGCCGCGCAACTGTGAGAGGGCACGGTCTTTCGTCGTGCGCTTCGGTCGGTATCGTTTTTTCTCCCACTCCTGCATCCTCGACAAGGTAGCGGGAATCTTTACCCCTGCCCACAAAAAAGGCGTCGCCATCTCTGGAGACGCCGCTGAAACTTTCAATATTGAATCGCTCAGCCATCTTTCCCATTGTTGCCGATCGCCTCGACCGGGCAACCCTCCATTGCTTCGTCACTGAGAGCTCGTTCTTCGTCAGTTGTTGGCTGCTTGTAGACGTATGAGTAGCCCCCGTCCTCGTTGCGAGTGAAGTTGTCAGGCGCGGTCTCTCGGCAAAGGTCACAGTCGATGCACTGGTCGTCGACGTAAAACTCTCCGGCGACATTGTCTTCGTAACGATCTTCGATTTCTGCCATGATATAAAATACGGTCTTGTGCTCTTTATAAGCCGCGAAAACTAGGATTTTTTTTGGCTGGACGCAACCGATTTCATTGGCTTGTTGGAAGCCCTGCCGGAAGATTCCATATCCAGCTAAAGTTCCCTACCCCCCTATGAATACCGTCGTCCCTGAAGAAACTGATTCTGAAACTGTGATCCCCTATCAGGGATGGCACGTCCTCCATCTGTTTTACCGGATCGAATACAGCCAGTGGTCTCTCTTTTCGGACGAGGAGAAACTTGAAGCGAAGACCCATCTTTCAGAACTGGTTCAGGAAATCCGATCCGCTGACTCGGCTCAGCTTCTCACCTTTTCCATGGTCACACCGAAGGCAGATCTCGGTTTCATGCTGCTGACCGACGATCTTCATAAGGCGAACGCCTTCGAAAAGAAGCTTTCGCTTGCCCTGGGTCCAGATGTTCTCACACCAACATACAGCTACCTGAGCATGACTGAGCTCAGCGAGTACACAATGACAGAGGAACAGTATGGCGCGCAGCTCAAAGGCGAAGACGTCGAGGAAGGTAGCGACGAATTTGTCGAGAAGATCGCAGAATACAATCGCCGGATCGAGAAATACAACGAGGACCGCCTTTACCCCAACATGCCTGACTGGCCCGTCTTCTGTTTCTATCCCATGTCAAAACGACGAGGCGAAGTCGACAATTGGTATGGCGAGGAGTTCGAGTCCCGCCGCAAGATGATGGCCGGTCATGCCAAAGTCGGACGCCAATGGGCCGGTAAGATCCGCCAGCTGATCACTGGATCAACCGGACTCGATGAATACGAATGGGGCGTGACCCTTTTCTCTCACAACACACAGGACATCAAAGAAATCGTCTACACGATGCGCTTTGATGAGGTCACCGTGAAATACGGTGAATTCGGAGACTTTCTCATCGGGCTGCAACTGCCGCTTGATGAACTTTTCCGACGGTTAAGTCTTTAGGCGTTATAAATTGAAGCTGGATTCGCAAGAATTCAGGGGTAAACAGCCCCCGCGATTCTCCCGGCTACCGCTACTACGGAGTTTCGGCCAGCGAAACGCTGACCGGCTTATCAACTTCGTAGATTAGCCGTAGGATTTCTCGACGCGCTCAGCAACGTCTTTGTAGCCGTAGTCGACTGCGTAGATTTGCTTAAGGCTCTCCATATACTTCTCATGGTCCTCGAGCTTCTCATAGAGGAGCCCCAAATTGTAAAGCAGCTGCTTCTTGGTGTCGTCCATGATCTGCAGCTCCTTGATTGCCTCTTCAAACTGACCCGCAGCGAGGTCAGTCATGTTCATGCAATCGTAGCATTGCCCAAGCATGTTCATTACCTTGATGCGGAGACTTGGGCTGCGCTTTGCCTGCTGAAGGTGAGCAATCGCTTCCCGATACTTTTCCGCCTTGTGGAGTCGCGAACCAAGCTCAAAACGAAGTTCATTGTCTGTTGGGTTTCGGTCAACCCGCTCCTGCGACTCAGCAATAAGATCATCAAGCTGGGACTGTTCAGCATCATCAAGCTGTTGCTTATACTGCTCAATATCCGGATGCTCAGGATTTTCGTCGACAAATTTTCTTAATTCATCAAGGTGAGCTGAATTCACCAACTCTCTGATATCACCCACTTTCTTCTCCAAAGCCGGATCATTACTGCTGAGGTGATACGCCCATTCGTAAAACTGCAGAGCTTCAGGAAATTGCTCTAGTTCCTCGTAGGTTGCGGCGAGACGCTTTGTAACGTCGAGATCGTTGGTGTTTTGAGCATACTCAGCAGCAAGCTGATCAGCTTGAGCCTGAAGCATTTCAGGAGTCATCGCGGCTCTTCCCTGGCTTTCCAGATCCGCAGCCTCATCTTTATTCTTTAATAAATCACGCCAGTCACCATCCCCGTCCCACTTTTGTGAGGCGATTGAACCGCGCGCAGTCGCATCCTTATACTTTTTGGTTGCTTCAAGGTCTGTCCTATCACGCTCTGAAATTTTTCCGAAAATCTCTGCAGCTTGTTCGAAGGCTCCTCGCTCAAGATAGAAGTCACCCAGTTTGTGGTAAAACTTTATGTTGTTCGGATCTCCTTCAATCACAGTCTCAAGCGCAAATCCCCCTGTCATAGGAAGACCCGCTGCGACAGATGCATCATAGAGAAGCTCATTTCCTTGAGCATTGTAAGGGTCCGCTCCGAGAACCTCTTTCTCCAAAGCTGCCATGACAGCAAGCGGGTCTTTTTTGACCTGACTCTGCATCTTCATCACTTTGAGAGCCTCGCCGCCGAGCTTCATTCCGCGCTTGCCTTCATTCTGTTTCACCGCCGCGAGGCGAAGACGCTTCCGTCCGTCCAGAAAGCCCGGTTCCTTTGTCAGGATAGCCTGAATCAAGCTGACCGCGTAACTCCAGTTTCTGAGTTCCATCGCGCTTTCGGCCTTAAGATAGAGCTTGCTTAGGTTCGGCGGCAAATCCTGCTGCTTCACATCATCTTTGGCTTCGTTTTCCTCTGGTGTTTCTGACATAGTCTTACTCTCTAAAATTCAAACTGAACGTTGCATTAAAAAGCGGCGAACCGCCTTAATTTCATTTCAGGTCCACCAGCCTAGCACGATTGGGGGGCCATGATCTAGCGAATCTTCCGTTAGGGGACAACGAAAAAATTTCAGAACAGTCAATCGCTTGAGACTTTCGAGGCGAGATCACAGCTTGCCATGCTTCAGGTTATTCGCTTATGGTCCTAACATGAAGTACCAGGCGGTCATATGGCTTGCATTGCTTGCAGCAACCTTCTTCTGCGAGGCGGGAGGTAAAAAAACCAAAGGCCTTGTCGTGACATTTCACACGGAAGCGGAGCAAACTGACAGTCCGAAATTTATTACCCCGGTAAAACTTGGAAGCGAGCATCGACAGTATTTTTTCAGCAAGATTCCTTCATTTACGGATAAAGACATCGCCTGGTTTTATCCTTTCACAGCAGCGGACGGAATCAGTTTCGGAGCTGCCTTTCGCCTCAACGAACGCGCAGCCTCAGAATTAAGAGACATCACAATTGCGAATCAGGGAAGTCTGCTCGGACTTCGGTGCTCTGACGCTCCGGTGAAAGCAGTTCTTATTGATCGCCCTATCAGCGACGGAATCGTCGTCGTTTGGGATGGATTACAACAGAGACATCTGCAGGAGTTCAGGGCTAAATTCCCTCATGTCGACGATGTTGCTCCAGACTCCGGTCCCGAGTTTGCAATGCCGCAACGCTAAGTGGAGGTTGGCAAAGGTCTGTGTTAGATCCCTTCGACAACACTACGTTGATTCCATGATGCGTCCTGCCGCCCTTTTTCTTCTGCTTTCAACCCTTTTACCCGTCTCGATTCTTCAAGCGGGCCCTTTCGGATTGGTTCTCCCGACTGAAAATGATGCCATCTTCTCCAGCGATCCATCGCAATTCTACATGTATACCGACAGGAATTTTGAGGGCGTCACTTCAAAACCCTGGCAGGGCGGTACTTACGGATTCTCAAGAAACCAGCGGCGCACGAGCGTCGGGATCGTCTACACCCGTTTTCACGAAGGCGTCGATATCCGTCCCGTGAGCAGGGACAGCAACAACAACCCTCTCGACGACATTTACTCGATCGCCGCCGGCACCGTCGTCTACGTCAATTCGACATCATCACTGAGCAACTACGGGAAATACATCGTTGTCCACCACGACTGGGGTGAAGGCCCGTTTTTCTCGCTCTACGCCCACCTCAGCTCGGCGACAGCAGTGGCCGGGCAGCAGGTCAGAGCAGGAGAGAAGATCGCGAAAATGGGATACACTGGAGCCGGTCTCAATCGCGAGCGCGCCCACGTCCACGTCGAGCTGGGCATGATCCTGAGCGATCACTTTCAGCGCTGGTATGATCGGCACTTCACGAGCCAGAATCACCACGGGATCTTCAGCGGAATTAATCTGATCGGAATCGATATTGCAGAACTGTTCAAAGCTCATCGCGCCAACCCCAATATTTCCATCGCTCAATTCCTTGCCGCAAAAACAGAAGTCCATTACCGCGTCCTTGTCCCGAAAAGCGGGCAACTCGAGTTTCTGCGACGCTACCCATGGCTGGGCAGGGACTTGAAGACAGTCCGAAAACCCAAAAGCTGGGAATTCGCTTTCGCCGCCACCGGAGTCCCCCTCGAAATCCGCCCTAGCTCCAAGTCGCTTTCTTATCCCGCCATCACCTACATTAAACCAAGCGGCACGGACCATTCTTATCTTACGAGTGGCCGGGTCAGCGGAAATGGCAGCACAGGAAAGCTCACCCCAAGTGGTTCAAGGTATGTGCAGTTGATTACAGACTCTTTCTGATTTACCCGAAGAGAATCTCCTGGAAAACGCCACCTCCAAGGAGTTTATCCTCCTCGTAAAACGCGCAAATTTGCCCCGGAGTCAATGCTCGCTGCGGGGTCTCAAAAGTGATCATCGCTGTCGATTCGTCAATGAACTCTGCCGTAACCGCAGCCGCCTCACAACGATAGCGGGGTTGAGCGAGAAGCGAACTTACTCCAGAGAGAGGACGATGAGTGACTGAAATACTTCCGACGCGACAGCGCGTTGCATACAGCTTCGGAGTCTCCGGTTCATCAAAAGCGACGACCAGCTCGTTCTCAGCAGCTCGCTTTTCGATCACAACGTACGCCTTCCCAAAAGTGTTTGAAGGCACGCCCAAACCTTTCCTCTGACCCAGAGTGTGCAAATGAAGTCCTCGATGCTCACCGACCTTTTTACCGTCCAGCGTCACGATCGAACCGGGGACGTCATCAATGTAGTGCCCGAGGAAGTCAGCCATCTTGATATCGCCGATAAAACAAATCCCCTGACTGTCTTTTTTCTGCGCGACCGGAATCCCAAGCCGCTCTGCTTCCTTCCTTACCTCCGGCTTCGGGAGGTGCCCGATCGGAAACATCGCATTTTGAATCTGCCCCTGTTCTAGCAAGGCTAAAAAATAAGTCTGATCTTTTCCTTCTGCACCACGCAGAATATCAACGGATTCATCTTCGTTCCGCACCAACTGCGCGTAGTGCCCTGTCGCGACGTAGTCGAACCCCTGCGCGATCGCAAACTCGCGAAAGATTCCAAATTTCATCTCGCGATTGCACATCACATCCGGGTTAGGTGTGATCCCGTCCCGATAACCCGCGAGGAGATAATCAACAACACGGTCGCGATATTCATCCATGAGACTGAGGATTCTGAATTCAATCCCAAGAAAATCACAGACCTCACGCGCGTCGCGGATGTCCTGCTCCCACGGACAATCTCCCGGCAGCCCTTCCTCGTTCGTGAAGTTCTTCATGTAGGCGCCGACGACCTCATGCCCCTGATCCAGGAGAAGCCCCGCCGCGACGCTCGAATCAACGCCCCCTGACATGCCTACCAATACTTTTGCCATCAGTCTCTAATCAAATTCGGCCACTCTTGCAGACTCAGAGCCCAAACGCCGAAGAGCATATGGCGGATTTCCGCTGAATCAGAATCCGCGAGAAGTCGGGGCTGAGTGGCATCGTCTCCATAAAATAATGCGCTAAGATACTGGGGCAGTGAAAGTCGCTCCCGGGGAGTCATCTGCGCATATTCTTCACGGACCAGATTACTTTGGTCTTCCACTCGGTAATGCCCCCAGCCCCAGTCACTTCGATCTTTTTTCACCCTTTGAATTTACGACGAAAAAACGTTTTCTCAAGCCGCACTCCCGATGCGACCGGTCGCTAGATTCATGATCGCTTCCTCGCTCATTTCGCTGCGCGAAAGCTCGCCGGTGAGCTGCCCCTCGTGCATCACAAGAACACGGTCTGCCATGCCGAGAACTTCCTCCATTTCGCTGGAGACAAATAGAATCGCAACGCCCTGTTCGGCAAGTTCCTCCATCAGCGCGTAGATTTCCTGCTTCGCTCCGATATCGATTCCTCGAGTGGGTTCGTCGAGAAGGAGGACCCCCGGCTTCATTGCGAGCCACTTGCCGATGACGACCTTCTGCTGATTGCCACCCGAGAGAAACCGGACGATCTGGCGATCCGAAGGCGTTTTGATCCGCATCCGGTCTACCATTTCATCGGAAATCGCTTTCTCAGCACCAAAATTGAGGAAGCCCTTTTTCTGGTCCCGCTCCAACGAAGCTAGACTGAGATTGTCGGCCACGGCCATGTCGATAATAAGGCCCTGCTCTTTCCGATCCTCGGGGACAAGGGCGAGACCTGCGGCGATAGCCTCACGTGGGTTCGAAATTTTGACGGCCTCACCGTTCACCTCGATCTTCCCCGCCACCACCGGAGCGATCCCGAAGAGGCTTTCAAGCAACTCCGTTCGCCCGGCGCCGACTAAGCCTGCCAGACCAACAATCTCGCCGGCCCGCAGTTCAAAATTCAATTCATGCGCGGGATGAACTGGCGTTCTTAATCCTGACACAGAGAGGACCTTGTCGCCCGCTTCGAGAGGCTCGTGAGCGTAGAATTGGGAAAGATCCCGCCCCACCATGAGACTAACCATTTCGTCATGAGTAATTTTCTCTTTGGTCAACTCGCCGGCATTCTCCCCATCACGAAGGACGACGACTCGATCCGCCAGCTCGATCACTTCCGCAAGGCGGTGGGAAATGTAAATGATACTGACGCCGTTTTCGCGGAGGTCTTTCACGACTTCGAAGAGCCGTTCCGTTTCGCGTTGAGAGAGACTGGAAGTCGGCTCATCCATGATCAAAATTCGCGCGTCAGTGGAGAGGGCCTTCGCGATCTCGACGAGTTGCTGCTTACCAATCGTGAGATCACCCACGAGCGTTTCCGGCGACACTTCGAGTCCGACCCGGTCGAGATACGCCTGCGCTTCGTTCGCGATTTTCTTCTCGTTGATGAATCCTCTTTTTCTCGGCTCGCGACCGAGAAAAATATTCGCTCCCACGCTCAGGTTCGTCGCGAGGTTGAGTTCCTGGTGGATGAGAGCGATTCCGTGCTCAAGCCCTTCCTCGACCGAGCCGATCCGGATCGTTTTGCCATCGAGCCGAATCTCACCCGCGTCGGGAGGCTGCACTCCGGCGAGGATCTTCATGAGCGTGCTCTTCCCCGCTCCATTCTCTCCGAGCAAGGCAACGACTTCGCCCTCACCAACCGAAAACCCGACCTCGTGAAGAGCCCGAACCCCGGGGAATGATTTACAAATGCCTGAAACATCGAGAAGCGCTGCCATTCCGCACGCTACCAAATGCGGCTCTCGCTGCCACTCTTTTTCGGAAGCGATCAGCCCCCTCCATTTGTTATCTGTCAAAAATCCGACTATGATCAACCCTTGTGCAACCGAACACCCCCAAGGTTCTCGAATCCCGTTACTATCTCGATCATTTTCACGAGATGCTCCGCTTCGTGCGCAACCAAATGGAGAGCCTTCTCGAGGAATCACATCACCGCTTCATCCACGATTTCGACGCGCTTTCGTCGGACGCGCAATGCCTCTACGTGAGATTTGCGAACCGCAAAGGACGCATCTTTTCGCGCGACAACCTGCACTACGAAGAGATCCGCTCCATCCCCGCCGCACTTGCCGATCTCGAGGCGACCGGCTTTACCCGCCCTCCTCAAACGGATAACTGGTCGGAGCTCCTCGCGATCCACACTCGGCCAGACCTTCTCAGAATCGCTCGAGTGCACAGCCACGACCCCGTTCCGGCAAATTTAAAAAAACGTGATCTCGTTTCCCTGATCAAGACACAGGTCACTTTCGAACAGTGCTTCGATGAAAACGTCTCGACTCGCTTCATCGTTCAGGACCAGCTTGACGCCCTCGACTATCTCTTTTTCCTCTACTACGGCAAGCTGAGTTCCGGCCTCACCGCACTCGCTCTGCGTGATCTCGGATTGATCCAGCGCAATCCCTTTCAGGCCGATTTCCAAAGCCGATTTGAATCACGGGACGCCGCACTCGCCGCCTTTTCCCTGCAGAAAATCGCCGCACTTCTCGACGCACCTGATCCCGCAACGGTTCACGAACTGGCCGGGACGATTCATCAGTGGCCAAAGCTCGACGATCCGGAGTCCGCGACCCTCTACCATCGTGCCGTGCATCAGTTAGGTCGCGAACTCGAACGCTGCGGGGAGCAGGACGGTGCCCTTCGCGTCTATCGATTCTCCGACGAATTCCCCGCGACCGAACGGACCGCGAGACTCCTCGTGCAGCAGGGTGATTTGGAGACAGCTAAAACAGAACTCACCCGCATGATCGAGAATCCTTCCTGCGATGCGGAACTGCTTTTTGCCGAGGATTTCTACGAGCGGAAATTTCAGCAGAAAAAAGTGGGACGCCTTACTGAACTGCTCCGTAGTGCGACTGTCTTCACGATCGACGAAACAAACCGCGACCGACCGGAGGCGGGCGTTGCTTCCTTCCTCACGCGCAGGGGCGAAGCGGCCTTCCACTCCGAGAATCTCGTCTGGTCGCAACTCTTCGGCCTCCTCTTCTGGGATCTACTCTTTGAATCCGGGGCTCCGATTCACAACGAGTTCGAGCGAAAACCCTGGGGACTCGACTCAGGCAAATTCTTTGCCACCCATCGCGACCGGATCGAAGAACGCCTCGCCTCACTTGCGGATCGCGACTCGAGCGTGGCGCTCATCGATGCGACCTGGAAAAAGCACGAAGGCACCCCCAACGCACTCGTTCCCTGGTTTCCGGGGACCCTGGAGATCGTGATTCTCCTCGTCAAGACCGCTCCGGCCGCAGGCCTTGCGATGATGCTTCGGCTCATGGCGGAAAATCATCGCGCCCATCGCAGCGGCTTTCCCGACCTCATCGTTCACGGACCGGACGGGCTGCGCTTTATCGAAGTCAAAACCGAAGGCGACCGGATCAGCCGGAAGCAACTGACCCGACTCGAACAACTCCGCCGCAACGGTTTCGAGGTTGAAATCGGAGCCGTACAATGGGCGGTCGATCCCGAGCAGGAATACGTCGTTGTCGACATTGAAACGACGGGTAGCAAAGCCTCATGGAATCGCGTCACCGAGATCGGAGCGGTGAAACTACGAGGAAATCAGGTCATCGAAGAATGGACTACCCTCGTGAATCCAGGCCGGAAGATCCCGAAGGCGATTGTCGCTCTCACCGGAATCACCGATGAGATGGTCGCCGACGCCCCGCCCTTCGACGCCATCGCCGATGAGTTTCGCGAGTTTGTCGGCGATGCGGTCTTTGCCGCACATCGTGCCACCTTCGACTATGGGTTCCTCCGCGCTGAGTTCGAGCGCATTGGGCAGGACTTCCGCTGCCCGACGCTGTGCACCGTCGTGACCTCGCGACGCGTCTTTCCAGGCCTGAAATCCTATGGTCTCGCAAATCTCTGCCGGGAATTCGGGATCACGCTCGACTCGCATCACCGCGCCCTTTGCGATGCCAAAGCAACCGCCGAAATTCTCATGAAGATCAATCGGCGACGGCTCGAACTTTCCGGAGAAAATTCCTGACTCACTCGCGCTTCAGCATTTCGCGAGGGCCCGTTCCATAGGCATCCTGAAAAACGCGGAAGAACTGCGCGTAGCTTCCAAATCCGGCATCGAAGGCCGCCTCCATCATTGTGCGCTGCGACGGCCCACGATATCTTTCCCAGAACCGTGAAAGCCGGAGCGAGTTTCGATACCGGACCAGAGTCACGCCGACCTGCTGGTGAAAAGTCCGACTGAGATAGGCGCTACTGACGCCGCACTGATTCGCCAACTCGGCGAGCGGACCGAACTCCTCAGCTCTTCCCATGAGATCCAGCGCCTTGCGGATCGAAGGATGCAACTGCCCCTCGCCTTTCCGTTTCCCCGGCTCAGCCTGCAAGCGCCAGCAAAGCAAGAGCAAGTGCCGCAGGCCCGCGTTGAGCCAGTCGGGATCACCGTGCTGAAAACTGAAATCATCGTTCACCCCGAAACCGGCCTCGCGGTTGAGAACATCGGCATCGAGTCCATCATCGAGCAGCGTCATCATACTTTGTTGAATGAGATGAAAAGCCCGGCTCTCAAGAGTCGAACTCAACACCTCCTCGTCTCCGATCCGGGGGTTCCGCATCCTCCCGTAGCGATCACTGTGGCAGGCTTTATCGATCATCTCAGGCTTAAAAACCGCGACAAAATACCGCGCGTCAGCCGAGCGATCAACGAGCTGATGCCGCTGCGATGGAAAGAGCCAGAGGAGCGCTCCTTTCTCAAAGGTGAAACGCCGTGTCCCCAGCACGTAAGTAATCGAACCCTGAACGACGAGATTCAGCTCCAACTCGACATGCCGGTGCGGGCGCAGCACGGGCGGATTCCTTGTCGCATCGGCGAGAAAGATGAAGCCATCGTATTGAGGGGCAATATGAAGATCTTCCAGCATTTCGGACAAATATTGCAAACTATTGGCTCAATAGCGAGAGGACAGCGGCTCATATTTTTACTGAAATGCAAAGTGCATGAAAAAGAAGCCCTCATCGCCTTTTGACCCCGTGATCTCCTCGCGCCCCTTCGGCGAGTTGCGTGACGGGACGGTGGTAGAGGCATGGACACTAAAAAACCCCGGCGGTCTTGAAGTCGAGATCATCACCTACGGCGGCATCGTGACCCGCCTCCTCACTCCCGACGAGGATGGATCGCGAGCCGATATCGTTCTCGGCTTCGACACCCTTGAGAAATACCTCGGCGATCATCCTTACTTCGGGGCGGTTGTCGGACGGATCGCAGGGAGAGTTGCCGGGGGTAGGCTCGAAGTCGGCGAGGAGTCTTTTTCCCTCGATTGCAATGATCCTCCGAATCACCTTCACGGCGGTCCGAACTCGATTGACCGAAAGGTGTGGAAAGCAATCGCTCTCCATCGTCCTGACAAAGCCCCCTCACTCGAGCTCCGCTGTCACAGCCCACATCGTGAGAACGGCTATCCCGGCGCAGTCGATTTGACGGCTCGCTACACCCTCACCGAAGCCAACGAACTCATCTTTGAAACGGAAGCCCGCACCGACCGGATCACCCCAATCAGCCTGACACAGCACTCTTACTTCAATCTTACCGGCGAAGGCAGCAGCACAATCCACGGACACGAGCTGCAGATAGAAAGCGGTCAGATCTTCAGCGTCGATAAAGACATGACCCTTCTCGGCTCAGTGAAATCGGCCGAAGGGAGCGCCGCTGATTTCCGTCAACCCAAGCCTCTCCACGAAGCGATCTCCGGGCTGTTTCAGAAGCACGGCGATCTCTACTGGCTCGGCGAATCTCCGACGCTACGCCCTGTCGCCACCGTGCGCGATCAGGACAGCGGGCGCGTCCTTCGCGTCTCGAGCGACCTTCCCTGCCTGCAGCTCTACACCTCCGTCTCTCTCGACGGCTCCCTCACTGGAAAATCGGGGCACCGCTACCCAGGCTTCAGCGGGCTCTGCCTCGAATGCGAAGGCTACCCGCAGGCGAACACTCCGGGAGAATTTGGAAGCATCCTCGTCCATCCTGACACGCCTCAAACCTCGATCACCGTTTATCATTTCTCCACCGACTCAACCCTGTTTAGTCAGTGACCTAACCCTGTTTAGTTCTGCCCCATGAATGAACTCGAAGAGCCGCAGGTGCCACTGGCACTGATCAAGGACTATCGCCTGAACCGGAAAAACTCAGACAGAGCGATCAGCCTTGGTCTAGCCGAAGCCGATTGGTATCAATGTCAGGTCCCGCGGGAAACGATGCGAAAACTTCTCGTGCGACGGAATGGTCCTGCGATTCGCGACACCCTGATCTGGTTCGGCCTCATTCTCGGATTCGGCTACCTCACTTTTCTTCTCAAAGACACCGCATGGGTCGTGATTCCCTACCTCATCTACGCGGCACTTTATGCCTCCACCGCCGACGCGCGCTGGCACGAGGCAGGACACGGGACCGCCTTTCGCTCGGACTGGATGAATAACGCTCTTTACGAGATCGCCTCCTTCATGGTCATGCGCGAGGGCGTCGTCTGGCGCTGGTCGCACAACCGTCATCACAGCGACACCATCATCGTCGGGCGCGACCCGGAGATTGCGGTGCCTCGACCGCCGGATATCAAAGGGCTGTTTCTCTCGCTATTCGCGCTCAAGACTTACCCCGATTACTTCAGTCGGCTTTCTCTGCATGCGCTTGGGAGCCTGCAGGAGTCGGAGAAAACATTCATCCCCGAGTCCGAGTATTCGAAAGTATTCCTCACCGCGCGAATTCATCTCGGCATCTATTTAATCGTGATGGGTCTCGCGATTGCGACGACAAGCTTCCTCCCTCTCTTTTACGTTGGCCTGCCGCATCTCTTTGGCACCTGGTTGATGCTGGTCTACGGACTGACCCAGCACACCGGCCTCGCCGAGAACGTCCTCGATCATCGGCTCAACTGCCGGACATTCACCACGAATATCGTGAACAGTTTCCTCTACTGGAACATGAACTACCATGTCGAACATCACATGTTCCCGCTCGTCCCCTATCATGCGGTCCCGGCCCTGCATGAAGCAATCAAAGACGATTGTCCCGCTGTCTATCCTTCGCTCTTTTCATGCTGGAAGGAGATCATTCCGACACTGCGACGACAGGTCAAAGATCCGGGCTATCATGCAAAGCGAACCCTTCCTGATTCCGCGCGCGCAGCATCGACGAATCAGGATCCTGTCTCCGAAGCGAAGCCGGATCCTGATGGCTGGATCGAAGTCTGCGCCGGCGCCGATCTCGGCAGAGAGGATATGATTCGCTTTGACCACGGCAACCGAACCTACGCGCTCTATCGGGACGACGAAAACCGTCTCCACGCCACCGACGGGGTCTGCACCCACGGCAACACCCACCTCGCGGGCGGGCTCGTGAAAGGCAAAATCGTCGAGTGCCCGAAGCACAATGGGCGCTTCAATCTCGTTGATGGCTCACCCGCGCGAACCCCGATCTGCCGGGGACTCGCAACTTATCCGATCAAAGAACGAAACGGTCGCCTCCATTTGAATATCGAGAACGCGGGAGGGGCGGGTGCAAAAGAGGAATCTACTTTTGAATTTCGCGTCGTCGAAAATCGGCGCGTCGCGACTTTCATCACGGAGCTGACCTTGGAACCACTCAATCCTGACACGTCATTAAACTTTACTCCGGGCGACTACCTCCAGATCGACATCCCGCCTTACGACAGGATCTCTTTTGATCAACTCACGGTACCCGAACCTTTCGCTTCGGTGTGGAACACGCATCACCTTTTCGACCTTGCAGCGAAGAATCCGGAAGGAGCGCGGAGGAACAACTACTCCATCGCAAACAACCCGGCAAAGGAGGGTGTCGTTAAGTTCAACGTGCGCATCGCGATGCCACCACCCGGACAGGACTGCTCTCCCGGTGTCGGGTCGAGTTATGTCTATTCGCTGGCGCCCGGTGACTTCGTCACCGCGACCGGATCCTTCGGCGATTTTCACATCAAGCCTTCCCAAAAGGAGATGGTCTACATCGGCGGCGGTGCCGGGATGGCCCCACTGCGGGCGCATCTGAGTCATCTCTTTGAAAACGCAAAGACGGCTCGAAAGATCAGCTTCTGGTATGGGGCCCGCTCAAAGCAGGAAATTTTTTACGAGGACTACTTCTCTGAACTCGCGGAGAAACATCCGAACTTCGACTTTCACCTCGCTCTCTCCGAGCCGCTGCCGGAGGATGAATGGAGCGGCAAGACCGGCTTCATTCATGAGGTCGTGCATCAGCACTACATTGCAGATCATCCTTCACCGGAAGCCGTCGAGTATTACCTCTGCGGCCCGCCGATGATGATTGATGCCTGCAACAACATGCTCACGGGACTTGGAGTCGCCCCGCAGCAAATTGCGTTTGATGCCTTTTAACTGATACCTTCTCAGGCCGATGCAATCGCTTGATCGAGATCAGCGAGAATGTCGTCGATATTCTCAATGCCGACGGAGAGACGGATCATCCCGGGAGTGATTCCGCCGGCAGCCTGCTGCTCTTCATTCATCTGTGAATGAGTCGTCGTTGCCGGGTGAATCGCGAGAGACTTGGCGTCGCCCACGTTCGCGAGATGGGAAAAGAGACCGAGACTTTCGATGAATTTCTGCCCCGCTTCGGCACCGCCCTTGATGCTGAAGACAACCATGGCACCGCCTTTGCCATCGAGGTATTTCTGATTTTTTTCATACTCAGAATCCGTCTCAAGACCGGGATAGCGAACCCACTCCACTTTATCATTCGCTTGAAGATGCTTCGCGACGGCGAGCGAGTTGTCGCAGTGGCGCTCCATGCGGAGAGGAAGCGTTTCGATTCCCTGAAGGAGAAACCATGAATTGTCGGGTGCGATGCACGCCCCCAGGTTTCTCAGAGGCACCGTCCGCATCCGAAGAATGAAAGCGAGCGGAGCGAGCGGCTCAGGAAGGTCATGCCCCCACCGGAGGCCGTGGTAGGAATTGTCCGGCTCATCGTAAAGCGGGTGGCGTCCACCCGCCCAGTTGAACTTTCCGGAATCGACGACGACACCACCGATCCCGGCTCCGTGGCCACCCATCCACTTCGTGAGGGAGTGGATCACAATGTCGGCCCCATGATCAATCGGTCGGGTCAGGTAAGGTGTCGAAAAAGTGGAATCAACCACGAGTGGCAATCCGTTTTCATGAGCAACGTCAGCGACCGCTTTGAGATCCGTAACTTCGAGCGCTGGGTTGGAAACGGACTCACAGAAAAGCGCCCGGGTATTGTCGTCGATGGCTTCCGCGAAGGCATTGGGATCCTGCGAATCGACGAATTTCACGGTGATGCCGAGAGCAGGGAGAATGTCGTTGAACTGCGTGTAGGTACCGCCGTAGAGATTTCGCGCTGAGACAATATTGTCCCCAGCTTTCGCGAGATTGATGATCGTGTTGAAGACTCCTGCTGTTCCGGATGCGAGACCGAGGCCACCCATCTCAGGAGCGCCCTCAAGGAGGCAGACCCGCTTCTCAAGCACATCCGTTGTCGGATTCATGAGGCGTGTGTAGATGTTGCCCAACTCCTTCAGCGCGAAAAGATTCGCGGCATGCTCAGTGGAGTTGAAGACGAAGGAGCTCGTGCGGTAAACGGGGACGGCACGTGAGTTGGTGACGGCATCAGGCTGATGACCACCGTGGAGGCAGATAGTTTCGATTTTCATAAAGTGAGGCTGCGAACCTCTCAAAACAGGGTGCGCCTTGCAAGTCAAAGCGGGCCGTTTAGCACGAATCAGTCACAGAATTTCTAGCGATCCCGCGAATGCAATACGTTAAGGTAGGAAATGATCCAGTCACGACGCTCCTTTCTCACTCACTCTGCGGCGGTCACTTCCGGCTTCCTCGGCTTAAATCATTTCCTCTCCGGCGACTTGCAGGCGGATGATCAATTCAGCTACGGCAAGTTGATGAAAGACCCCGACGGACTTCTCGATCTTCCAAAGGGATTTCAATATCAGGTCCTCTCGCGAACCGGAGATCGCATGAATGATGGCTTTCTCGTCCCCGGGGCACCTGACGGCATGGCGACTTTCGATCTTGGAAAAAACAAGATGGCCCTGATCCGAAATCATGAAATCGGGCACAGCGGATTTAAAATGGGTCCCTTCGAGGACAACTCACGCCTCCCCGATGGAATGTCACGGGAACAGGCTTATGACGCCGGACGCTTCGGGGCGCAGCCTTTCGTTGGAGGCACGACCACGCTTGTCTATGATGTAGCAACGGGAAAAGTCGCGAACCAGTATCTCTCCCTCATTGGCACAGATCGGAACTGCGCCGGAGGCCCGACTCCCTGGAACACCTGGATTACCTGTGAAGAACCCGCCGACATGACCAGTCAGTGGGGGGCCTTCCATGGCTACGCCTTCGAAGTTCCGGCCTCCGCTAAAACAAAGCTCGCCGAACCCGTCCCTCTCAAAGCGATGGGGCGTTTCCGCCACGAAGCCGTCGCGGTTGACCCGAACAGCGGGATTGTCTATCTCACTGAAGACCGGAACGACGGCGTGATCTATCGTTTTATCCCGAACCAGCCCGGAAAGCTAATCGAAGGCGGTCGCCTCGAGGCTCTTAAAATCAAGGAAGCTGGAGACCATGACACACGGAACTGGCCCGGAGGAAAATCGTCCTTTCCCACCGGGAAACGTGTCGCCGTCGAATGGGTAAAACTCAACGACGTCACCTCCCCGAAGGATGACCTCCGCCTTCAGGCAACCGCGAAGGGAGCTGTCATTTTCTCCCGCGCCGAAGGCATGTGGCACGGCAGCGCCGCGCAGGTCGGCGAAGAAAGCATCTACTGGGCCTGCACCGATGGCGGAGCGAAGAGGCTCGGACAAATTTTCCGCTATTTCCCGAGTCCTCACGAAGGAACCGCAGAGGAAGGTTCCGCTCCGGGGGAACTCGAACTCTACCTTGAGCCGAACAACACCGACCTCCTCAACAATGCGGACAACATCACCGTCGCTCCAAACGGGCACCTCTACATTTGCGAAGACACCTCGGGCACCAATAAAGTTCGTGGGGTTACCCGCGACGGGGAAATGTTCACCTTTGCCCGCAACCGCGTCAGCGAAGGAGAGCTCACCGGGGTTTGCTTCAGTCCGGAAGGCTCGACACTTTTTGTGAACATCCAGAACCCGGGTATCACCTTTGCGATAACCGGACCCTTCGTCTGAAAAAGCGGTTAGCTTCCGGTGAGCCGCGGCGCAAACTTTTCAGTTTTTACTGTCGGCCAGGATTCACGGAGCACCTCTCCGGAGTTGGCAGAGATGTAGACGACTCCTACGACAACCTGCGACGAGTTTATCAGGCTCAACATCCAGACCGGCTCATGCCCTGCTTCGCGACAGCGTAGTTGATAATGGACCGAATCGAACGCCGTCTTTTTTTCAACTGCCGCTGCTTCGGCAACAACGAAGGCATCTTCCGAGCCAACCTTGAGATTCTTCAGCGGGATCGGAAGACGAGGGAGATCCTGATGAGGTAGAACTTTAAACTTACGCTCCGCCACGACTTTGCCTTTTGCGAAAACCGATTCTCTGAGAACTCCGGTTTTCTCCGCCACATTAGTCAGAATTAACCATTGCGGAGGATCGGGATTTCCATAAAAACCGACCATTCCGAGAATGTCTTCGCTCGGCTTCAGATGCGTCGAGTTCGCGAATTTCTTGAGCGATGAAAGCGATTCACCCGCTTCTTCTGCCACTGAGACAGTGCAAAAAGAAATCAACAGGGCTGCGATCAAGCGGTATGATATCTGGCGAAGCATTCTTCCGATACCTTAATTTTGATTGATAGTTTAGTAAACCTAAATAAAGACCTCGAAGACCTTGCGTCTCTCATCAATTCCTCGCCGTAAAATTTCCGATGCCAGTTTCCAAGCCAGACAGCGCCCTTTTGATCCTCGGACATGGTTCGACGGAAAACCCTGACTCCGCGAAGCCTTCGTGGGACCACGCCGATGCCATTGCCGCGAGTGGCCAATTCAGCAGCGTTCATTGCGCCTTTTGGAAAGAGGAACCCAGCTTTAGACAGGTATGGCCCATGATTGAGGAAAAGGAGATTTACGTGGTACCAAATTTCATTTCCGAGGGCTATTTCACTCGCCAGGTTTTGCCCCGAGAGTTGGAACTCGAAGGCCAGACCACGCATCGTGACAATCGCACCGTCCACTACTGTGACCCTGTCGGGATCCATGCAACGATGACAGACCTTCTCATCAAAAGAGCCTACGAGATCATCGATGAAGGGGTGAAGATCGAAGAAACCGCGCTCATCATCGTCGGTCACGGGACCAACCTGAACAAAAAATCCACAGAAGCGATCACCGACCAAGTCGAGGCAATCAAAAAGAAAGGTGAACCCTTCGCTGAAGTGCTTGATGCCTACATGGAGGAAGCTCCTTTCATCGCTGATTGGAAGACGCTGACCGATGCTCCAACCGTCGTCGTCGTGCCGTTTTTCATCGCCGATGCTTTGCACAGCTACCAGGACATTCCGGTGCTGCTGGGCATCGAGAAAGAAATCACGGAGGCTGCGAGCCAGCGAGAGGTTTTCCGCCAGAATCCCTACCACTTCGGAGAGCGGACTCTTTACTATTCTTCTGCAATCGGCACCGACCCCTCCCTTGCTCAAGTCATCGTTGATCAAGTCGCCTACTTCGACGAACACTATCTTTCATGACTCTCGCTGAAGAACTGGAGATCCTTCTCCCTGCAAATGAATCCCGCTTTTTTGGGGAACTCTACCTTTCCAGAAAGGAAGACGGAACCTTCTCCGCCTTCCACATCAAGGACATGGAGATGGTCGATTCTCTCGAGGCGACTGACTCATTGTCAGAACTTCGCGAAATCGCAAAGTTCGATGCGGAGAACATGTATCGACCACTCAAGACGGCACCGAACTTGAAAGGCGGATGGAAAACAACGGCAGCATCAGCTTCGGATTTTTTAAGACGGCTAGACTGTATCTACCCCGGGGTTTTCGCCACCTGGATCGCTTATCATCGAAGGTCACATGATCCAACTCCCCTTCGAGACACGCTTGATCGACAAACGGGCATGTATCGCTTCGCTGGATCGATCACCGATCAGATGGCGAATCAAATCATGCGGGATACCTGCTCTCCGGGCTGTCTCCGCAAAATCGCCTGGCCGATCAGCAGTGAATCGCCAGTTAGTCGTCTAAAGCCCGGAATGAAAAGCATCCCCGTGATCTGCACCGAAGCCTGCACCTTTGCCGTTAGCGAAGCGAGAATGCTGGTGAAGGAAGCCTATGAGAAGGCAAATCCTCCTGCAAAAGACTAAGGTCACGGATCCACACCGCGCCAAAAACGGGAGGACACCCGGTCGTCTGCTTCCGGATCCTCTTCAGGAATCTGCTCAGCAGTGAGGCGCTCGGCGTGCCCATCAAGAAAAGCTGTAATTATTTTCCCTCTCTCCCCCCAACGATTTACGCCGGTTTCAATGATAGCTTCCCGGTCTTCGAACATCACGACGTTTGGTTCTGAGCATTCGATATAAAGCATTGCTCCTGGCGCGTGAACTAAGTTTGAAAGTGTTTTTTCCGTCAAGTAAGGATCAACGGAAGGAACTTGCTCATAAATACGATCGTACTGGAGATTGGCGTTCATCGCATAGCTGTGGCGGTGAAAATCCCTCTCCTCCGGGTCCTGGGTAACAGATCGGGTATTCTCAAACAAAGTTGACCGAAGATGCGTTCCATCTTCATCAAACGTATATCCACCAGTGCTCGAATATCCTGAATCGCCGTAATTTTCCTGCTCCGCTTCTCGCCGGGCCTGCTCCGCTAGATACATGTAACCAAAAACGACCCCATCGATCCAAAGCCCGTCCATTTCGGCTACATTCCAAAATGCTGGATAGTACTCCTCATCTGTTTTTGGACCGGGGTTGGACATTCCTCCGGGATACTGCGGTGATGGCAACTTATTTCCATTTTCTGATGCCCATAGAAGAGTTGAAACCGCAATTTGCCGCAAGTTTGACGTGTTTTTCAAGGCTGTGGCCATCTCTTTTCCCTTCCCTAAACTTGGAACAAGAATCGCCATCAACAGACCGAGAATAGCAATGACAACGAGCAGCTCAATCAGCGTCATTGCATTACAATTTGATTCATTACGGAAGGATTTTTTCATAGAGGAGGATTTCATCAGGAGCTGGGAGGATACCAAAACGAGCCTGCCTACGTCAATGCCTCGTTAAAACCAAGCAGAAAGATTGTTACGGAAATTGTGGTAAAATACAATTCTTGCAAAGTAACCCCCTCTATCGACAATTTTGTGCTAATGTTTAACTGCATTACAAACAATAAGTGAATTCGTCCGTTTCATAGGTTGTCAGCATGCCTCAACAACTTCTCCTTCTGACCTTGAGCTTCTGCGCATGCTCAGGCCTGCCACTACTAGCGCAATCGATTCAGGCGACAAGCGTCAGCCCGGACAACGCGCCGCTGTCGGTGGAGGTGACACCAGGGACGGAAACAGTTATTCGCCCCTTAACGCCTTCTGAGTCCCGGCATCTTCTCCCCGGAGCACTACCAGTTTCGAGGCCCACATCCAGTCTCCCCAAAGTATTCGCGCCGACACAGCCCCGGGACAGATACACCCGGTTCCCATGGAAGCGAAATATCACGACAACAGTCTTCTGGATCGGAGAGCTTCCAACGGCCAACAACCCCACGCCAAACACAGTTAGCGCATGGGATCGGCGGTGGACCTCGAATTTCGGCGGCTATGACAATCCGAGCCCTTCAGCTCGCGAAGGCTTCATCCCCAAGGCATTCACACCGGGACAGAACCCGTTCTACTTTGCTCTTCCGTATAACGACATCACCAGAACTGGAACGAAAGCTTCAGCAAGAGCCACCATTCCATGGTTTAAAAAATCGTTTTATCGGAGTGGCCGAACCGTTCTCAAGGGTCGTTGGATTGCGATTCGGAAGCGTGACAAAATTTGTTACGCGCAATGGGAAGATGTTGGTCCATTCGAAACGGACGACTGGAACTACGTCTTTGGAGATTCCCGACCGAAAACGAGCAAAAATCGCGCCGCCGGACTTGATGTCTCGCCCGCGGTTCGGGACTTTCTGGGTTTCGGAGGTGGCTATGGAACTGTCGACTGGAGGTTTGTCGATTTGGACGAAGTGCCTGAGGGTCCTTGGAAGAACTGGGGCGCCAACAATCCTTTTGCGAACTCGTCCTTAACCGAGAGCGGAGCCGGCAGTGCCTCCGAAAGCATCATCAAGGTGCGTGAACTTCGCGACCGCCTTCTCGTCGAAAGCCCTGAAGTCGACTCTGAAGCTCAGTCCTACGAGTAAGGCTACGGAACAACATCAGGTTCTACCTTAATGTGTTGAAGCGCAGAGGGCATCGACGTGAGGGAGGAGTCCTCGCCCTCGAACATTACCGTTATCTCGTCAAAACCCGTTTCTCCCCAGGCTTCACGGGAGAGAAGCCAAGACTGCACAAATTTGGCAACTGCCTCGCGACTCACGTCACGAATCTTTTTCAGCGATGACTCATCGGAAGCCCTTGCGGAAAGTCGGGAAGTGATGGTTTTTTCCAACTCATCCATATTCTCGTCGCCGTCCCAACGAGCCCAACCCGATTGGCTCTTTTTCTGCACTTTCGCCGTATCGAAGGCAACCGGGAGCGACGGTCGAACGCGTGGAGCAAGGACGAGAAGCCTTGATCCATCCGAAGTCACGAACCAGTCATCATTCAGATCAATGTGGTAGCGATAGGTAGCAGGAACTGAAATCTCGGAAATCGTAGTTCCCAGCGGCAGCGTCCTGCCGAACATCTCAAGATTAGTCTTTCTCGTAAACCGCTCTGTCGAAGTAGCTTTCGCCACTTCAAGAATATTCCCGTCGGTACTGGTTGCCTCAAGCGTTCGCCACTCGTCGAACGTTTGAATCACTTCGTCCGGATCGAACATTTTCACGATCTCAACAACCGCTTCGGCAGTTGAATCAATTCCCTGCTTCCCAAGCCAGATAAACGAGAGGAAAACAGTCAATCCCGAAACAACTAAAACGACAAAAATCCAAAACAAACGGCCCCCGGCACTCATCCTGGATGGAGCCTCTGCCTTCGAATTTTCGTTTTCTTCAGCCGACATATTGGTCTTCGATTGCTAAGAAAAGAAACCTCGCTGCTTTTCACTGACAGGCATCCCAATATGCTCCATGACTTTCAGCATGTCCTCCCATACCTTTCGCTTCGAGGCCCGGGCCTTTTCCGCGTTAGGCTCACTCTCCTGTCTGAGCAAAAAACTGGGATGGTAGGTGACGAACACAGGAACACCGGCAAACTCATGTCTCTGTTCCCGAAGACTTGAAATAGCTCCACCCCTCTCAAGCAAACCCTCCGCGGCGGTTGCGCCGAGAGCCACGATTACTTTCGGAGCGACTACTTCGATCTCTTTTCGAATGAACCGAATGCATGCCTCCATTTCTGTCGAATCAGGCTTGCGATTGGATGACCCTTGAAATCGGCCATCACCCTTTTTAGGACGGAATTTTACGATGTTTGAAATATAGACCTCTTCACGGCTCAGTCCCATCGCCTTGATAATTTGAGTCAACTTCTGACCTGCGGGACCCACGAATGGCTTCCGCTCTTTCTCCTCCTCCGCACCCGGTGCTTCCCCTACAAACATAAGATCCGCCATGGGATTTCCTGTCGCAAAAACAACAGAATCACGAAGGGTCCCGAGTGATCGGCAAACCTCGCAGGTTTTCACCTCTTTGAAGATCGCGTTCAATTCCTTTCGAGCCCACTCTTCATTTCGCTGAACATCTGCGGTTTTCTCTGGTGCTGAACTTACCGAGACAGCACCCGCCTGAGAATTTTGCGCGGCGATCATGAAATTCACCGGCATTTCTGTCAGCGTCTTTTCCGATGCCTCTGCAATTGCGAGATGCGTTTTGCCACGTGATTTCTCTCGCCTCAGAATTTCTGAGAGCACTCCAAGCGCATGGGAGACGGGCTGTATATCAGACATCTCCACCACTCTAACCAACCTTATCAGCAGAGCCACCTGCAAAAATAAAAAAGGGAGCTTTTTGTAATCGAAGATTCACCGTTTATCCCTTTTGATTTAGTCCTGACCAGTGTCACAATTAACGAACCCAGCAAATATACCACTGTCTCACCATGTTTAAACGTATCGGCAATCTCATTCGCGGCTTTTTTGGTCTCTTTGTTTCAGATCTGGAAAAAAGAAATCCTGAAGCGCTTCTCGATGTGGAAAAGGAAAATCTGAGGAAACAGATTTCTGAATACAACAAGGGCCTTGCTGCGCACGCCGGACTCTGTGAACGGTTAATTTCGCAGGTTGAACGGGAATCGAAAGAGATTCGGGAAATGACAGCGAAAGCAGGGGCTCATCTGAAAGCCGGGAACAGAAAATTAGCCGGCGAGTATGCTCTTCGACTTCAGAAACTGAAGGAGGACCACGTTGGAAACGTCGACCAGCTGGAAGACGCCGAAAAGACTTACGAAGAACTGAAGCGAGCTAGAGATGTTGCGGTCAAAGCAGCGCGAGATAAGATCGAGTCCCTCAAAAGGGGAATCGATGAAACCCGTATTGCGAAAGCAACTGCGGAACTGAACGAAATGGCTGCCGGGATGATTAACGAGATCGGCGGTGCCGGTGATACTCTGAATCGCCTCGAAGAAGTCGTCCGCGAAGAGCGTGAGCAGGCGAAAGGACGTGCCAGAGTTGCCAAAGACAGCATTGACACTTCGGAGCTTAGTGAAATGGAGGCGGAGCGCAGCGCTCTTGAAGAACTTGCGCTCGCCGATTTCGCCGCTGAAGCTGGAATCGTTTTGGATAGTGAGAGCGAGGGGGGAGAAGAAACTTCCACCTCGGAAGACGAAAAGGCGATGTGAATGTTCCTTTGAGGAACTTCACCCCCATTAATTCAAAAAGGGATCAACGAACTCTCCGCCACTTTTCGCAACGAGCAGACTCAATTCCAGCGAGTTGCTGCGGACTTTTCCGTAGGCTTGGAGATGAATCAGCTCAAGCGACAGGTCGACAAGGCTTTCGGCTTGAGAGTTTCTGCAGCCGATTTTCTCTTCCAAGCCTGCGACAATCAAGCGACGTACTGAAAGGCCGGATTTCCCGTCTGAATACCCTCGCAGAAGAGCACCTGCAATCTCACTACAAAGCTCCACTAACTCCCGCTTAAGCGGGAGTTCTCCGTGTTTTGTCTCAGAAATTTCGTTATCCCTAGAATGACACTGCGATTGAGTTTCCCGACGCACGCTTGGAGCCACCGAAGTTATCTGGTTATTTCTTTTATCCATGTTTTCACCTTAGCGCTAGGGGTAGGACAACCAGGGGCCACCCCTTGAAAAAGATCCTGATTTATTATTACGGGATCATTAATATTTAATTTTTCTTCACTAAATCGTGGAATCTTGAGGTTTTATATCTATCCTGACCTGTTCCCAAGTCGCTACAGAACCTGCTACCGCCCAACCCAATTCCCTTGTCCCATCCGCAGCAGAACCACTTCAAGAATAGCCGCCGACGATCCCGGAAGATAACTCTGGACTTCATTCTCGTCGGATTCGGCGCGATCTGCATGGGATGCCTGTCGATATTTTTGTGGCTCTCATCGTCGACGGGCACCTTCCTGAACAGAGATCAAATCTCGCCTCCGGTCGAAGAATTGCCGCATCCTTCCGGGAACAGTCACCAAATGGCATTCCTAGGTCGGAGTGAATCGCCAATCTCGGGAGATCACGTCGTTAGTGAGATCAAAGAAGAGGCAAAAGGACAGAGTAAGTCATCGGATGGGGACGCACTTCAGACGTCTGAGAGCGCCAATCAAGCTTCGCTCGGGGAACCGAACTCAACGAGGATCGAATTCCATTCGAACGAAATGATTGAGATCCCAATGCCACTCGATTTTCATGAAGGAAACGGTGGCAAATCGATCGCATTCGATCACTCAGTTTCTGGAAAAGAAGTCATTGAACCTTCCTTCCACAACTCTGGAAAAGAGGTCATCGAACCTTCGTTCCACGACTCCGGAAAAGAAGTTATTGAATACTTCGGCAAGGGTGGCGGCGAAGGCGGACAGACCCAAGAAGCGGGAAATGGAGGGCTTGCGCAAGATGAAATACTTGGTTCCATGGGCGAGGAGGGAAAGCGACGCGCGTTGCCCTACATTCCAGTCGCAATAGGCACAGGAACCGGATCCGGAGCTTTTGGTAGCGATGCCTTTGGTGCGAATGCGGCCACAGAAATTTCAGGATCAAATGGGAGTCAGGAAAGACGACAGTCCGGCATCAGATCAGACTTTGATGGGTCTGAGATGGCAACTCCTCAACCAACGGGAAGCGGAAGCTCAGGAGCGATTTCCGGCGATGCTCAATCTGGCAGTTCCAGCCCGGGAACATCCGTGCCGGAAGGCCAACGGCGCTTTCGATCAATCCCTCCGGCTTTGACATCAGATATTGTTGTTTCGGGAAATGGCGGCGCGGGAGTCGCCAGTGGCTCTTCTGCAGTTCAAACCGGCTCGGCCGGGACTCCCGTTTCGATTGCGCCGACGCCTCAAATCCAGCCCCTTCCACCCGCATCGATTCCTGTCGCTTCTACCGGAGGCGGCGTCGGAGGCATTACTCCTGTTCCCGGGGGAAACCCAAACCCGTTCTCAGGGGCAAGTGGTTCCAACGGAGGCGATTTTCCTCCTGCCCCTCAAGGTAATCGTCCTGTCATTACTCCGATCCCGCCTGTCGCCGTTCCTCCGCAAATTGCAATAGGCGGAGCTACAGGAAGCGCTCCTTCTACCGGTGGTAGTTTGGTTCCGATCCCCGCAATTTCAGCATCTGGAATCTCTGGAGGATCACCTGCCACTCCGGCTTCATCGATCCCACCTTCAGGCAACCTATCCACACCCTCTCCGTCTTCGAATTCAGGTCTTTCCGGGGAGTCTGCCTCAACTGGTGTCGGTAGAGGAAATAGAGGGACTCTGCCCTCCCTTCTTCCGGTTGTCCCTGTTGCAGGCGCCGGAGCAGCAGGCGGTGGTGTACCCGGAGTATTTCCGCCACCGTTACCCAACAGAGGAAACGAAAATTCGGAACCTGCTGACGAGGAAAATCACGATGATCTTCCGGAACAGTGCATTCCATGGGTAGTGCAGGAGGGGCAAACTATCCAGTCACTGGCCGCCGCCTCCGGAACAAGCCCTGATGTGATTATGCGCATCAATGAGACGAGCACAATATTTCCGGGTCAAACAATACGACTCCCTGTTCGTCTCGTCGTTCCCTGCTGCGATTAAGTCAGTATTGAGAGGACGCAAGCTTCAACTCGGAAGAGACTCTTTCACGCAGTTCCGGAGGTCCTAGTACCTTTGCCTGAGACCCGAAACCAAGGATCCATCGCGCAATATCTTCGAGAGCGGTGAGTTGTAATGTGAGCAGAATAACACTTCCGTCCACAACGAGAGATTCGATCTCCTGACTCGGATGCCATCGACGCTCAGAAACAACCCGAGCAGCGAAACCAGAGAATTGCACTTTTACTTCATACTGGCTTTGACCTTCACCCTCCCCCGCCCAAACACCAAAACTCCCGGCGAAATGGTCCTCCAACTTAAAATCGTGGGAACGCTGAAAGCGCTTCTCGGTTAGATGCACACTCTTCATGCGCTGCACAGCAAACGTCCTCCGAGCCCCGCGCTCCAGATCTTGCCCAATGATATACCAACCCCCATCTATCTCGGCAAGATGATAGGGTTGGAGACGGCGCTTCATCGCTTTTTCATCACTGAGTTTTTGGTACTCAAAGTGTAACTCGCGGCTTTCCAGGACCGCCTTCGCAAGTCGTTCGAACACAAAAACATCCCTCTCCGTGATTCCGGTCGACTTCACGGAAAACGCCTGATCTATCTCTGACCATGGGATCGTTACTTGATCACTCATCGTTGCTTGAAGACGCTGAAAGCTGCTCCGTAAAGTTGCTTCAAGAGCCGATCCCTTCATGGGGCCGAGCGCATTGCGGGCAAGAATCAAACCCACAAGGTCGTCGGCCGAGGTCTGCAAAAGAGGGAACTCATTCACGGGCCGTGAATAGAAATAGCCATGACGCGATTCATCGTAAACCAGCGGCAACCCGAGGTCGTCCCTCATGAAGCGAATGTCCCTCAGTATCGTTTTACGGCTCACCTCAAGCTCGCGAGCTATTTCATTGGCATTTGGCAATCGACCTCGCGAAACCATTTCATGAACTCTGAGAACGCGCTCCAGCGGACGTCTTGTCCCGCCTGCTTTTCTGGACATTTCATCCGTCATCTCGTCAAATTTCCGGGCAGAGAACTGAAGTTTACTCCACCCTCTTAAGTTCCCGGATTAACACGGTCCAAATTTTATTATTCAAGCACCTGGATTTCATTCTCAGAGACTCCGAACTCTGCAGGCTTGTTAGCCGATTGTCTTTGCACTGCGTAATTCATGAGTGCTTTGTCACCCACTTGTGGCATCCCGGAGATGATATCTGCAGTTACAAACTCACCTTTTCGTGCCGGACTTACGCGAAGTTTTGCCGTTTCCGCCCCATCGCTCGCTACAACCACAAGCTCTGAACCCGGCTCAATCGACATGATGCGTGCAGAACGTATCAACACAAATTTCTCGGCCTGACGAACGACATGTAGAGAACCCACCGGAATCTTCATTTCCGGTGTTTCCTCAGTCGCCGCAGCCTCATTTTCGCCTTCTTTGTTTCCGGTCGTCTTGCATCCTGCGCCAATCATCAGAAGAAGTATCCCGGAGCTGAAAAGAAGAATCTGTGAGACTGCTTGCACTCTTCGAGAATGAGCGATAGCGGTTCAAATAGCAAGACACTCCCTTTCGCATGAATGTTTTCGTTTACGGCACTCTTCTGGTCCCACGGATCTGGGAACTGGTCACGGAATGTCCTGATCTCGATTCGACCGAAGCGTTTCTCAAAGGACACTCAATCTGGACGGTTAAGGGAGCGACATTTCCCGCCATCCGGGAAGAGAGCCCTTCCCACGAAAGCTTAGTCCGCGGGCGTGTCTATTTCGATATCCCCGCTCCTGCACTACAACGGCTGGACCTCTATGAAGATTCATTCTATGAAAGAGTTCCAATTAAGGTGCATACCAAAGGTGGTATCGTTGATGCCGATGTCTACCGTGCTCCGCAGGAAAAAGCGGATGCAATCGTCAGCGAAAATCCATGGAGTTTGGAATGGTTCGAGATGAACGGACTTGAGGATTTTTTAAGAAACGTCTTCGATCATTGATCTCCGGCATCACGCCCCTGATTCGTGATCGCAATGGGACGGCATTCTTGCAAGATAGGAAGATGAAAATCATCTCCTGCTTACTGGCTCTTCTCTGTTTTTCTTCACCTCTGCTCGAAGGTGCAGAGAAGCCCAATATGATCTTCATTCTCGCCGACGACCTTGGCTACGGAGATCTCGGTTGCTTTGGGCAGGATAAGATCAAGACGCCGAGCCTCGATGCCATGGCAGAAGACGGCATGAAGTTCACTCAGTTTTACGCCGGCGCCACCGTCTGCGCTCCCTCGCGCTGCGTCCTCATGACCGGACAGGATACGGGCAACTGCTGGATCCGCGGAAACGGAGCGGCCGAAGCTCAGACCCTGCCGGACGCTGACGTTACTGTGGCGGAAAAAATGAAGGAGGCCGGCTATTCCACCGCTTTGATTGGGAAGTGGGGCCTTGGTGAGCTCGGATCAGCTGGCCATCCCAACAAGCAAGGTTTCGACTACTTCTTCGGTTACCTGAATCAGCGTCATGCTCACAATTTCTACCCCGAGTTTCTAATTCGGAACAATGATGTGGTGCCTTTGAAAAACAAAACTTCTCCTCTCTGGGAGGAAGTCAGGATCTCCACCAAAAAGCCAGAGGACGGGGCAGGCTTTGCAACACCAGAGGGCAAAATCGAATATTCCCACGATCTCTTTGTCGAGGAGGTTCACGATTGGATTGGCGCCCGGGCAGAAGAAGAGGCACCTTTCTTTCTCTATCTTGCCTTGACGATTCCACATGCGAATAATGAAGCCGGACGGGTTCTTGGAGACGGACAGGAGGTTCCTGACTATGGAATCTACGCCGACAAAGACTGGCCAGATCCTGATAAAGGACAGGCGGCAATGATCACACGGATGGACCGCGATATCGGGGCGATCGTTCAGCAATTGGAGGATCTTGGGATTGATGAGAGTACCCTTATCCTTTTCAGTTCGGACAATGGTCATCACAAAGAGGGTGGTAATGATCCTGAGTTTTTTGACGCGAACGGGCCACTTCGCGGGATGAAACGTGATCTTACTGAAGGTGGAATTCGCGTGCCGACGATCGCTTACTGGCCATCCGTCGTTGAAAGAGGATCAATTTCTGACCATGTCGCCGGTTTCACTGATTGGATCGCCACTGCCTGCGAATTGGCAGGCGTCGAAGCTCCTCCAAAAACACAATCGATCAGCTTTGCCCCGACTCTCACTGGTGATTCTGACAGTCAGAGGAAACATGATTACCTCTATTGGGAATTTTATGAGCGAGGAAGTAAGCAGGCTCTGCGGTTCGGGCCGTGGAAAGCACTTCGAGAGCCAATGTTCACTGGAGAGATTCAGCTCTATCATGTGGAAACCGACATCGGCGAAGAGAAGGATGTTGCCTTCGAAAATCCAGAAATTGTCGCCGAAGCAGCAGACTTTTTCAAAATTGCACACTCTCCTAACCCCATGTGGAAAGTGAAAAAGTGAGACTCTTAAACCGGATTCGTGAGAACACCGACCTGCGTAGCACCGGTTGGTTGCGGCAGGTTAAGAGTCAGAATATCTCAAGATTCAGGAGTGATACCAAGCTCGCGCCAACTTCCCTTTAAGACATAGACCGGTTCCAACCCGATCAGTTCTCGAAGGCGCTTTGCAACTTCCTGACTCTTTCCGCAAGTCTCCGTGTCACAATAGACGACAACAGGCCGGGAAAATGCCGACTGAAGAATATCCATATGCTGAAACATCAAGTCTCCCCACTCACCCAAATTCAGGAGGATTGCGCCCTGCATGTGATCCACCTCAAACTTCTCGCGCTCGCGAGCATCCACCCACAGGATTTCATCATTCTTCGAGAGCTCAGCAATTTCCGCGGGTAGAATCTGCCAGCGAAGTTCCTCAGGACTGGATACCCGATACCAGGAAGGTCGCTTCGGATGAAAGGCTACAGAAAAAAGAGTCGCAACGATCGAAAGACCAACTATGACGACAACTTGTTTCCCAGTCCCAAAGGTTTTCATTGCACCGAGAAGTAGGCCAGGGGACGGGCGTAGGATTCAATTTCGCAGTCCGTTTCTATCCGGACTATCCCCAATATACTCATGTCGGTGGATTGCGGGGTGAGCAGTAAGTCGTAGGAGCGTCCCTCTTCTACTGTCACGAGTTCACAAGTGACTTCCTTTCTCTTACTCTCAGCGCTTAGAACCTTGACCGGATCGTCACGAACGACACGAAACTCGACAATCTTCGTCTCCGGTTTTGATCCAATTTCCCATGAAGTCATTTCTTCAGTGATCGTGTAGACCGGTTCAGTCTCGATCCGGGTCGTGAGAAACACAGGACGCCGTTCACCCTCAAACTCGATCGTAATTTTTCTTTCTGACTGCCCACGTAATTTCTCTGTATCGAAAAGACCTGTGATGATTGCCCGCGCTCCCGGTGGGACAGGATCCTGATCAATCTCCACGTAGAGACACTCGCAACCACTGACGAGGCGTGACACCTTTGCGGATTCAGCCCCTGTGTTCTTTACAGTGAAATTCACCTCAACGTTTTTCTGGCCGGCTTCGGCTCGATAGACCTGGAAGGCGGGTTCAAAAACCAAATCTCCTGACTCAAACCTGGCCTCGACCACTGTAACTCGTTCGTCGCTTTGCGGAAGGGAACCAAGCTCCGAATCCTTTGCTTCCAGTGTGGGAGGGAACCAGACATAGATGAAAAAATAGATAATTACACCGGTCACAGAGACAAAAAGCCATGAGGGGAAAGTATACCTCGCAAGCTTTTTATGTTTTTCGAACCTGCCGCGAAAGGCGGCTATCACGAGAAGAACGATCAGAGGAACATTCACCACCGCGAGAATGATGTGAGGAATCAAAATCGCGAGATAGACGCGGCGGGCGATTGGATACTCTTTAGGAAACTCAGTGTGACCGACACCATAATGATAAAAGAGGTAACAGGTTAGAAAGACGGCGGAACTCGCCAACGCCCCGATCATTACCTTTTTGTGAGCCTCTTTCCTTCCGGATTTAATCAGAAAAAAGCCGGTCACCAATAGAATTGTGCTCAAGCCGTTTAACCCTGCATTGATCGGGGGGAAAATCGAATAATCCATATCACTCCTCTTCGATTCCTAGATCAAAATCGGATAACTTCAGTTCAGGATCGAGCACCATCTTCAACTCACGCACGAGTCGCTCGTATTCCATATCGCCCCGCTGGACATTCATGACATCATAGTATCCGCGAATGTTGGCTTCCCCATCGACAAGTGCGAGGCGGGTATCGTGCATGAACTCTCCGATTGAGGCAATCTGTTCAGGGTCGGTGACCTCTTCAGTTCCATAGAACTTGAACTCGGAAATCATATATTTTGTTATTTCCTCTCCGTCCCCCGTTAGAAACCACCAGTCTTCGGAGTCTATTCCATGCTCTTTTACCCAGGCATTCATTTTTTCGGGCGTGTCCCCATCTGGATTCACGCTGATTGAAACAAGGCGGAACCGCGGGTCATCGCCGAACTCCTCCTCAAGCAGCTTCATGACTGAAGCCATTCCGAGGCAACCAGCCGGGCAATCAGTGTATTGATACCCAGCAACGTAAATTTTCTTTCGCAGTTCACCAAGCGAAACGTTTTTCCCGTCCCGATTAATCGCTTCGAGATCAGTTTCGAGCCGGGCAATGTGCGGAGGTCGCCAGTTTTTAAATTCGTAGTCGCGGCGTAAGAGGTAGGCACGGGTCACAAAAATTGATCCGAACGCTATCACCAGACAAACGCCGATTATCGACGCCCACCAGGTGATAATTTGATTGCGACTCATTGCGGGAGCTTTTTCATCCATAGCCAAATTAATTACGTTTTTCACCATGTCTCAGAGCCAAGCTAAATAGGCTGCTATCATCATGAGGGGGAGATAAAGAAGGGTGTAGAAAAAGAGTCGGCGCGCATCATCGCGAGTTCCGGATCTTCGGAACTTCAGCGCGAGCAAAAGCATGACGAGGCTCAGGAGTCCACAGGGAACCGTTCCCCACCCTGCCATTACGGGTGTCAAAAGCGGAAAGAGAACTCCAAAAAGAACGACTAAGATGGAAAAGAAAACCGCAATCCTCGCAGTCTTTTCGCCGGACACGTCATCATTCGACCACATCTTAAATCCACCCTTGGCATATTCCTCACGATACATCCAGTTGATCGCAGCAAAGTGAGGCATTTGCCAAAGAAAGAGCAATAGGAAGAGAAACAACGCGCCGAAACTTAGAAGGGACTTTTCTCCTCCGGCCCAGCCGATCAGAGGCGGCAAAGCACCGGAAACAGCACCCACGATCGTGTTGAACGAAGAGACCTTCTTCATCGGTGTATAGATGAAAAGATAAGTGATCAACGTAGCTGCGCCCATCGCAGCAGCCATAACATTGACCATCACCCCCAGATGGATAAGCCCAAAGGCGGAGAGCAACCATCCAAGAATGAACGCGAGAGGCTTCGGCATTCGATTTGACGGAAGCGGCCGGTCCGAAGTTCGCGTCATCAGTTTATCAGCATCCACCTCCATGAGCTGGTTGAAGACCGATGCTCCAAAAGCAGCGAGAATCGTGCCAATGAGGATGTGCCAAAGGATGGCCCCGGAAAACGTTCCACTGGTTTTCGTCGCTACAAAGTAGCCGAACACAGCCGTCAGAACCACAAGAACGCTAAGACGGGCCTTGGTGAGAGCGAGAAGATCACTCTGAATCGCCTTCAGCAGGCCGGCAGGGGGGGGCTGCTTGGAGTCCGTTTCGTTCAAGGCCATAATTACATTATCAGGCTCTTAAGGTAGCGCCTGAAGAGCAATTAGCGATGTCGGACTCTACGTTCCGACCTCTCCAGGCGCGAACGGAAAAAACGAAGGAAAGCGCAAGAATGCCCAGCCCATTCAACACATGAACATTGGTGACCCAAAAACTCTTTTCGGTGCCGATGACAGAGAGACCGAGAATGATCTGGAACAAGATTAGTCCCACGATCAACGCCATCATCTTAAAATCTCTTCCATCCCCATTTTCCCGTTCACCGAAGAGGCGAATCATGATTCCAATGGCGAAAAGAAGAACGCATACGGCGGTAAACTTGTGCAGAAAGAGAACAGCAATAATTGGATCTTCAAAACCGGGAATCCACTGGCCCTGAGTCAGGAACAAATCATCATCAGGGACACCGCTGCGATGAAAGTGCCTCATCTTTGCGCCAAGGATAAGCTGTATAAAAATCAGCCCGGTAAAAACCGTTCCGGCAATCTTCGTTAATCGTATGCGATTTGAACTCGCGGCAAACCCGGTCGACTCCCACCCGTTGCCTGACGCCATTGCGATAAGAATGAGCACACAAAAAAATGCCTGAGCGAAGCAGCCATGAACCACCGCAAAAAAGTCGGAAATCTCTGTCACCCGCAAACCACCAAAGATTGCCTGAGTGGTTACCATAAGAAGCGCAAGGGCGGACAACTTCTGGACGAGGGAGCACGAGTTGTCTCTCCACCTCCAAACAAGCCATCCGACAGGAAGCACGGCTAACGCAAGAGCTATCGTCAGGAACATCTGTTTCCGAGAAGCATCAAAACGCTCGTCACCTGCAGCAATAAACACTCCGAGAGTCAATGCGAGCAGAAGAATCAGGATGAAAACCTCTGACGCTTGTCGACCAGAACGCACATAGGCCCATGTGAATAATATCAAAACGAGGACTCCGACCAGCTTTGCCAATAGTCGATGACTGTGCTCCAAAAATGGCACCATATAATCCAGCCACCCGGGTGGATTAAAAGAGCCCAGACTCAAGGGCCAGTCAGCAAAGACCATTCCTGCCTGTTTTGTCGTTGTTGCTGCGCCCCACCAAATAAGAAGGACAGCAACAACGACGACGAGACGCGAGAAAACTTGGAATGCCCTGCTATGGGGGGGAGCATCATTCATCAATACGATCTTACGTTTCAGATAAGTGAATAGAGATCATTTTGTAAAACAAAATGGCGGAACGCTCACGCGATCCGCCATCCAAAATCGTGATACTTCCGTCCGAAGATCAGGACTTCGGAATAAGAGGATTTTGCGCAGCATACCACTCGTCAAACTCCTCAGAACTGACCACCTTAACATAGGCGACCATCTGCGCGTGGCCGGCACCACAAAGTTGTGCGCAAACTATATTCCACTCTCCTTCTTTCTCAGGCACGAACCACATCGGGATCTCAGACCCGGGAATCGCATCCTGCTGAATGAACATCGGTGTAATCGCGAGACCATGAATAACATCTTTCGATGTTACCTGAATAACGACGGGCCGACCCTTTGGAATCACCAACTCGTTCACAGATACAAAATCATCAGGAGCGTTGGGATCCTCCTCAACGAGTCCCACCGGATTGCTTCCGGAAAGCCGCTCGTGCGAAGTCATACCCACCAGTTTATCCTGACCGGCATAGTGGAAGGTCCAGCGATACTGCTCACCCACAGCTCGCAGATTAACGACCTCGTCACCGGTAGGACGCTCTTTCGCGTCCGCACGCTTCGCCCAGAGAGGAAAAGCAAAGCCGAGCAGGAGGACGACTTCAACAATGACGACGCCGACCTCAACATGGGTCGAAAAGTGAGAGGTGATTCCGCTGTAGTTAGCTTTAGGATTCTTCTTTCGATTGAACTTGAAGAGGACAACAATCAAAAAGGAAGTCCAGCCCACAAAAAGAATTGCCATGAACCAGTGGATCAAGGCCAGCATATGGTTACCTACATCACCATGTCGGGAGGCCACTTCGTGCATCCCGGAAATGTCATTAATCCATTCAATCATATCAAATCAGTAAAAGATCTCAGGCGGCGACTTCGCCGGGCACTTCACCCGTGAAATTCTTTGCCCGCTTCATAAGGTAAAAGATAAATCCGAGAAATCCCATGAGGACACCACTGAGAAGCACAAGCATCACAGCAATAGCTGAGTTGGCGGCATCAGCAAGGACGCCTTCTGCACCGCTCATGCACATCGGACAAGCAAGAAAAATGGAATCAGGGAGAAATGAGTTCATGTCGAGTTTCTAGACAATTACGTCCTTAGCTTTCTTGAAGAAACGGATCCCGTAAATGAAAAGCAAAAGAGCTCCTGCCGCGCTGATCCAGCCCATTGCAGAAAACATTGAGGGAAGCCCCGGAACTAAGAGGCACCAGGCAGCAAAACCACCTGTGAAGAGCACACAGATTGTGATGAAGGCGAGATGGAAATTCTTAAGAGACATAACTCGTTTTATTCCTGTTCAGTTAATTTGCCGTTAGTCGTTTCGAAAGTGTCGTACTGTTCTCGAATGGGATCGAATTCAGCAAAGAGCGTCAGAGCCATAAGACTGATAAAAAACAACACCGTGAAAACGAGGGTTTTGTAAATCAATCCACGTTCGTGATTGAGGTGCATAAAAATGACCGCAACGAGACCTGCCTTCGTCGTCGCAACGGCAAGACCAAGAACATAATCGCCCGGAGTTGGCCCCGGGGGGCCCACGTCCAACCAGGGAACTAATGCGAGAGCAATGGTGACGCCTGTAAAAAAGAAGAGAGCAATACCTACCATCAGATAGGTCTTCTTATGCTTTCCCCAGTCGTGGGTTTCTTCCGACATAGTAACAATCAGTAAAATTCAGTTTAGAGGAGATACATAATCGGGAACAGGAAGATCCAGATCAGGTCAACAAAGTGCCAGAACAAGCCGCCCACCTCAACGCGGTTGGCTAGGTGCTCCGGGTTCTTTAGGAACATTTTCTTTCCGAAGACAACGAAATATAAGAGAACCAATGCTCCTCCGACAACATGCAAGCCGTGGAGCGCAGTCATTGTAAAGTAGATCGCGTAGTAGTTACCGTAGCGAGGCCCGTGGTTTCCCATGAACTTTATCTTGTCCCTCGGAACCGTAATCGTCCCGTGATGTCCGGTATCTTTCTCGACCTTCGATGCTGAAGGCTTGCTCTCACTGGTGTGGACCTCCTCACCATCATGCTCAGCATCTCCCTTCTTGTGCTTTTCGCCGTCAGAACCGTGCCCTTCTGCGTGCTCGCCGCCGACGTGCACGTAATGAAGGTTCAGCTTATGACCGCGAAGCATCTTTTCCGGGATCGTCTCACCGCGAGGCTCATAGTAGGCTCGCATCGTTTCATAGTACTTGTGCTGCTTTGTGAAAAACTCCTGCTTGGCATTCTCATCGTCCACCACATCCCAGAGGAGAGACTCGCGTTGCTTCGTAGGCATCACGAGTTGCATGTCGACTTCGTGGATCTCAAAAAGAACATCATCCCCGGTGAGAGTCCCGTCCACTTTAGACCCATCACGATAATTCATCGTTGTGTCAGAGTGCCCAATCACAGTTCTTGGATTCCCATTCAATGCAAACGGCTTTGCGGCAATCACCGTGGCGCCGGTTGAAACAGAGACCGGAGCAGGGTTTTCGGTTCCACTGGCAAGTTCGGAGCGGTAACGTTTCCTCTCCTTCGCGAGCTCGGAGGCAGTATCACGGCGAGCCTGGTAGAACCACTTTTTGAATTCAGCTTTCGAAGTGAATGTGACGGCATCCTCCCCCTCGGATGTTTCGAGCTTTAGCTCAGGAAATTCATCACCTGCGATTTCTCGCAGAAAAATGGGGAGCGCGCCTTGAAGACTGAAAGAGGCTTTATCTCCTGAAAAACGGATTTTGTCCGTCCCATCAAGGATCTTGCCCTCCATCACAGAATTATCGAGCAACTTGATCCCGTGGTGCTTTGTCAGCTTGCTGTTGTATTCAACTGACTTGATGCACATGAACGCGACCGCACAGGCGACCACGGCATACATTAAAACCTGAAACCTCCGCCAGTTTCGCTCTTTCAAAGCGACCCATGCGAAAACCACACCAACACTGGATCCAATAAGTATCAGCGTGTTGAGAAACCCGAGCCAGACATAGCCTTTGTGGACATTAAGCCCCCAGGGCCACGGGTTATCGACCCCGTCCTGGACTCCCAGCCGCAGAAAGACGTAGCCAGAAAAAAGTCCGCCAAACAGCATCACCTCAGAGGCGAGGAAGAGCCAAATGGCAAGCTTGGAATTGTACAACCCCGTGTCACGGCGAGGGGTCACTTCATAAGGAATCTCCATAGTAAAATCGCTAACCTGTTAATGGGAAAATTTTCAGTCTGTTCCGGTTATGTCGCAGAAGACTCTTCTTTCTCTTTTTCATCGACCAGAGAAGCAGGATCGCTCTCAAACTGGGGACTAAAATCGGTAGCCGCACCTGGCACGCTGTACTCGTAGGGGCCCCGATAAGCAACTGGCTCGGAAGCAAAATTGCCATGAGGCGGCGGCGTTGGAGTCGCCCACTCGAGGGTCGTAGCATCCCACGGGTTGTCGCTTTCCACCTTTTTCCCTTTGAAGGCGCTGATGAAGAGATTGATGATGAACGGCACCTGAAATACTGCAAGGAGCCACGCGGAACCGGAAGTGATAATGTTCAAATCGATCATACGGAGCGGCGCATCAGGCTCGATAACATTCATCATCTCACAAATATTCGAGACGAAGGTGTTCGGCTCCGAGAAGATCTGACTGCTGATTTGCTCATATGCCTTCCCCCCATCAAAGGCACGACGGTGAAATCCTGCCATGCCCTGAAAGAACATCGGCGCGAAAATGCCGTTCATGAAAATCAACGACGGCCAAAAGTGAAGATGTCCAAGCCGTGTCGACATCATCCGACCGGTCATCTTCGGATACCAATGGTAAATCCCGGCGAAAAGACCAAAAATTGTCCCCGGCGCCACCACGTAGTGGAAGTGGCCAATCACATAATAAGTGTCGTGGAGATGTAAATCAGTGAGACTGAAGGCGAGCGGAAGTCCTGTCAGACCACCGATCCCGAACATCGGAATAAAGGCCGTCGCAAACAACATCGGCACTGTAAATCGGATTGAACCTCCCCACATCGAAATCAGGAGCGATGTGATCAAGATCACCGAGGGAATCGAAATCAATACTGTTGTGGTCTGGAAAAATGTCGAAACCGCAGGCCCCATCCCGGTGATATACATGTGGTGCGCCCAGACAATAAACGCAAGAAAGCCCAGGACCATCACAGCATAAACCATCGTTTTGTAACCCCAGAGAGGCTTTCGCGTGTTACATGGAATCACCTCAGAAACGATCGCTAAGGCGGGTAGAATGAGCACGTAGACCTCAGGGTGAGCGAGGAACCAGAATAGGTGCTGATAAAGTAGCGGACTTCCACCACCAGCAGCGTCGAAAGCCATACCGCTCACGTTTAATCCAGTCGGAACAAAAAAGCTGGTTCCAGCAAGTCTGTCCATCAACTGCATGATCGCTGCGACCTCAAGCGGAGGAAAAGCCAGGAGGAGCAGAAAACCAGTAACGAGCATCGCCCAGACAAAGAATGGCATCCGCATCCATGTCATGCCCCGACAACGCAGGTTGATAATCGTACAGATGAAGTTCACCGCACCAAGTAGCGACGAGCTGATCAGGAAGACCATCCCCATGAGCCATTGCGTCTGGCCCGTCCAAAATAAATCCCCATAATGGAGGTCCGTCGTCGTTGCTAGCGGGGAGTAGTTGGTCCATCCGGCCTTCGCAGCACCTGAAGGGAGAAAGAAGCTCACAAACATGAGGACTCCGCCAATCAGGTAAAGCCAGTAACTCGCCATGTTAAGACGGGGAAACGCCATGTCAGGCGCACCGATTTGTAATGGCGTGACGTAGTTTCCGAATGCACCGAATGCCAGGGGAACAACCCCGAGGAAGACCATGATCGTGCCGTGCATGGCTCCAAACATGTTATAGAGATCACCCGTGACTTTGCCACCATCGTCAAGCCATGCTTGAAACCAAGGCCAGTCTGCAAGCAGCGGAACAGCGCGGTCCGGATAAGCGATGCTCCAGCGCATCACCATCATCAGAAAGAATCCAAACGCAAGGAAGACCAGAGCAGTGAAGCCATACTGGATTCCGATTGTTTTGTGATCTGTCGAGAAGATGTATTTTTTCCAAAACGGCTCATAATGATCATGGTGATCTTCGTGAGTCTCTTCGTTCTTCTCTGCGGTTACTGCGCTCATTTTTCTGGAAAAGGTTACCTTAGCAAACCAACAAAGTCGATTCAGGGCAACGGATATCAATCAAACATTAGGAGGGACCCTCAGCCTTCGCTGAGCGGTTCACCGGTTTCCAAATTCAACTTGGAACCGGGTAAATTCTCATCAGCAGGAATCGCAAGCAACTCTGACTCAGTGTAGGGACCACTGTGGCTTCCAAACTGCTCGCGAGCCGCTTTGATCATCTCGATGGTTACTACGCCGTCATCCCCTTCCTGGAGACTACCAAATTCACGTCGAATGTAAGTAACCACTTGAGCGATTTTTTCATCGCTTAAATTATTCCAGGCAGGCATCAGCTGATTGTAGGTCTGTCCGGCAACCTTGAACGGACCGTTAATACCATGGATCATAATCGCACCGAGACGTGCTGTGCCCTGATCGACCCACTCGGATCCCACGAGGGGTGGAAACTGACCGGGAATGCCCAAGCCGGAAGCCTGGTGGCAGGCAATGCAGTTATTGTAAACCTTCTTACCATCACTCATCCAGTCTTCAATCCATGCAACCTGTTCCGCCGCTGCCTCATCTCCTCCGAGCGATGGGCGAGGCTCAGGCTGATAGTTGTCGCTTATGTAAATGCCTGAGCTGAAGCCATTACTTGAACTAAAAAGATGACCGCCGCCGAGAATGAGAATAAGCGCTCCGATCACCATCACGGTAAGACCGACTGTTCCCTCGCCACCTTGTGAAAGCGGGTTTTCCCGTTTTACCGAATCATGAAGGTCAATCGCGCTGGGAAGCCCCTGCTCGTAATCGATGTTCTTTATCTCGTCTGCCATCTTGGTTGTGCGTGAGATTTTTAAGTTAAATTATTTCGTGGACGGAATGGGCTGATCTTTCTTCAGGGAAAGAAGATAATCCACCAATGCTTCTGCTTTTGGTGTCGGAACAAGCCCTTCGCCATAAGGAGATTTCTTGTAGAGATGAAGGTAAGCGGGCATCCCACTGTCAGGATCAAGGCTCGTAGGATCAGAAAGGTGCTGATGCATTAACTCCCTCGTCGTGATACGATGCCCGACGTTTGAAAGATCTTGTCCGATGCGCTGGTATCCAAGAGGCGCCACCTCTTCAAGGGAATAATCGAGCGGCTGTGTCTCGCGAGCGAGCCCGTCAGCTTCCCGGCCTCCCCATCCCGGGCGCCACATGTCAGGGCCTGCGTAAGTAGGGCGTATCACCTGAGTGTGGCAGTAGACGCATCCTTCGGCGGCATAAATCTGACGCCCGTAGTCGCTGGAACCATGGCGATAGAAAACACTGTCAGGGTAGGCCGTGACACCACCTTCGACTTCTTCACCTTCACCATAAGGAATTGGCTCAGCATTTGAGGCTGAGACAAATGGGATCAGGATAAGAAACACCCACGGGAAAATGAATGCCAAAGCAAGTCCCCCGATCAGTTTCAAAAATGTGTCAGATTTCATTAAAGAGAAATGTGTATTGGTTATCAGCTCAGACCCGCCGCCGCTTTCGCACTCGCCGCTGTCCCGGGCTCTGAATGAATCAAGGTAGGTCCATCTGACTTACGCCCTTTTCCTACGAACATTTGTGCCAATTGATAGAGGAAGAGGAAGTTCGAATAGGAAATCAATGCCCATGCTACTGCCCGTCCCACAACATAAGCTGAAGAGTTGACGAAAGACGTGGAAAATTCCTGATCCCAGACGGCCAGATTCCCTCCCTGTGCAATGCCGCCAACCAGCATCGTCACGACGAGGGTCATAATACCATAGGTGCTCCACCAGAAATGAGATCTGATCCTTGCGCCCGAGGGCCATTCAGCGCCCGTGATCCGTGGAACAATGAAGTAAATGGCTCCGAATATCGTCATGGAAAAGAAGCCATAAAACGCAAGGGTGTCCATTCCAACGACGAAGTGGCTGAATTGTAAGTCTTTTCCGAAATAGAAGGTCGAGCTCATCGCCGAGAGCAAGGCATAGAGTCCCAGCATAAGCATCCCGAACACCGTGAACCGCAACGAGGGACTGTATTCCCATATTTTCGAACAGCCCTTCAAAGTCAGCATGAGATTTGTGACCGTGGCAAGTATGGCAAGAAGAATGAAAATTGCCGCAGCACCGCTCACTGCGGGCATCCAGGCAGGGAAAGGGCCTCCCATAAAGCGGGAAAAACCGGTCCACCCAGCGAGGAACGCGAGCAACCAAAATGTCAGATGGGCCAGTGGGTAACTATGAATCGGCCGACCGGCGATCTTAGGAATAATGTAATAGGCAACCGCAAGCGACACTGGCGCCATCCAGAAATAGATCAGGTTGGTGATATACCAGGCATCAATACCGGCACCAATGACCGGAGCAGTTCCTTTGTTGATCAGAATATTCGCAGTCAGGAAAATCCAGGGAAACCAGACGGCTGCCCCGATGATGAACATTTCGGACACGTAGACTGACGATTCGCGCCGCGAGCGAAACATCGGGACCATCCAGACGACGATCAGTGAGTATGAAAGCGCCACAATCGGCCAAATCCAACTTGGAAAATCAAGAAGAGGAATTCCACGTCCAAAACCGAACCATACGCTTAAGACCATTAAGGTCACGGCAGCATTCCAAACGTGCCCGATCACAATGATGGTTATTCCATGCTTTAATTCATTTCGCGTGAGACGCGCCATGAGCCAAAGCATCACTCCTATGCCAGCCTGCATCGCCCAGCCATAGACGAGGGCACTCATGTGCGCAGGGAAAAGGCGACCGTAGGTGAGAAATTCACAGCCATCCCAAAGACCGGGAACCCGAAGCTTCAGTGAACTTGAGAAACCCAACAAGGTCGCCACAAGTAGCCACGCCGCCGCACTGGTGAAGAAAAACATCACAGGATACCGGGTAGAGCGATCGATCGAGGCGCGCTCTGCCATTTCGTCCGGTGTCGGTTGGGGAACTGTCATAAATTTTCTCGTTTCTAAAACCCTACTTTACCAACTACTGAGAAGGCTTGTCAGCTGAAGGAACGGCGGGTGCCGCAGGTTTCGGATCTTTATCTGCTTTCGGCTCGGCTTTCGGCTCAGCTTTCGGAGCAGGCTTTGCTTCAGGCTTCACCTTAGGAGAGG